>JBBRZT010000001.1:0-47463 GCA_038236395.1 Candidatus Acidiferrales bacterium
AGGCGTATCATCTCCGATCTCGAACTGCATACATTATCCATTTCATGGAAATTCAGCAAGCGGACTGCTCAGGTCCCAAAACTTTCTCCAACTTCCGGCCGATTGCACATCCCTACACTCGGGGATTACCGGAAGAGACTTTGACATCGTATAACGTATTTTGTATACACTTCGCATTGACTTTGCACGATGCCGAGGAGATCACCAAGAAATAGCACCACGGGAATCAAGGGTAGCTGTTGCAGGTGGAATTCGGAGGGTCTCATGACTAGGCTATTTATGTTCAGCATCGTTCTCTCCATCCTTTTAGTGCTCCCCTCATCGGAACTTGAAGCCGCTCAGGTTCGTACCACAGGCCAATTGTCCGGAACGGTTACAGACCCTTGCGGTGCAGTGGTCGCCGGCGCGGCAATTGAATTGTCCCAAGCTTCCACCGGTTTTCATCAGGCGATGACTGCCAATACATCCGGCAAGTACGTTTTTCCGGCCGTGCAGCCCGGCAGCTATCTGCTGAGGGCCAGCGCCAAAGGTTTCCGCGATGCCCTATACGAAAACATCGTGATCGACGCAGCTAGAACCACCGATCTACGAGTGCAGTTAAAGGTGGGAGAGTCCTCGGAGACGGTGCGGGTTTCCGCCGAAAGTGAAGTTTTGGAGACAACTACTAACACCCTGTCTTCCACCATCAGTCCCGAGGGCCTGCAAAATTTGCCTCTGGGCGGCCGGGATGTGCTTCCCTTCGCACAGCTGGTTCCCGGAGCTCAAACAGGCGGCGATCAACGATTCACCACATACAACGCACTACCGAACGCTGCAATCAATATCACGGTGGACGGCGTGAACAATAATTTCCAGCGTTACCGTACTTCCACGACCGGCTTCTACACGGCCGCACCACTTCGCCTTGGCGCCTTCGACGAAGTGACCGTTTCAACGGACAGCCTAACCGCCGATGCTGGGGCGGAGGGCTCCGTTCAGTTGCGTTTTGTGACTAAACGGGGTACCAACAATTTTCATGGATCAGCGTTCTGGCAGGTGCAGAACAGTGTTTTCAACGCCAACAGTTTCCGAAACAATGCGCTGGGTGCTCCAAAGTCGTCTTCGCATTTGAATGACTATGGCGGGAGTTTAGGCGGCCCCATCTGGAAGAACAAAATATTTTTCTTCTTTAACTACGAGGAGGAAGACAATCCCTTCGCCGTTTTCACTGGCGTTCAAATCCCGACGCAGCCAGCGCAGCAAGGCCTGTTTACCTACACGGGAGTCAGCGGCGCCCAGCATACCGTAGATCTGCTCGCCCTAGCCCAGGCAAACGGATTTCCTGCAACCGCCGACCCGATCATGGCGAGTATCTTTGATCAACTTAACGGTTTTGCGCAGAATCAAACACTGAGCCCACTTGCAAATCTCGCGTATGTGAACCAACTCAACTTCTTTCAGAGGCAGAGTAACACCAACAGATATCCTACCGCGACTGGACGGTCGGCACGATTCTGACTGCACAGTCCGGACGGAATTTTAAACTGCTTGGCGGATTCAACTCTTTCAATTATTTCAACAACCCTCTTAATGCTCCCGATCAATCCGATTCCGGAGTGGTCTTAAATGGCGTCACCAAAAGCCAGCTACAGAGCAACGTAGGAGTATTTGACGGACCGAACACTAGCGAACCAGTTGTTTTTCTGAATCCCAAGCTGTTCGCAAACGGTAACCAACCCATTCTCCCGGTTACTACACCAGGCCAATTGGGCAGTTTCATCTTCTTGACCGGACCGATGTTTGTGAATACCGATATTTCTATCATCAAATCGATCCCGATCCTCGAACGCGTGCGGCTCAACATTTACGCGGAGTTTGTAAATGCGTTCAACCATCCGAACTGGACGGTTACTGATAATTTCTCTGGCGCCACAAACAATCCAGCACAATATGTGAACATTCAGAATGCAACGTCGTTTGGCGCCAGCATCGCAAATCCAAACAATGCCAGCGGTACGAATGGGGCGCGCAGTATTCAGTTCCGTTTGCAGTTGGCGTTCTGATCTAAACCATCAGCGTTCGCACAAGGGTAGAGTCCATAGAGAGACTGTGGATTCGGGTTCCATCGCTATGCAGCGGCAATGCTCGCCCGTCGTTTCGAGAATTTTCTGCACGGTTATGCGTCCGCGAAACATCGCGAAGTCAAATCAGTCAGCCCCGCCAGATATCGCCGACCGAATCCGGCGGAAAAGGATCTTCGGCGTCGACAAGATAGTTCGCAATCCCGGTGATCCGGGCTCGCCCACTGAGTGAGGGAACGCCGCAGCGTAACGTCCGACGTGCATTAGGTTGCAGTTTTATGAGGGATATCCGCGCGGCTCACCCGGCCGGCTCACCACCCGCGTGCACATCCACTTGTTTCAGCGTTAACTGAATAATATTCCTGCGGGGCGTAGAGGCGGTAAAGCGCGAGCCAAAAAATATTCTCGTTCTCGGCTTAAGATTTGGGCCGCTCTTGGTGGACGGCCAAAAGGTCGAGGCCGGCAGCGCAAAAAGAGGTAGGTGTTTTTCAGGTTGGTGAGCGATGGTCTATAAACGCGGGAAATGTAAACTTGATTTCCAGGGAAAATGCACCAAGTGCGGCAAGCGTGGCTCCTGCGGAGTTTATTGGTACAAGTTCATGTGGCAGGGAAGGCTTGTCCGCGAATCCACGAAACAGGGCAGTGATAAGGTGGCCCGGCAGATGGAAGCTGCGCATCGGACGTCGCTCGCGAAAGGAGAAGTGGGACTACGTGACAAGAAACTATCAAGTACCCTGCGCGAGTTTATTGCCGAACGCTTTGAGCCGTGGGCAAAATCTACGTTCGAGAAAAATTCGCCAAAGACTTGGCGTGACTACTACAAGGTCGGGATAAGGGCAATTAGTGCCTACAAACCGTTGGTTGACGCCAAGCTCAACCAGATAACTAGCGAAGCAGCCAGTGGTTTCGCTGCCTATCGCCAATCCCAGGGGCTGCAAATCAGCACGGTTAATAGCTCATTGCAAATATTGCGCCGAATGCTTCGTTTAGCTGCTGAATGGGATCTCTGTGATGCCGCACCCATGATCCGAATGTTGCCCGGTGAGCGTCACCGTGAGCACGTGGTTACGGTCGAAGAAGAATCTCGATATTTGGCTGCAGCGCCTGAATTGGTTGCTCAGGTAGCAGCGATTCTCGCGGATACCGGTGCGCGACCCGAAGAGTGCTTCCGGCTGCGGTGGGAATCGGTGACATGGTCTAATGGGAGAAATGGAACATTCTTAGTGACGCATGGAAAAACGGCGGCTGCCCGCCGCGTTCTTCCGATGACACTCCGCGTCAGGACCATCCTTGAGAGCCGTTGGAAAAATGCCGGGAAGCCCGTCGAAGGTTGGATTTGGCCTGCTGCCACGCGCAGTGGACATCTTGAATCTTCCAGCTTGAAGAAGCAGCATGCCCGGGCTTTCATCATTCTGCGTGAAGAGGCGAAGCGGACCAATGCGAAACCTGTGCGCCCATTCGTCCTATATTCACTGCGTCACACTTTCCTGACTCGACTCGGAGAATCAGGTTGCGATGCCTGGACCCTGGCGCGCATCGCCGGCCATAGTTCCGTGTCGATGTCGACCCGCTACGTACATCCTTCCGAGGATGCCGTGTTCACAGCGATGGAAAGATTAGGTGGGCACAAAATTGGGCACACAACGAAAATCGCTGTGGCTGATACGAATCTGCAAAAGCAGCTACCTTCATGAATCTGCGGGATTAAAATGGTCGGGGCGAAAGGATTTGAACCTTCGACCTCCTGGTCCCGAACCAGGCGCGCTAGCCAGGCTGCGCTACGCCCCGACTGATGTGCCCAGCGTTCATCACTGGACTCAAATCATAGATTATCACAGCCAGGCATCACCGGATACGGGTACAACGGGTCGCTTTTTTTGAACGCGGGTATGCGCGCGATGCTCATACGGAAAGCGCGATCGGAAACCTGTGCCGACAGACCCCTAGTCAAAAAGAAAACCGCCAGACACATCAGCGTGTCCGGCGGCTCTTGCAAAACGCAGCCGTTTAGAACTCGTAGCGCAATGCGAACTGCATCACCCGCGGATTGGTCAGCAATCCCGTGTAGTTTCCAAAAGATCCGGAATCGAGATTGGTGTTAATGCTTTGGACGTCGAAGCGCTTCAGATTGAGCACGTTGAATACTTCCCAGCGGAACTGCAGGCTTTGCGATTCCTTCCACGGCATCACCCAGCGTTTGGACAATCCCGCGTCCAACCCGGCAAAACCATTTCCGCGAATCTGATTACGCCCACCGCTTTCCCCAGGAAAGGCGTGGCGAAATGCGCCAATTCCAGTGGGACCCGTCGGATCAGCGAAAATACTCACTGAACCTTCGGGAGTTCCCGGCGCGTTGTAAAAGGTACCCGTATGCACAGGTCCGGTTTGTACGGCCCCGCCACCCAGTTGCCAGTTCGTTGGCCAAGTCCCGCCGTTAAGTACCGACACCGGGAAACCGCTGGTCCATCGAGCCAGTCCGGAAAGCTGCCATCCACCGATTAGAGCGTTCAAAGCTCCGCCCGCATCGCGAGCCAACCATCGGCCCTTTCCAAAGGGCAGTTCTAGAATCCAGTTAGCATTGATCTGGTGTCGGAGATCAAAGTCCGATACCGATCGCCGTGCCTTGGGATCCCATGAGTTTATGACCTGTCCGGAAAGTCCACTCCAGGGGCCAATGCGTTCGGCATCGGAGCCCATATCAATGGACTTCGAGTAGGTGTAGTTGAAATCAAACTGCAGGCCACGTGACATTTTCTTTCGCAAACTGACTTGCATCGCGTGGTAATTGGCTATGCCTTTGGAGCGCCAGGCGTAGAGCGACTTGAATTGTTTGTTGAAGTAGGCGCTGCTTCCCAGCTTGGTCGGATAGTAGTTCACCGGGTTGCCATTTGCATCTGTAAGTGAGCCCGCGATTCCGGCGTTGCCGGAAAAGTCTGACCCTGCTTGGTCCAGCTGCCACAGCGCTGTCGTCTCGTTGAAGGTATTGCAGCTGAACAGATCATAAGCCGCCTGTAACGGGCTGGACGTCGACGCGCCACTGCAAGACAGGGAATACGAATCCCCGGCGGCTAACGGCGCGATAAGATCTTGCCAGTAAGCAGCAGTTGGACCCACCAGTGCGGGCGTAATGCTTGATGTAGGTGTGCCAGCGGCGCTCAGTTCCGAAAGAGCGCGCGCCGCTTGGAAATACGTCACTCCTGACGCCGTATCCACGAGGTTCAGCGGCATGGCCAAATCTTCCTGTACCAGCAACCGATGAGAAAGTCTGCCGACGTAAGAAACCTCGATGCTAAGGCCTTTCGGCAACTGGCGAGCAACTGACAAATCCAGCGCATACGAATACGGTGTTTTGATGCTGCTGTCCAGTCCCCAGTTAATCGCTAGTCCTTGCGTATTATCTTGCGGCGTAAATGGGAATCCTCCCGGAGGCGCAGGCGGAAAAATAACGTTTCCGTTTTGATCGGTAACCGGAATCGTATTCAGGTCGGCCACGCGAGGAGCGGACGTGACAGATGGCACCTGGTCGTTCGTAAGGGTGGTGGACAACCCAAAAGAACCATACTGATCAAAAGTGCTGAGCAAGCCCGCGCCGACGCGATCGTAGACCACACCAAAGCCGGCACGAATAACAGTTTGATCTCTTTCTCCGAAGATATCTCTCAGGAGACCTGAAGAAAAATTGGGAGCCCAAGCAAGGGCCACTCGCGGACCAAAGTTCTTCTTGTCCCAGTTGTAAAAACCGGGCTTGCCGTTGGCAGGGCCGGCGAGGTCCAAAGTAATCAAAGGATCCTGGTTCGAGCCAATGCCATTGTTCATCTCATTGGCGCGGGTCTGAAACCAGCTGCCCAGACTGAACGAGGGCGCTACTTCCGTCCCAGTGGTTTCCCACGGAGGTGAAAACAAGGAATAGCGAAGACCGTACGTTAGCGTCAGTGTCGGCTTGATTTTGTACGAATCCTGGAAATAAAACTCATATTCATCGGCTCCCCAACGACGCTTTACTGGCGAGTTTAACGGCAAGGCTTGGCCCGTCTTGTCGTAGTTGTACGCCGCATCCAACTGGCTCACAATCCCCAGCAGCGCAACCGTCGAATAATCATAGGAATTGTCAAAGCCAGTGGCTACCGCTGGAAAGCCGTTGCTTGCGGGATCAAGCGGACTGTTCTTGTTAGCCAATCCCGCGGTGTCCAGGCCAGAAGAATTGGTGACCCCATCGCTGAAGGAACTGAGAAAATTTTCACGCGGATTGCGGATAAATCGCACATTCGTTCCAAACTGAAAAGTGTGGCGGCCCTTCGTCCAGGACACGTCATCCACGAAATTGTGCACTGGTGTCTGGTATGCAAAGCTTCGAGTTACCGCCTGGCTTGAATTTGCGGCAGTGCTGTTGTCATTTAGTCCCCGAAAAAATATAAAGGGCTGCGTGTCGTTGTTACCCAGATTTCCGATGCTTTGCCGGGTGTACCCGTAACGAAAGCTATTAAACACCGTCGCCGTGAGTGCGGCCGTGTAACCAATCGTAAATCCTTTGCTGTAGTCCACCGTGGAAAGCAGTGGTGAATCACCAGGCAGGTAAGGCGCTCCGCTCTGCGCGTCATTGCGCAATGCGCCGCGCCAGAAAAGTGTGTGACTTCCGCTAGAAGTAAGTTTGTAATCGGCGCGCGCGATGTACCAATTTCTGTTTGTCGGCACCGCGCCGCGGAAACGAAATCCTTCCAGGTTAACGTTGTCCCCCACGGTATTGTCGTTGGGCAATGGAAAACTGTTCAGGTAGTTGACCACTACGGAATTTGGTCCGAGACCCAGCGGATCCATATTGGTGAGTTGTGTGGGACTTAGGGCGAAGCTGCCGGCTGGAACAGTAAAGCTGGTGCCCGGTATCGTGCCTCCCGGGCAACTGGCGGCATTCGCGCACGTGTAGGTCACGTAGCCAGCGCGGAAAGCGGCGCTGGGCACCACGCGAACAACGCTGGCTTCTTCGCGCTGGCGAGCCGCTTCGTAATTTGCGAAAAAGAACAGGCGGTTCTTCTTGATAGGCCCGCCAATGGAACCGCCAAAAATATTCCTGAGCAACTTGGGTGCTACGTTAGGATCGCCATTCGCCAACTCGGCTTGTTTTACGAAGTAATCGTTCGCGCTCGTAACCGTATTCCGATGGTATTCGTATGCCGATCCGTGGAAGTCATTCGTCCCGCTCTTGGTCACCAGGCTGACCTGCGCGCCAGACGAGCGCCCCTGATCGGCATTGTAGCCGGTAGTCGTGACGCGAAACTCCTGGACCGAGTCCAGCGTCACCGGAAGGACCGAAGTGAACGCGCTGCCATTCACCTGATCGTTGGCATCCACACCGTCAAGCGTCAGGTTGGTTTGATCGCTGCGTGCTCCATTGACCGAACCGCTGCGCGTATCGTTATTAGTATTAATGTCCGAGCGGTTTCCGGTGTACACCACACCCGCCTGCAAGGTCAGAAGGTCGGGTATGTTGCGGCCCTCCAGCGGCAGTTGCTTGATCTGATTTTCGCTGAAGGCGATGCCCAGCGAAGCGTCGGTGGTGTTCACCAGGGCGGCCTGCGCCGAGACTTCCACGGTCTCTGAAGATCCTCCTAATTCCATGACGATATTCTTGGTCGCAGGAGTGTTCACCTGTAGTTGCAGGTTCCTCTGCTCGTAATTCTTAAATCCCGGCAACTCCACCGACAGTACATACGTTCCCGGTGGCAAGCCGACGAAATCGTACTCTCCGGCATCGCTTGAAACGGTGTCGCGCGCTTGAGCCTGACTTTCAAATGTGAGCGTGACTTTAACGCCCGTCATGGCAGCGCCGGACTTATCGGTGACCACACCATGCAGCGAGGTGGTCCCCGTTTGCGCCCAAACCGCAGCCGCAGCCAGCATTGAAATCATCAAGCCAAGGATAATATTGCGCTTCAGAGAAGACCGGCTCATGCACTGTTCCTTTCGCCCACTTAAATTCAACTTGGTGTTTACTGATTTGGAGTCTGACGCGGAAAGTGCTGAAAGGTTTCGCACTCGCCCCGGAATGTGAGGATGCAACTTGTGGGCCAGACCGGGCGGGCTGAAAACGCTGCACTTCTTTGTGGGAGCTTTCTGACGATTCAGGTAGCTGAAGATAATTTAGAAACCAATCTGCAAAACCATATAAAATTTATGACGTTATAGTTGACCAATCTATCTTCTACACGCTCTGTCGAATCCCATCAGGCTCCCATTCTCTCCCGCGGCGAAATATCACCTCATTACATCTTTTCCGGCAAACGGTGAATCGCCCCTTCGGCCCGCAACCTTCCCCAAAACGAAAACGCCGCCGGGCTGAACTAGCCTCGGCGGCGTTTTCCGGTTGCCTCCGGATTCTAGAAAGAGTAGCGCGCCCCGATCTGCATCACTCGAGGCTGCCCCTGTATTTGTGTAAAGTTTGACCAATTCGAAGGCGGATTCAGCCCGCGTAATGCAGGATCACGGGCGACGCCGTCACCCGTGCGGCTAAGATTGATCAATCCAAAACTCTGCGCGTTGGCTACGTTGAACACATCCCAGCGGAGCTGCAACTGATGCTTCTCGCTCCACGGCATGGTAAAGCTCTTGGCCAGCCCCAGATCCACGTTCATGTATCCCGGAAGTCTCAGATAGTTCCGGGGGCCCGTTTCGCCTGGATATGCGTTCCGGAAGTTTTGATAAATTGCCTTGATATCGCAACCGGATCCACCGAAGAGTTTCGGAGCGCCGGTACCGACGGGGTCCGGGGTTCCGATACGGGTGGGGCAAGTGTGAAAGGGACCAATGGGAGTGACATTAGCTTGGACATTCCAGTTAGTTGCCCAGCGCGCGTCATCGAAAGGCGAGGCGGATGGCAGCCCGGTATTCCACCGGAAGATGCCTGCCAGTTGCCATCCCCCAAGGACTGCCTGCACGGCCCGATTGTCCGTGTTCATGAAAGCTCTGCCCTTACCAAACGGCATCTGCCACACGGCGGAAGTATTGATGAGGTGCCGGATGTCAAAGTCGGAGCTCCCGTAGTTGCTGCGCTGGCGAATCGGATTTTCGATAAACGGCCCACTGTTGTTTTGGCTGCCGAAGCCGAAGTCCGATTGCAATCCGGAGGAGTCATCTAAAGAGTGGGAGAAGGTGTAGTTGAAATCCATGGTCAAACTATTCAACCGCTGCCGTAACGACACGGTAAGAGCGTTGTAGTTGGAATTTCCAATGGTGCTCCACGCGGCCAATGCGCCGTATTGCGGCTGCATGAACCTCGTGGGCAACCCCGCATCGAAAAGCGCTATATCGACTTGAGCTTCCGCATCAGTCCAGTCGTTGCCGGAAAAGAACGCAAATGGATTCGTCGGTTGCCCGCCCCCGCCCCGGCTTTGCAACCCATAGAACACCTGTGTAGGAGTCCAGTTGGATGGAAAACCCGCGTCGATGTTCGGATCGTTGTTGAAAAGGTCGACCAAATTAGCTGGGAAAAGGTTATCAAAGAATGGGATGGACGCGATCTGACTAGTATCCACATTTTGCTGGCGTTGCTTTTCCAGAATCGTGCCGGCCGTGTACCAGTCCATGCCGCTCTGCGGATCACGAACATTGTTAAAGGCCACCGCGTCCCGGCGAGCCAGCAAACTGCGCGCCGAGCGCCCGACGTAGGTCACAGACAGAGTAAGACCTGCGCGCATCTGACGCTCGTAGGTCAAATTCCATACGTATTCGGTGGGCGCATGGAGATTGGAATCCACACCCGTCTCGATACGCTCTCCCTCGTCGATCGGCTGCGCTAGCGGAAACTGCAGCGCCGCTGGAGTAACTACATTAGGAAGGGAGCGTACGTCTTGATTAAAGCCGGTAAATAACGGCGCCAGATTGCCGGCTACCGTATCGTAGGTGTTCGCCGGGGTGGTGTAGTTCGATGTGAAACCCAGAGTGTTGTTCAAATCCCAGTCCACCGCCAAGGCTTGGCCATAGTAGTCGTTGGTAATCGCAAAGCCGCCGCGAACCACCGACTTGCCGCTGTCGCCAAAGATGGAATGCATTAGCCCCTCAGTGTAACTGGGCGACCACGCCACGGCGATACGCGGCTGGAAGTTATTCTTGTCCCAGTTGTACATCGGCTTTCCGCCGTTCACCGGGCCAGAGCGGTTGATCACGATGGGATCGATGAAATTGTTTCCTTGAGCTGCAGCCGCGAGGCGATTGGCAAAGTACGTTCCCAGCGGAACGTCAGGTTGCACTTCAAAACCCTGAGTCTCATACACCGGTCGCTCTAAGCTGTAACGTAGCCCAAGTGTAAGGGTAAGGTGAGGGCGAATCTTCCAGGAGTCCTGGAAGTATCCTTCGTAAGCTTGGGTGGCGAAGTTCCGCTTGGTGGGCACTCCGGCATCCAACAAACTACCGTCCTTGTTAAAGGTGAAGTCCGCGGTATATTGCGAGAAACGGCCAATCAGCGCGGTGGCCGAGTTTTGGACTTCCGCGATGGAATTCAAGGATTGGCCCGCGTTTTCGTCCCCTGGCAAACCGTTGTCATCCAAATATGTCTGGAAGTCGTTCGAGACGTGATCGCCTGCTCCGAAATAAAACGAAGGGTTAGTGATTGCGTTGTCAAACGCATTCGCGAAACTCACGCGCTGGTTGCTAACCAGGCGTACGTTGCCTCCAAACTGAAAGGTGTGCTTTCCGTGAATCCAGGAAACATCATCTGTGATGTTGTGTACCGGCGTCACTCTGCTCAAACTATGGCTTTGGTTATTGGGAAAAAATACGAACCGAAACGCGATGTCATTCCCATTGCTGTCGCCGCCTTCGGTAAAGGCTTGGCGCGTGTACCCATAGCGCAGGTTGTTTACCCAGTGGCTGCCGATGGCCCAGTTGTGCCCCACAGCGAGACCTCGCGGATGACTCCAGATCGTCGGCGATATCGTATCGGGATAGGCTCGGGGAGTTACCTGGGTATCACTGATGTAGTTCACCCGGGCGAAAAGGCTTTGATTGCTGGTCAACGTATAGTCCAACTTCGCGATGTGCGAGTTCAGTTTTACGGGTGTGGGGGCGTTAAAGCGAAAGCCGCCGGTGTTCAATTGGTCGCCTACCGTTGCGTCGTTGGCGGGGTACTTGGCAGCAGCGGCTGCGAGAGCGTCCAGGGCTGCTTGGTTGATGCCGGCGTCTGAATACACCTGTTGAACCTGAGACAGGTTCAACGACGCTGGCAGAGGATTGTTGCAATCGGCATCCGGGCAATACGTATAGTTGATGGTTCCCTGGCCCAAATTCGCCAAAGGAACAACTTCGGTCACCCCTGTTGATGTGGCATCCCGGCGCCCTTCGTAACTGTAGAAAAAGAACAATTTGTTCTTCAAAATCGGCCCGCCGAGTGCCCCTCCGAAAGTGTTTCGAACCAATGGCGTGCGCGGCGTTCCCGACGCATTGCTGAAAAAGTCGTTAGCCTCAAAACCGGTGCCTCGGTAGAATTCAAACGCCGCCCCGTGCAAACTATTTGAACCCGATTTGGTGACCAGGTTGATCTGCGCACCGGCGGAACGCCCCTGGTTGGCATTTCCGTTGGCCGTGGTGACGCGGAACTCTTCGACGGCCTCCGAGTTGAGGCGCAAAACCGGGCCCGACGTTATGCTGCCCGAGAGCGAACCGATTACCAGCCCGTTGTCCGAAGTTGCTATCGAGGCGTTACCGGTTTGCGCATTATTGATGTCCACGCCGTCCAAAGTAACGTTGGACTGGTCGGCTCGGGCGCCCGTCACGTATCCCTCCTGGGTCGCCCCAGGCTGTAAGCTGAGCAAATCCGACAGATTGCGGCCCTCCAATGGAAGTTGGGTAATCTGGCTCGAGTCCATAACGTTGCCCAACGACGCATCCTGCGTATTGATGAGCGCGCTTGAATTGCTCGCCGTCACTTCCACCGTCATGGCGATCGAGCCCACCTCCAGTTCCACGCTGTGCTCCGAATTCTTACCAATAAGGGCCTGCACATTGTCAGTCACGTTCTTCTTGAATCCGGCGGCCTCGACCTCTACGCGATAGGCGCCAGGTGTTATCAAGTCGAAACTATACGTTCCATTCTCGGAGGTTTGCGCGCTACGCGATGAGTTGGTCCCCACGTTTGTTAAGGTAACCGTCGCACCAACCACCGGCCTCTTTTGCGGGTCCGTGATCGTGCCTGTTATCGCGGACGTTCCCGTCTGGCTCCACGCCTGCATCGCACACACCAAGAACACAAGCATCGCCGTCGCCAATCTAATAGCGCGCATGAAAACTCCTTTAAGCAGTGACCGATTTTTTTTGCTTGGAACTTCCGTTGCGATAAACAAAAAGACCCACCCGTGCGGTCCTGAAGAACCGCCTAACCCATTGAGATAGTTTTTAGGCTAAAGGCAGGGGGGATGTCAACAATTGTTTCTGGATTTCCCGGTGGAGCGACTGGGATTAGCTAAATACTCGATAATCCTGGACTCCATTAGCTATGGAGCGGAAGTTTAGCTGGATCGATTCGAAATCTCGAATGGTTTTTATTACTGTCGCTCGCATCTCTGCGCGGACAGCTCCGATGTCGATTTCTCCGATTTCTTTTCACAAACACCCGTGAGCTGGAGGCTCCAACTTAATTCAGCCGCAGAAGCTTTGCTTCCGTAATCGCCGGAATCCCCTTGATTGGCTCCAGGATGGAGTTGAACACGTCGCCGTCCAGCCGCACCAGCGAAACCGCTTGCGCTCCCGCGGTGGCTTCTCTCCGTCCCAGCGCGAAAGTCGCGATGTTCACGCCGTACTTGCCCAGCATCGTGCCCACTTGTCCGATGACTCCGGGCTCGTCGCGGTTTCGCAGGTACAAAATTGTTCCGTCCAGCTGCGCTTCCAGCGGGATGCCGTCAATCTGCAGCAGCCGCGGCGTCCCGTCAAACAACACCGTGCCTTCGGCGGCAAAACCCTCCTTCGAGCCGCCGGCCTCCGGCAACACCGCGATCTCCAGCGTATTGGGGAAGCCGTGCTCGCGCTTGCGCGTCTCTTCTTCCACTTTCAAGCCGCGCGCCGTCGCCACCGCCGGAGCATTCACCACGTTTACTTTTTCATCCAGCACGGCGTTCAAAACTCCCGCGAGCACCGCGCTGCGCAACAAATGCGTGCCCACTTCCGCAACTTCCCCCGCGTAACGAATCCGAATTTTCGACGGACGCGTCTCCGACGCTTGTGACACCAGCGAGCCCAGCCGCTCCGCCAATTGCAGGTAAGGCCGCACGCGCCGATATTGCTCCGCCGAAAGCACTGGCAAATTCACCGCGTTCCTGATGATTCCCTCGGAAAGATAATCCTTCACCTGCACCGCCACCTGCGTGCCCACTTCTTCCTGCGCTTCAGTAGTCGAACCCGCAATGTGCGGCGTGCCCACCACGTTCGGCAATCCGACCAGCGGCGAATTTTTGGGCGGCTCCACCGCAAACACGTCCAGCCCCGCGCCCCCGATGTGCCCGCTCTTCAGCGCTGCCGCCAGCGCGGCTTCTTCAATCAACTCCCCGCGCGCGGCATTAATAATGAACGCGCCCTTTTTCATTTTTGCCAGCGTCGCGGCGCTGATCAGATTTTGCGTCGCGGGACTCAGCGCCGTGTGCAGCGAAACGAAATCGCTTTCCGCCAGCAGCTTGTCCAGCGGCACCAGCTCCACAGAAAATTCCTTGGCCGCCGCTTCGCTGATGTACGGGTCATAGCCCAGCACGCGCATATCAAATGCTTGCGCGCGCACCGCTACTTCGCTGCCGATGCGCCCCAGCCCGATCAGCCCAAGGGTCTTGCCGCTGATTTCCGTGCCCGCTGCGCTGGATTTTTCCCACCGTCCTTCGTGAAACGCCTTGTCCAACTTGGGGACTTGCCGCGCCAGCGACAGCATCAGCGCAAAAGTATGCTCCGCCACGCTCACCGCGTTTCCGCCCGGCGTGCTCATCACTACAATCCCGCGCTTGGTGGCCGCTTCCAGATCGATGTTGTCCACGCCCACTCCCGCGCGCCCCACGCAGCGCAGGTTGGGAGCCTTGTCCAGCAGTTCCGCCGTAACTTTCGTTGCGCTGCGCACGATCAACGCCTGCGCATCCGCAATCTCCGCCACCAGGTTGTCTTTGTTGGTCAAGACGATCTTCCAGCCCGCCTGGGCCTGCAGCAGCTTCACGCCGCGTTCGCTGATTTTATCCGCAACAATTACTTTCATCTTGGTCTTCTCCGCCTCTGCCAGGCTTTTTGCGTCGACTGTAACCTTTCAACGGTAGCGAGCCCCCGCGACACTGTCAATGTAAGCCGCGAACATTCTGTTATAGTTTTCCAATCTACAAATGGTTCTTACACACCACGTTAAAGCGGCGTTAACGCATTTCGGGGGCTGCCGATGAGTCTCACTGAACGCATTCAGAAGGACCTGGTGGACGCCATGCGCGCCAAGGACGAGCTGCGCCTGAGCGTCCTCCGGGGCATCAAGGCCGCCATCAAACATAAAGAAGTGGAAAAAATCCGCGTGCTGGACGAGACCGAGTCCATTCAAATCCTGCAAACCCTCGTCAAGCAGCGCAAGGAATCCATCGAGCAATTTACAAAAGGCAACCGCCCCGAGCTGGCCGCCAAAGAAACCAAAGAGCTGGCCATCCTCGAAACCTATCTCCCCGCCAGCGCCAGCGCCAGCGAAATGAACGCCGCCATCGACAAAGCCATCGCCGAAACCGCCGCAACCTCCATCAAGCAAATGGGCGCGGTAGTAAAAGCCGCCAAAGCCGTCCTGGAAGGCAAATCCGTCGACGGCAAAGCCCTCAGCGACCTGGTCCGCGACCGCCTCTCAAAACTCGGCTGATTTTATTTCGTCCCTGTGGGAATCGTGTTCGTTGGTCGAAATCAGTTCGTGCTGTGCTTCAGAACCGCGGTGTTGCGTTCGTCATTTCCGATCTCGCGATAAAATTTCTTCAGCTCGTCCACTTTGCTTACCGGCACGCTCAGTTCCTTGATTTCAAACGTGCGCGTGTATTTCAGAGTTTTTCCGTTAACTTCCGCTTTGCTGTGGTAACTCGCGAAACTGTAATCGGCGTTCACCGGCGGCGGCAGATCGTCCACCTCGTAACCGGCCGGCAAGGCAATCTCAAAAGTGTCGCTGTCCTTCCACGGCCCCGCGAATTCCACCGCATACTTGCGCGCTTCTTTGGTCTCCAGCAGGTCGCGTGATTCATATCCCATCACTCGCGGACGAACCAGCAGCAAGTCTCCTGCCGGTTTTGCATAATTTTCCGCCACCAGCGAATAGTCGTAAACGAAGGGCAAATTTGTCTGCGCCAGGTTTCCCACCGTGGCTTTAGTAATCTGAAAAGTGCCCAGCGAATGGGACAGCAGGGTCTCGATGGGCTTGATCTTGTCCGATTGCTGAGCAGCGGCTTGCAGCACGTAGCGTTGGTACACCGCCGGATCTCCGCGGCGAACTTCCCGGACGTCTCCGCTCAACGTGCCCTTGGCGTCCAGTTGCAGTTTTGCAAAACGTTCCGTGGTGTTCAGACTCGATGGCAACCGCGGCAATTCCACTAATTCCCCGCCGGACGGGGTCACCAGCAGCCCGTAGTTCGCCTGCAGGGCGCCGCGCAACTGCCCGAATGGCGTCATTTCATCCGTAGGATCGAAAATAAGCAGCTTGCCCAACTTCGCGTCGTCCATGAAGGCCACCAGCGAAGGATCCGATACTCCCTCCGGCAATTTAATCGCTAAAATCAAGTGATTGAAAATTCCGATTTGCGGCGGCATCCCCGGCGTGACCGCGTCCCGCTCCGCATTGATCACGATGTAGTAGGACTCCACTCCCATTTCCGAAAGCATGGTGCTCACCAGCGTGGCTTTGTCTTTGCAGTCGCCGTAACGATGCGCAAAAACGTCTTTCGCGGCGTGCGGTTGATAGCCGCCGATCCCCAGTTCGATGCCCACGTAGCGAATCTCCCGTTGCGCGAACGCCGCGATGGCCTTCATTTTTTCCACCGGCGTCTTGGCCGAAGCCGTCAGCTCCGCCACCTTTTGTTTTATCTCCGGCGAACTGTCTCGCCGCCCGCGCGTCAGCCCCGCTTGCCAATTCCCCATATCGTCCCAACTCTGGAATCCGCGGTTCTGCGATCCGCCCGAGGGAATCACCGAAAGCACCATCTGTTCGGCTACGCCGCGCCACGGCGGCATTTCCTTTTCCCCTTTGACGGCCGGAACGTTTTTCACCACCCATTGCCACTGATTATTGCCTACTGAACTAGGCGCAATCTCCGCATGATTAAACCACGCGGCCTTGTACTCCCAGCCGGGCGGAAGTTGAAGCGTGTAGCGCGCTTCCCCGGTAGGTATCGGCCGCTGGAACAGCCAGTCATCCTGCAAGACATAGGGACGCAATTCCTGTTCGACTTCGTATCCCACAATATTTCCCGGATCGGCTGCTGGGATTTGCAGCAGTTTACTGCGCACATCGGTAATCAATTCTCCGTTGGCTACTCCCAACGAGGCTTCTATCGCATCCTTATCCTTCACCTCGTAATCTTTTCCTTGCGCGGGAATGCACCACCCATGCAGCGCCGAAATTTTTGTCTCCGCATCGAAATTTACAACTACCAGCCCGTATCGCTTCCCGCCCACCCGCAGAATTTTGTACGCCACACGCTGCAGGCTTTTCATCTTGCCGTTGGCCTGGATGCTCAAAACATATTCCGAATACAGCAGCACCGCATCCGTCTTGTCATCGTGTTCAGGCAGCGGCACGTTCACCAGCCCGTGCATCCACCCAGGCGCATCACTCGCGCAAGCGCGAGGTGCGCCGCTCGTCAGGCACAACGCCAGAGTTCCGGCGAATAACGCCGTCGCCGCCGCGATGCGAGACCGGGCCATGTCAGTTCGCCGCCGCGCTTGCGCCAGGCTGCACCACAATTTGCTGATCATCGCCGGTCCTCACCACCTGAAAGAAATTTCTCAGCGCCCCGTAATATTTTGTTTCCAGGGTGATCGCCTCCACGCTCAGTTTCCGCGTCAGGTGCAGCGTTCCCTGCTTGTTCTCCGCTTTCGTGCTGTAGGCGCAAACTTTGCCCTCATCAATATGGGCCGGCGGCATGCTGTTCACTTTCCAGTCCAGCGGCAGTTCGATGGTCACGTCGTCAAGCCGCGCGGTGGGAAAATCGAAATAAATGGGATGAACTCTGGAGGCGTGTTCAAATACGTGCTTTTCGGGCGCGCTGAACAGTCCTACAGGAATCAGCGCCCGGTGACCCGCCCCGGAAGCCCATCCCTGCACTTTGATCTCGAATTCACCGACCAGCGTCGGCGCAGAGCTCTTCCAGTCCGGCTGATTCTTCAGCTCCACTTCGATGCTCACGGGAATAAATTCCCGCACCTGGTTTTCCATGTACGTCTTTCGCGCTGCTTCGTCTTCATTGTTCATTTCGAGTCTCATGGACAGGGCTTCCAGTCCCGCGAACGTAACCGTCAGCTTACCCTCGAGGCTCCCTTGATCCGTCAGTCGCAAGTCCGCCTTGCGCTCGATGCGCGAGACCGCGCTGTCCGGCACCGTGGTGGTTACCCACGTGCCTCCGTCTTTATCAAGACGCAAGCCCGCTACTCCGGTCTCCGGCCACGGCAGGATTCCGAATGGTGTGAACAACGTTCCAGGATCGTAGTACGTATCTTTCCCGTTTAATTTCACCAGCACCACGTTGTCATTCAGCCGGTGGCTATCCATCGTCTGGGGAGTAAAGAAATATTCGCTGCGACGGGACACCAGTACCGGATAGGCTTCCAGCCCCGCGGCGCGCGCCAAGGCCAGGAAAAGCCAGGTAATCTCACCGCCGGAACCGTAGCCGTTCTTCCACAAATCCTCGACGTTGTTAATAGACTTCACCTTGGCGCGCTTCTTTTCCTGCTCGCTCACTTCCGGCTCATATCCCGTATTGCGCACCTGCTGCACTCGCGCGTAGATTTTTTGCAGCTTGATTTCCGGCGTGTCCGACGGCGATACGATTTGCGCCACCGCTTGTTCCATGGCCTTGCGCTTGCCCATGAAACCTTCTATCCCCTCGTTGCGCTTCTTCCCTTCGCTTTTCCAGAATTTTTCCGGTTGCGATTCCGTGCTCTCGCCGTACGTGAAATCCACGCGCGCCTTCAATTCGTTTTGCGGCGGCATGTAGTCTTCGATCTGGAAGGCCGGCACATTGCCGGTTTCCAGCCGCACTACTCCCTTATCGTTTCTTGGCGCCGCCGTGCCCGTTGGCAGGCCATGCCAGCTCGTGCGCATCGGGAAATAGCTGTTGGGCTTCAGCGAAAACTTGGCGGACTTGGTGAAGAGCTCGTTGCTCAGGATCCATTGCGAGTTGTAAACGAGACTGAAATTCCATTGGTCGTTGTAGCGATATTCGATGATGCTGCCCACCTGCACGTCCGGAAGCACGATCACCTTGGCCATATATTTCAATCCTTTGGCCTTGACGATCATCTGTTCCAGCGGCTTGCCTTCGAAATTCGCGATCGTTCCGTCCGGCCGGATCGTGCGCGCCTTCAGGCCGTGTACGTCTTCACTTTGCTTGAAAAAGGGAATCTCCACGTTGGCGTATTTGCGCCCTTCCTCGGTCAGAATCTTGATGCGCACGTAGTTGTATTCACGGTCGGTGTTGTCGTCGCGATCCACTTGGCGATAGAGAATGACGGCGGCAGCGCCGGGGGCTTCCGGCACGCTGGTCATGCTCAGCTCCGCCGGATTTATCGGTTGCCAGTCGTCAGCGTTGGCCCGATGGGGTGCGCGAACCACGGCGCACAAGCAGAAAATAGAGAGAAAGAGAGATACGCGGCGGTACAACATGTCTTACCTCCAGGGACTTGATCTGGAGGCAGGGCTCCACGAGCTGCGAGGTAGTGGGCTTGCCTCACATCTGCAGGGCATCAGGATTTCAACGTATGTTGATGACCTGTGACAGTATTGTCGCGGACAATATAGTCCCGGCCCGTCCGTGTCAAGAGACCTGCTGGTCCACCGTTACCTCTCGGCTACCCGCCAAGATTCTCTTCCACGCATGCCCTACCTGCGGCATAATCCCGCACGCTGCATTTTGGTCTGTACCCTGCTCGGCACCCGGGAGGCTTTTCTTGAGCGAACGTCCGTGGAGTTCTACTGCACCGCCAGACGAATTCCGGCCGTTTGTGCCTAACGACAAGAACATCAAGGAGTTCACGCTACGCGCCATTATCCTCGGCGCGCTCTTCGGTCTTTTGTTCGGCGCCATCACCGTCTACGTAGGACTCCGCGCTGGGCTTACGGTTTCTGCTTCCATACCCATTTCCGTTTTGTCCATCAGCATCCTGCGCGCTTTCGGGCGCTCCACCATTCTTGAAAACAACATCGTGCAGACTACCGGCTCAGCCGGTGAATCGCTCGCCGCTGGCGTGATGTTCACCATCCCGGCGTTGATCTTTCTCGGCTTTGGCGCCGAATTCACTTTCTGGCGAATTTTTCCGCTGGCTCTGCTGGGAGGATGGCTCGGCGTGCTCTTCATGGTGCCTCTCCGCCGCCAGCTTATCGTCAAGGAGCACGGCAATCTCAGCTTTCCCGAAGGCACTGCTTGCGCCGACGTTTTGGTGGCCGGCGAACGCGGCGGTTCATTCGCCGGGCGCGTTTTCTGGGGCCTGGGATTGGGCGGCGCCTATACCTTTTTAATGAATACCGTGCAGGCCTGGACTTCGCAGCCGGAGTCGCAGCCCAAGTGGTTTTCCGGCGCGTCCTTCCGCGTCACCGTTACCTCTGAATATCTCGGTGTGGGTTACATCATCGGGTCGCGTGTCTCCGGCATTCTTTTTGCCGGCGGCATTATTTCCTGGCTGGTCATCATGCCCGCCATTCGTTTTTATGGGCAGCTCGCCAACGGCGTTCCGATTTATCCCTCCACTATTCCGATTCCCCTGATGACCCCCGACCAGATTTGGGGCACTTACATTCGGCCCATGGGCGCGGGAGCTGTCGCCGCCGCGGGATTGATCACTCTGCTGCGCACCCTCCCCACGATTTTTTCCGCGTTGAAAGCCGGACTCAAAGATGTTCGCAAGGAAGGCGCCGGCAAATCCGCAGGGGCCGATCGCATCGACCGCGATATGCCGCTGCGCTGGGTAGTGGTCGGCTCCGGCCTGATCATCGTGATGATGTGGATCCTGCTTACCTTTCACCCCATCCCGGGAGCAGAGACCCACTGGTACCACAATCTTTTTGCCGGAATTTTCGTCACCGTTTTCGGTTTTCTGTTTGTCACCGTGGCCGCGCGCATCAGCGGACTTCTCGGCAACTCTTCCAATCCCATCAGCGGCATGAGCATCGCTACGCTGATGGCCACCTGCGCAATCTTTTTTGTGGCCGGCTGGACCGCGCCGAACTATCAGGTGCTGGCTTTGATGATTGGCGGCGTGGTTTGCATTGCCGCGGCGATTGCAGGTGCTACTTCGCAGGATTTGAAGACTGGCTTTCTCGTGGGCGCCACGCCCTACTGGCAGCAGATGGGACTGTTGATCGGCGTCACGGTTTCTACTCTGGCGATCGGCACCACGCTCAACCTGATGAACAAAGGCCTCGAAAAATATATTCCCACGCAGATTCCGGTCAGCGTCGCGGCCCTGCCCAACGGCGTGAAGATCGAGCGCGATGCCTTCACCTATCAGGGCAAGAACTACACGCTGATCAATTCTCTCGGCTCGCACACAATTCCCGACGGCGAATATTTGTACAGCCCGGCCACGCAGCAGATCGAGTATCAGTGGGCCCAGGGAATTGGCAGCGAAAAGGCTCCTGCTCCCCAGGCGCGCCTGATGGCCACGGTCATCAGCGGGATACTGAATCAGCGACTGCCGTGGCGTCTGGTTCTGATGGGCGTCGCTCTGGTCATCGCCGTGGAAATTCTTGGCGTTCGCTCGCTAGCTTTCGCCACCGGCTCCTATCTTCCGCTGGGCACCACCGCGGCGATGTTTGCCGGAGGCCTGATTCGTTCGCTGGTCGATGCCACCACCAAGAAAAAAGACGAAGGCGAAGCCAGCCCCGGCGCTCTGTACTCCAGCGGCCTGATCGCCGCCGGAGGTGTCTTCGGGCTGCTCGGCATCATCATCAATCTGTTTCAGGATCCGGAAATTTCCACGCACGTCCCCGGTTGGTTCACCAGCGTGCTGCGGCTCCCCTGGCGCCCCGACCTCTTCTCCTTCGGCCCCAAACTTCTCGGCCCGCTAGCGACCAGCAATCTCTTCGGCCTATTCATGTTCGTCCTGCTGGGCGCCTCGCTCTTCTATTTCGCCCGCAAAAAACTCGACTAGCTAACCGCTGATTCCGCTGCCAAATTCCGGACGGGCCGGAGCGCGCCGTCCGACCGTCGTGCCTACTCTGGCCGTTAAGTGCTTTATTTGAGGTGGTGTACTAGGACTTTTACTTAGTTGAGCGTTCAACTACGTGGGTTGAAAAGGTAGTTGAGCGTTCAACTGCCGGATGTAAGAAATACACAGTTTTCACTGGTTTGGAATTTGGACGCAGTGTTAGCTGGTGGGTATTATAACAAAATGGTAATTATATCCAAAGTGTAACTTGAGAGGCTTGGGTGAGCGAGGAAGCAATTAAGAAGGTCGCTCACCAAAATGGTTGAGCGGCGGGAATAAACTCGACCTGGAGTTCGGGGACGAGAGGCTTTAGCCAGCGGACACATTCTTCCATACCGGCTTGCTCGGAAGGAATGTGTCCGAGCATGATGAGGGCTTTGCTTCTCTTTTCGCTAACGGCGTCCGCGGTGTATTCGACGGTTTCCCACTCGCGCGATTCGCCGGTGATTAAGAGCTGGATATCAGAGTTTTCGAGGGCGCCGATCTCTCTTTGCATGCCGGCGGCTCCGGGTGAGAGAGCTACGCGGGTAATCTTCAGTTGGGGGTCGCCAACTACGCGCATGCTGCGGAGGCCAAGGCGAGATTTCAGATCAGCGGCCATCTTATCGAGCGTGGTTTCCGGAATCGTGAAAAAATATTGATTTTGTTTGTCCTGGTAAGCCTCCCAACCCAAGATGTGAACCATCCCGGCCTCGATGCCGTCTGGATGACGTGCGTGCCAATGATCGTGAAATCGCCAAACGACGAGATGGTGCTGCTTAATGAAGGCGAGTTTCTGGTCGAGGACCGGATCGTTTTGCTTTTGCGGGATCTCGGCGAGATCATCCAGATGGTTGTAGAAGGTGGGCTCGTGAGTGATGATGAGATTTTTGCCGGAGGCGGCGGCACGCTCCAGAACGTCGAAGGTGGCCATCATGGTGACGGCGATGCCGGTGATTTTGGATTCGGGGTCACCGGCTTTGAAGGTGTCCACGGTTTCTTTCTGCCAGGGGACGCCAACATTGTCCTGAATTCGTTTGATGACGTCGCTGGCGCTCAACTGCGACTGTTGGGAGCGCACGGATCCCGAGCCGGCCAGAAGCGTGAAGAGAGTAAATAAGATAACGGACGTTCGGACGTAGCGCATGTAGTCCTCGGGCGCGGCTTTTACCGATGGATTGCCTTTCGCACGCGGTGTGCAGTTTACCAAGGTTCGCGATTTGTGGAAACCAGCGGCAAGCCCTTTGAAAAGCGCAAAGGGATGCGGCACCCCCACTCTTGAGAGTTAATGGGTCGGCCACGACGCTCCGATAGTGTTCAGGCCTGTTCGGTGGTTTTCCACAATGGAAAACGCCGCTTTGACGGGGCGCTACCCGGGCCGTTACACTGCATTTATGCCTGCGTCTTTCAGTTCGCGGCGTTACGGCTTTGATTGGCGCGGCTTTGTTACGCCTGGCGTGAAGCTGCTGGCGCTGATTTGTTCCGGCGTTTTTCTGGTGCAGACGCTGGCTGATTTATTGCTCGGCAAAGAAGCCGCTTTTCACCTGATCACGCTCAAATTCGGCTTGAGTCCTGGCTCGATTGTTCACCTGGGGTATATCTGGCAGCCATTTACTTATATTTTTCTGCACGGCGGTCTTTTCCATTTATTGATCAACATGCTGATGTTGTGGATGTTTGGGCGGGAACTGGAACAGATCTGGGGCAAGCGCAAGTTCCTGAATTATTTCTTCCTGTGCGGCGTGGGCGCCGGCCTGATTGAGGTTGCCGTCAAGATGCTGCCCATGTTCACCAAGGAAGCTTCGCTGGTTCCTACTATCGGCGCGTCGGGAGCGATCTTCGGAATACTGATCGCCAACGCGATTTTGTTTCCCGACCGGCGCATCTGGCTGATTCCGCTGCCGGTGACTATTCCGATGCGGCCGTACGTAGCGGTGATGGCCGCCATCGAATTTTTCGGCACGCTCAGTAGCGGCGGCGATAACGTGAGCCATCTGTGCCACGTCGGCGGAATGCTAGTGGGCTACATTTATTTGCGGCGCGGGTCGTTCCTCTATAGCGTGCGCAACAGCGTGACCGACTGGAGAGTGCAACGGAACAAGAAAAAATTTGAAGTGTACATGAACAACAAGAAGGATGAACCGCCGTCGCGCCCCGACCCCTGGATTAACTGAAGCGTTCGGCCGCGGATTTGGACCTCCGTGATTTACTGCGACCACGAATATTCTGTGCGGCGACTTCCACTCTACTTTTTGGATTCTCCGCCAATCACGTGGAATTTCATAAAGTTTGTAGTGCCGCGAATGCCCATCGGCGTGCCGGCCACGATGCCGATTACGTCGCCTTTGCGCGCCAGTTTTTCTTCCAGCAAGCGCTTTTCGGAAATCTCGGCCAGCCGGTCGATTTTCTGCAGGTTTTTTATTTCCGCGGGCATCACTCCCCAGATCAGCGCCATGCGGCGGCGAATCGCGGCTTCAGGAGAAAACGCGATGATGGGCACCAGCGGCCGGTAGCGCGAAACCAGCCGGGCGGTAAATCCACTGTGGGTGAACACCGCGATCAAGCGCATGTGCAGCTCGCGGGAAGCGTGGCACACCAGTTCCGCCACCGTCTCCGCTACCTTTAATTTTTCCTGCATCGAGGGGCGCGGAAACTCGGTGATGCTTTTTTCCGCTTCCTCGATGATCCTGGCCATCATCTGCACGGCTTCCACCGGATATTTTCCCGAAGCGGTCTCCGCAGAAAGCATTACCGCGTCGGAGCCGTCAAAAATTGCGTTGGCCACGTCGGAGGCCTCCGCGCGAGTGGGCCGCGGATTACCGGTCATGGATTCGAGCATTTGCGTGGCGGTAATTACCGGGCGGCGAAATTCGCGCGCGCGCGCGATGATCATTTTCTGAACGACCGGTACGCGCTCGGGGCGCATCTCCACGCCGAGGTCGCCGCGCGCCACCATCACGCCGTCGGCGGCGCGCAGAATGGCGTCCAGATTCTCGATAGCTTCCGGTTTTTCCAGCTTGGCGATTACCGGTGTGTCTTTTCGAGCTTTGCGGATCAGTGCCTTGGCTTGCAACACGTCTTCCGGGCGGCGCACGAAACTCACCGCGACGTAGTCGGCGTCGTGCTCCAGCGCGAAGATCAAATCTTCTTTATCTTTCGGCGTGAGCGCCGGAACACGCAACTGCACGCCGGGCAGGTTGATGCCCTTGTTTTCACCCAGAGCGCCGCCGTTGATCACCTTGCAGATCACTTCACGCCCGCGCACCTGCATCACCCGCAGTTCGATGAGCCCATCCGAGAGCAAAATGCGATTGTCTTTGTGAACTTCGCGCGGCAGCGGAGTAAACGTGGTGTTCACCCGCGTGGAATCGCCCAAGATACGCGCGGTGGTGATGATGAATTGTTGCCCGGCGCTCAGGTACACGGGTTGGCCGCCTGCGAGCACTCCGGTGCGGATTTTTGGGCCTTGCAGGTCGGCCAAAATGGAAATGGTCTTGCCTTGTTTCAGGGCGGCGGCGCGCAGCAGCGCGATCGTGGCGGCATGTTGTGCATGGGTTCCATGCGAGAAATTGAGGCGGGCCACATCCATTCCGGCTTGCAGGAGTTTTTCGATCATGCGCCGCGAACCGCTGGCAGGTCCGATGGTGCAGACAATTTTCGAGTGGCGAAAGCTCATATTGATTTAACGGGAGGCGGCAAACTCCGCGACGATGCGCGCCAGAACGTCGACGCCCTTGTCGAAAGCGGCCAGCGGGAGTCTTTCATCGTCACCGTGCATGCGCTGGAAGTCCGCCTCCGTAACTGGAAAAGGCACGAGGCCGTAAGCTTGCACGTTGTGCAGCCGCAACTGCGCCGAGTCCGTCGCGCCGGTAGACATGAACGGAAGCGCCGGAGCGTTGGCGAACTGGGCTGACGCCACTTTCGAAATCGTGGCGTAGAGATCGGTTTCCAGCGATGACGGCGGCGCGGCTAATCCCGCGTCTTGCTGCACTTCAAATTTTATCTGCGGATCGTTGACCAGCTTGGTCAGCTCCGCGAGCAGCACATCAACCGTGTCGCCGGGCAGCAGGCGGATATTGAGATTGGCGCGAGCCTCCGCGGGAATCACATTGTTGCGCACGCCCGCTGAAAGCATGGTGGGCGAAATGGAATCGCGCATCATGGAGTTCCACAACGGGCTGGCGTCGGAAACTACTTTCTGGGCGTGCTCGCCGCGGTCGGTGGTGTCCAACGAGCGCATCCACTTGCCCAGCTCGTCGCCCTCGATGGCTGCGAGGCCTTCGAAGTATCTGCGCACAATCGCGGTGAAATGCACGGGCGCGGAATAGGCTCCAATCTTCGCTACCGCCGCGCTCAGATGGACCACCGCGTTGTCTTTCAGCGGCCGCGAAGCGTGGCCGGAAGTTCCGCGCGCGACAACCGCAACGTTGACCGGCACTTTTTCGCTGGCCTGCACGGCGATGTATTGAACTTTGCCGTCTTTGAGGACCACTTTGCCTTCTTCGTTCAGCGCAAATCCGGCGGCAAACTTGTCCCAATATTTGGAAATGAGAATTTTGATGCTGGCGTCGCCGCCCTGCTCTTCATCGCAAGTCGCCAGAAAAATCACGTCGCGATTCAATCGCGCGTTGGAACGTTTCAGAGCGATGAACGCCGCAAGGTTGGCGGCCAGCATTCCTTTATCGTCGTAAGCTCCGCGTCCGTAGACATAGCCATCCTTTATGACTGCGGCGAACGGGTCCATCGTCCATCTCGCTCGGTCCACGCCGACCACATCCATGTGCGCGACGAGCAGGAGGGCCTTGGACGGATCCGCCAGCGCGGAACTGCGCAGCCGGGCTACCACCGCGCTTCGTCCCGGCGCGAGGGACAATAATTCCGACGGAATTCCTTCCTTTTCCAGAATGCGCGCTATGTATTTCGCCGCCGCTTCCTCGTTGCCCGGCGGGTTGGTAGTATTGATGCGCAGCAGATCGATCAGCCAGCCCTGGGCTTCTTTCGCCAGTGCGGTGGTGTCGCCGATGGGCGATGGGCTCTGGATGGTTACAGTTGCAGCCTGGCCGGTAGCCGGGGTTTGACCCGAGGAATGAGTGGCTTGCGCGCCCAGCGGCAGCCCGGCGCAGAGCGACACGGCTGCGGCCATCACTAATATATGTACGTTATGTATCGCGCTCACCAATTTCCTCCGGTCCGCTTCGGGCGTAAAACTGGCCCTGCAACACTTTTCAGCGATTTCGCTTCATACTAACATGCAGGTGGTGGCTGCCTGGCCGTTGTGTGCGGGGGCGTTGCGCAGATTCAACCGCTTTCCTGGCGGGATGGAACATTTGATTGCGAAACACGAGGACCAAGAGCATGAAAGCAATTTTTGCCAAAATATTTTCGGTGGCGCTAGCAACGATATTTTCTTGTTCGCTGGCTGCGATTCCGTCGTCCGCGCAGGCTCCTGAAGGACCGCAAGGCGGGCAGCCGCAGCAGAGCGCGCCGCCGCCGGTGGCGCAGACTCCTCCCGCGAAGCCGCCCACGCAGGCGCCGCCCCAGGCTGGCGTAACTATCGCCGTGGACGTGCCGGTGGTCACCCTCGAAGTCATTGCCACCACCAAAAACGGAGACATCCTGACCGGGTTGAAAAAAGAAAATTTCAAAGTGTTCGATGACGGCGCGCCGCAAACCATTACCAACTTCGCCCCCACCGACGCACCCATCACTATGGTAATTGTCATGGAGTTTAGCGGCCGCGCGTACGGCTGGTTCGCCGCGTATGCAAAATACTGGGCGGACGCGCTGTTCCCCAATCTGCAGCAAAAAGATTGGGTTGCTCTTGAGACCTTCGACATGAAGACCCGGCTGGAAGTGGACTTTACCCAGGACAAAAACGAAGTTCGCGCAGGCATCAGCCATCTTTATTTTCCGGGCTTCAGTGAGTCCAACGTATTCGACGCTTTGCTGGAAACCAACGAGCGCCTGAAAGATGTAAAAGGCAAAAAATCTATTCTACTGCTGGCCAGCGGTGTGGATACGTTTTCAAAACACACCCTGGACCAGACCATGAAAGAGTTGCGCGGGAGCGATGTCACCATTTTCGCCGTCGGCCTGGACAAGACCTTTACCAACTATCTCGATATGCACGGCTCACGCGGTTCGCACATGGATTATCTGCAAGCCGAAAATCAGTTGAAAACGTTCGCACTGGAAACCGGCGGGCTTTCGTGGTTTCCGCAATTTGACGGAGAAATTCCCGGCATCATGCAGCAGGTCGCGGCGTTTCTGCGGCACCAGTACAGCCTTTCCTACACGCCGGGAAACGGCGCTAAGGACGGAAAGTTTCACAAGGTAAAAGTGGAACTGGTTGCGCCCGATGGGGGCCCGTTGACGGTGCTCGATCAAAAAGGCAAGAAACAGAAGTACGTGGTCTATGCGCGTGAAGGCTACCAGGCGCCTAAGGGTGGCGTGGGCGACTGATCGCGCCTGATAGCGCGGCGCTCAATATCCACGCGCGATTTCTACGCGATTGGTCAATTCGCGGCCGTCGAACCAGCGCTCCAGCAAATCCATCAGCAGCGCGGTTTCGCGTGGCCACAGCCGGTCGCTTAACGCGCTGGTGTGCGGGGTAATAAATAAATTCGGCGCGCGCCACAACGGGCTGGTCGAGGGCAACGGCTCGGTCTCCGCGACATCCGTGGCGGCTCCCGCCAGAGCTCCGCTCTCCAGCGCCCGAATCAGAGCGGCTTCATCCCACAACGAGCCCCGCCCGACATTAATCAACCGCGCGCCGCGCTTCATGCGCGACATTTGCTTTTGACCCAGCAGAGTTTTTGTTTCGGCGGTGTCCGGCGCGCAGAGCAGAATGTAGTCCGCCTCCGGCAGAACGGCGTCCAGTTCGCTCGCCGCAATGATTTTCTCGGCGTGGGTCAGGTCCCCGCGGCCCGAGCGCGTCACTCCCCAAACGCGCATTCCCAGGGCTTGTGCGCGTTTGGCGACTTCCCTGCCGATCGAGCCGAATCCCACGATCAGTAGCACCGTTCCATTGAGCTCGGAGAGGTGCTGCGGCTTATTCCACAATTCCTGCTGCGACCAGATGGCTTTTTCCTGTTGGCGCAGGGTATCCGGGAAATTTCGCGCCAGCCCCAGAAGCAGGCCGATAGTGTGTTCGGCCATCGGCACGGAGAAAACTCCGCTCGCGTTGGTGACCACCACTTCGGAGCTTCGCAATTCCGGGTACATCAATTGCGCCACCCCCGCGGAGGTGGAGTGCACCCATTTTAATTTTTTCCCCGCGACGAATTGCGGAGGCCGCAGCGTGCTGCCCACAAAAATGTCAGTGTCGGGAATCTCAGCGATGACTCGATCGTAGTCCTGCAGGTGCACGACTTTCATCTGCGGCCATCGCGCGCGAATCCTTTCGGCCATCAGCGGCTTGGCGTTCCATTCGGAGAACGAGTGCAGCGCGCAGATGATTAATTTTGTGTTGGACGGCTCGGTTCGGGAAATCACAGTGGCCTCTGGCTCGTCTGAGCAACGCAGGATGAAAATTGTTACGGCTTGGTACGCAAATCGGTCCCGGTCATATCCGCGGGCTGGCGCTGGCCCAGTATTCCGAGCATGGTCGGGGCGATGTCGCGCAGCGAGCCGCCGGGTTTCAGGCTGACGCGCTGGTCGTCGCTGACCAGAATAAATGGCACCGGGTTGGTGGTGTGGTAGGTGTGCGCGCCGCCGGTATTCGGATCGACCATCATTTCCGCGTTGCCGTGATCGGCGGTGATGATCCATGTCCCGCCCCGGACCTGTAGCTCCTGATAAATTCGCGCCAGGCCGGCGTCCACTGCCTCGACCGCTTGAATGGCCGATTCCAGTTTTCCGGAGTGGCCCACCATGTCCGCATTCGCGTAATTCATGATGATGGCGTCGAACTCGCCTTTCTCCAGCGCGTGCACCACCGTTTCGGTAATTCCCGCGGCGGACATTTCCGGTTTCAAGTCGTAGGTGGCCACTTTCGGCGAAGGCACCAGGATGCGTTCTTCTCCCGCGAAAGGCTTTTCCACGCCGCCGTTGAAAAAATAGGTGACGTGCGCGTATTTTTCCGTTTCTGCGCAGCGGAGATTTTTGTAGTCCAGCTCGGCGAAAACCTGCGCGAGTATCTGCTCGAGTTTTTCCGGGGAGATGACGAATTTCAGCCAGGGCCAGTTTTTGTCGTACTGGGTCATGGCCACGTAGAAAAGATTTCTGGGCCGGTGAGCGTCGGCGAACTTGTCGAAATCGGGCGCGGCTAGCGCGTAGGTCATCTGCCGGGCGCGATCGGCGCGAAAGTTGAAGAAAATCACCGCGTCGCCGTCGCGGATTTCTCCCACGGCTTGGGCGGCGTCGCCTTTGCCTTTGGTCACTACGATGGGCTTGATGAATTCATCGGTGATTTCCTGCTCGTAACTCTTTTCGAGGGCCGCGACTGGATCGCCGGTACGGGTCTCCGCCTCTCCGTGAACCACGGCGCGGTAGGCCAGTTCGATGCGCTCCCAGCGATTGTCGCGGTCCATGGCGTAGTAGCGGCCGACCAGCGTGGCGATTTCTCCTACGCCCAACTCACGCATCTTTTCCTGCAACTGTTTTACGAAGTCGCGGCCGCTGTGTGGTGGGGTGTCGCGCCCATCCATGAAGCAATGCACAAACACTTTTTCCACTTTTTTGCGCTTGGCCATCTCCAGCAGCGCGAATAGATGCTGGATGTGGGAATGGACGCCGCCGTCGCTCAGCAGTCCGATGAAATGCAATTGCTTTTCGCGGCCGCGCTCCATGGCCTGTTGAAACAGCGGCACGCTTTCCAGTTGTCTATTGGCGATCAAGAGGTCGATGCGGGTGATGTCCATGTGCACGATGCGGCCGGCACCCATATTCATGTGGCCGACTTCGCTGTTGCCCATCTGGCCTTGCGGCAAGCCGACGTAGGGGCCGGAAGTGTGAATCAGAGTGTTGGGAAATTTGCGCAGTAACTCGTCGTAAGCGGGCTTGCGCGCCAGGGCGATGGCGTTGCCTTTGGTTTCGGCGCGGTATCCCCATCCGTCCAGCACAGTCAGCACAATTGGTTTCTTTTTGTTCATGGCAGGTCAGAATACACGGACTCGCTGCGCTCTTGTAAGTGCGGTGTGCATTTATTCCGATAATTTATCGGGTGGCGAATGGAGCGGGCGAGGCCGTTAGTGGGACTGGTCTTTTTGGGCCGGCGAGTCCTTGGCGGGCGAGTCCTTGGGCAGTTTCTCGCTGTGAGCCGCGGGCAATTCGTCGCGCAATTCGATGGACATCCAGTCTCCGGCATATTCGTTGCCAACCGGCGGCCGGTACCGGACGACTGCATGCATGCCTTCCATGCGCTGGCAGAAATTAAAATGATCCGTCCCGTACCAGAGCGTGTCGGAGTAGCCGATGAGCTGCCGGCCCTTGCTGTGAAATTCTAATCGCTCATCGCCGCGCTGCAGGGTGACGATTCTCATTTTTTCCTCGCATTTTACGGAGACCAATGTTCCTTCCGCCGTCTGCGATTGTTCTCCTACTTCTTCCGTCAGGGTGGTGTCCGCAGGGCGATCGGCGGGCGGAACCTCGTTCCACAAAGCCACCGCTTCGTTGTGGTCGGGGCCAGTCCATCGTTCGGCAACAAATTTGGCGAGTTCGGCCGCTTCTTTTCCTTTATTCAAGCGCAGCAAAATTTCTCCGCACAGTAAATGGTAGCCCGCGCGAGAAGGTTCCAATTGCTCGGCTTTGCGGGCCATCGACAACGCTCTTATGTCGTGGCCCTGGTAGAGCTCGAGCATGGCCAGTTGCACAAATGCGGGAGCGAATTGCGGATTAATTTTCACCGTTTCCATCAACCCGGCCTGCAAATCGTTGCGATGCGCCGGCGTATCCTTTTTCGCCACAATCATGGTTTTGAAATATTGTGAAAGATAACGCTGTTTGTCCAAGTCATAGGCGCGGAAAAATTCCTGCAATGCATCTTCGTCCTTGCCTCGGTGGAAGAAGATAAAACCCTTCTCTTCGTGGGCCAGGGCGAGGTTCGGATCGGCCTTGAGAACGTCTTCCACCAGGCCAGTGGCTTCCGCGGCATCGTGTTCCCACAAACGATAGCCGGCAATCTCCGCGTCCGATTCCGCTTTGCTCAACTTCCGGACGGAAAAATCTTTTTCTTCAATCCCGCCGGGACTATCCATCATCCAACTGGAAAAGGCAAAAGCCTGAATGTAAGTCTGCAAGCGATTTTCCACTTCCTTCAAGCCCCCAAAAGATTCCTGAAAGGCTTTGAGCTGCTTCTCTCCTCTCTGCAACTGGTTATAAAACTGCGCCAACTTGTTGCCCTGTTCCATCCCGGGCGAGAACATCAGGAAATGCACCAGGGCCCAGGACTCCGCGTAAAATTCATCGATCTGATCCTGCTTGCCGCGAAAATATGAGTACGGACTGACCGTCAACAGCGTCTCCAACGGAATCAGGGTGCGACCCTTCAGGAAGTTGACGCGCCTGCTGGGCGCGCCGACGTAAGACTTTTTGGATTCGAACCTGGTGTTGCCATAAAACTCCGCCAGCCCTTCGTCCAGCCAGGTAGGCAGCCACCGGAAATTTGTGTGCAGCAGGCTGTGCACGTATTCGTGGTAGACCACCTGATATGCGCCGGGAATGTCCTGGTCGAGGCGCACAATCGCGAATTGCTTCTCCCATCCGTGCTGGAACAGGCCCGCTGGCTTGGGGCCTTTGTCGTGCCAGATCGCCGGGGCCAGCGATATCATGCTGCGCTCGTCCTGCATGGCGAAAATAAGGAGTGGCGCCCCGGTCGACAGCCGCATTTTGGGAAATGCAACGGCAAAGACTCCGCGCATCTCTTCGAACTCGCGCGCGATTCGTCGGGCTTGACGATCACTCCCGTCGGTTAGCACCCGGAAGTTCGGGCTGCGGACTTCCGTCAACGGTTTTTGATCAGCGAAAGATGGCGCGGAGGACAAAAGCGCCAGTATGGCTAAAAGCGCCGCGGATTTGCCGGGATGGGTAGACGGGGAGTTCATGCGGCGGCGATTCAACGGCAAGTGAATTCGCGCAGCGCGGTCAGGAGGCGTTCTACTTCGTCCGCGGTGTTGTAGTGGACCAGGCCGATGCGCAGGAGGCCGCCGCTGGCTTGCACGCCCAGGCGCTCGGTCAGATTCAGCGCATAGAAATTTCCGTCCCAGGTGAAAATGCCGCGGTCGCCGAGAAATTTGGCCACCTCGGTGGGCGTGTGGCCGTCCAGGCGCACTGAGACTGTGGAACAGCGGTGGTTGAAGCGCTTGAAATCCTTAATGCCAAAGACACGCAGGCCCGGAATGGCCAGCAATCCTTCCATCAGCTCTGCAAATAGCGCCATTTCATGTTCGCGAGTCACGCGGTACGCGGCCAACAGCGCGCTACGGCGGTCCTGGACCGCTGGATCGTGGCGGCGTCCCAGTTCTGCCAGGTAATCGACGGCCGCCGCGATTCCGGCAATCAGCTCCTGTACCTGCGTGCCGGTTTCCCAGCGATCCGGCAAGGCGTCCGGCGCGGGGCGCACCTTGTAGGGCGAGAATCGCATCAGGTGTTCGCGCTTGCCGTAGAGCGTGCCCATGTGCGGGCCAAAAAATTTGTAGGGAGAGCAGGCCAGAAAATCGCAATCGAGCGCTTTCACGTCAATCGCGCCATGCGGCGCGTAATGCACCGCGTCGATGAACACCAGCGCGCCCACGGCGTGCGCGAGTTTGGTGATTTCCGCGACTGGATTGATGGCGCCGACGGCGTTGGACGCGTAGCCCACCGCGACCAGCTTTGTCTTGCTCGTAATTTTGCGCTTCAAATCCTCCAAGTCCAGGGTGCAATCCGATTCACTTATGTCCACTTGGCGAATGACCACGCCTTTTTCTTCGAGGGCGCGCCAGGGAGCCACGTTGGCGTCGTGGTCCAGCGTAGTCACCACAATTTCGTCACCGGGTTTCAATTCGCGCCCGATGGCTCGCGAGAGCGCGAAGGTAATGGTGGTCATGTTCTGGCCAAAACTGACCTCGTCTGGCGCGCAGTTGAAAAAATCGGCCATGGCCTGGCGCGCTCCGGCGAGCATGGTGTCGTTCTGGCGGCTGGTGGAAAACGCACCGCAGGTGTTGGCGTTGTCGTGCAGCAAATAATTGCTGATGGCGTCGACCACCTGGCGCGGCACTTGTGTGCCAGCCGGGCCATCGAGAAATGCGGCGGTCTGTCCGTTCACCAGGGTTTGCAAAGACGGGAACTGCTGGCGCACCCAGGCGCTGTCCAGCGATTTCGGACCTGTGGCGTGCGCAACGGTTGAGCTCATGGTGTTCTCCGGTTGGCTAGTTTCTCACAAGGCGCGGCAACTCCATATTGGCTGTTGCCTGGCGCTCTGGGCAACGTGTTAGCATCGAAAAGATCGTTCCTCACTCATGCCGATTTGGCGCCGGCTATCAACTCCGCGCCACGCTTCTCACTGGGGTGTATTTTGCCGGAAACTTTCCCGCCCACGGAGCGCACGCGCGTAGTGCGCGAACCGCACCGCGGGTCGTTCGACCGCGAAACCATTTACAAAATTCTCGATGAAGGATTCGTTTGCCATGTGGGTTTCAGCATGGACGGCCAGCCTTACGTAATCCCGACGATGTTCGCGCGTGTGGGCGATGCGATTTATTTTCACGGGTCAGCGGCGAGCCGGATGTTGCGCGGAGTGAGCTCCGGGCTGGCGGTGTGCGTCACGGTGACGCTAGTCGACGGGCTGGTGCTGGCGCGCTCGGTTTTCAATCACTCGATGAACTATCGATCGGTGGTGGCGCTGGGTAACGCCACATTGGTCGATGCGCCTCAAGAAAAACTTGGCGCGTTGCGGGCCTTCACGGAAAAAATCCTGCCCGGGCGCTGGAATGACGCGCGCCAGCCCAGCGAAAAAGAATTGAAAGCCACCAGCATCCTGCGGCTGCCGCTCAGCGAAGTTTCCGCCAAGATGCGCACTGGACCCGTGGAAGATGACGCGGAAGATTATGCTTTGCCCGTCTGGGCCGGCGTATTGCCGTTGCGCCTCGCCGCCGGCGAACCTGTTCGCGATGCGCGCTGCGAGCCAGCACTTGCAGTGCCTGGGTCCGTCAGCGCTTTCGATCGGCGCCTGTCCGGTAAGTAACGGCCGGCGAGTGAACCGCCCGTTTCTATTAGTGCGCTGCTGCGTCTAACTTAGCTGCGGCCGCAGAAATCAACGCCGCCTCATCCTGCAGCACCTTTGCCACCACCGCGATTCCGTCTTCGGCTTGCCTCCATTGTTTCTGTTCGATGGCTTCGCGCACGGCGGGCATGGTTTTCGCCGAGTAGCCCGTGTAGAAGCCCGGCGCATAAATCTGGTGCTTGAACCACGGGCGGTTGGGCAAGCCTTCGGCGTTGGTAAGTTTCCGCTCGCTTTCCATGAGTAGTTTGTTCACATCAGCCAGCGAGGACGCGGTCAGCGCGCTGCCTCCATTGGCGTTCATTTTTTCGAAGGCCTTGCGATACTCCGCTGCACTGTGCGTCAAAGCCGCATCGGCATTATCGAGAGGCGCGAAATTCAAAAAGGGTGGAACGGTTTCCACCGGCGGCGCCACCAGCGGTTTTTTGGGATCGTTGGTGGCCTGAAACAGGCCTTCTTCGATCTCGTGGTTCCGCTCTTCGATATCTGCCTGCTTCTTCTGCGCCATGTTTTTCAGTTCCTTCAGGTAGGTGTCCATGGTGTCGGCGAAATTTCCAAACTCGAACGGCAGCAGTTCCGCGTCGGCCAGGCGCATGACCGCGGTTCCGCCGGTTTGCGCCAGCGCGCGTCCGTATTGAAAGTCGGTATCGCTGAAGTGCGTATACCAGTAAAAATCGTCGTAAATGGAATGATAGATGCCACCGCCGTCTTCGCCGCTGAATTCGATATTCAAGCTAGCCACGCCGTCGTGTTGCAGAAACGCGGTGTAGTCGGATCCCGAACCCAATGCGCCGATGCGCTGGTCGGCGCGCTGGCGAATTTTCTCGCGCTCTTCCGCCGATTTAGCTTCCGCAATCTCATGGAGGTGATTGCGCTTCCACACGGAAAGTTTCGTTTCCGGGTCGGCAATCTCGCGGGCGATGTCGTTGCTGAATTTTTCCAGGGTGTGCGAGCCTTCGATTCCTAGAAAGCCGCGCCCGTTCGAATCGGAATTGATATAGGCCACGGCATGCTGCCGCAATTCGTCGTAGTGCGCTTCCGCGAACTCCGTTGAACCAAGCAGCCCGGGCTCCTCGCCGTCCCATGCGCAATAAATAATGGTGCGCATGGGTTTCCAGCCCGCCTTCAGCAATTCGCCGAGACTGCGGGCCTCCTCCAACTCCGCGACCATTCCGGAAATCGGATCCTCCGCACCATTCACCCACGCGTCGTGATGATTGCCGCGCAACACCCACTCGTCGGGGAACGTTGCGCCGGGAATTTTCGCTATCACGTCGTAAATGGTCTTGAGCTTCCAATCGGATTTCACCTTTAGATGCACTTTCGCGGCGCCCGGCCCCACGTGATAGGTGATTCCCAGGCCGCCGCGCCAATTTTCCGGCGCGATGCGGCCGGTCAGCGCCGCCAGCAACGGTTGCGCGTCGGCATACGAAATGGGCAGCACCGGAATTTTGGTGATCGTCGGCGCATCTTCCACCTTCAAACGCCTGGCGTCTTTGGTCGCTCCGACTCCCGGAGTGAGTGGATCGCCGGGATAAAACGGCATGTCGGCCACGCTGCCGCGCTGGGCGCCATCCTTGGGGCGCCAGGCGCCCGCGGGAAACGTATCGCCTTGCACAAAGCCGTCTTCGTGGGGATCGGAATAAATCAGGCAGCCCACCGCGCCGTGTTCCGCAGCGACTTTGGGCTTGATGCCGCGCCAGGAATGAAAATAGCGGGCGATCACGATCTTGCCCTTCACGGAAATACCCATGCGGTCCAGTTGTTCGTAATCCTCAGGAATGCCGTAGTTCACGTACACCAGCGGCGCGGTTACATCTCCGTCTTTCGAATAAGCGTTATAGATTGGCAATTGCTCGGACTGCTGGTTCGACGTGGGGTCCTGGGAAAGTGCCGGTTCCTGCAGCTTGGCGGAAAATTTCGGACCGCCTTCGACCAGTTCTACGGCGCGCTCGATTGGCGTGGGAAAAAGGACGTCGAATTGTTCGATGTGCGTATCGAAACCGAAGTCCTTGAATTTAGCGGCAAGCCATTCGGCGTTTTCCTTGTCGTAAGGCGAACCGACGTGGTGCGGACGCGCGGAAAGATGCTGCATGGCCGCGCGCAGATTATCGGGGCTGGGAATTTCGCGAAACTTTTCCTCCCACTGGCGTTCGCTGCGGGAAGTTTCCGCGGAATAGCCCGCCAATGCCAGGTCTTCCGCTGAAACATGCGAAACCAATTGCGTGCCTGCAAATGCAAACGAAAATTCGCACACGCAAATCGATGCCAACAAAACTCCGCGATTCATAAGCTCTCCCGAATGGCGCAGTCATTCTGCCTCAATCGTCTCGACTTGGGAATGCGCATGCTGGCGAGCAGGCTGGCACTGACGAAACACGCGGCCATTTCGTTTTTGTTTTACGTGGTGATGTGCGGCCGCAGCAGCACGAAGAAGAAGTGGGTTATCTCGCGGGCCGCTTGGAAGAGAGTGACGATCTGCAGGGTCATGATAAATAAACACGCATAAAAACTTCCGGGAGAATATTTCAGCCAGGGCATGGCAAGGCGGCCTATCCACTCACGCACCACTGTCACACGCGCGAACGAGGCCAGCGCAATTCCGATGGAAGCCCCGACCAGGATGTCCGACGGGTAATGCAGGCCTAAATAAAGCCGTGCCATGCAGATGAACAAAAAGACGTGACAGAACGCCACGATTCCGGCGGCTCGCCAAGCAAAGAAAATAGAGGTTGCCAGCGCAAAAAATACGGCCGCGTGGTCGCTGGGAAAAGAGCTCCAGTGAATCAGGTCTTCATCGCTGTGGCCGTACGGAGACTGAAAATGAAGCGCCGCAACCCCGTTGGGGCGCTCCCGAAAAGGAAGCAAGTCGGCCAGCGCGCGCGCCAGCACCACGGACAGCAGGCAGGCGACGATTCCACAGAGCAAGTATTTGCGGCTCTCCAGTTGATTGACGCTGGGCCGAAACCACGCCCACCAGATCAAGGCCACTACAACGCCGCCTTTCAGGAGGTGATTGTCGCTGATCATGAATACGAAGGTGTCAAAAACCCGGGAATGATGGGCGAAGCGATTCACAAAAGAGACGATCGAAGTGTCAAATGGGTTCATCTGCGGGGCCGGCGACAGCAACGGGAAATGCGTCCCGTTACCATTGCAGCGAAGAATAGCAGCCCTCGAAATCATCTCTGCGCAAGATCGCGTTCACAATGCCCTATGACTAACCGAGCGGTCCAACATCCGCGCACGGAGTACCGAACGGACACATCCGGCCTTTTGCTATTGCCAGCCATGTTTCCCGGGCATAGTCTGGTTGTACTTCGAGCACTTCAATCACAACGCCTTTTTGTGCACCGTCCCACTAAGAGAAATTGTTATTACGAGTGTTCCTATCCGAGGAGAGAAAACGAACATGAAAAAATTCATCTTTGCCACACTGCTGGCCGCTATGTTTCTGGCCATCGCGCCGGCAAGTAACGCTCAAGTATCCTTAGGAATCAGGATTGGAGAGCCGCCGCGCCCCAGGGTAGTTCGCGTACGGCCTGTGTCTCCGGGATATGATTACAACTGGGTAGACGGGTATTGGTATCCGGAAGGCGGCCGCTACAGGTGGCATGCAGGCTATTGGACCCGGCCTCCGTATGAAGGCGCAGCGTGGGTTGGCCCGCACTACGAGGGCGGTCAATATTACGTTGGCTATTGGAACGGAGGCCGTGGCCGCGTTAACCATGACCATCACTGGGATCGCCGACGCGAAAGACGCGAACGTGACCATGGTCGCTATCACGACAATGGCCATGACCACGACCACGACAACCACCACGACAACCACTAGAATTTTGCGGCGGCTGCGTCCGGTTATTTTCGAATAATCGAACGCGGCCGTTGTATGTTTTTATTTTGCTTAAGGTGGTGAGAATTCCTGCAACAAAGAACTTGCGCTGAAATACAGTTTTTGCCCTATTGTTAGGCTCCCGCCGCCTCACCTACGCTAGAAATACGATCCAGCCCTTTGTTAACGAAGACGCTGTTTGCTGTGCGTCCCAACGAGAGAAATTTTCTCTACAGGTGTTCTGTCCAAGGAGAGGAGATCGAACATGAAAAAATTTCTATTGGCCGCGATGCTTGCCGGGATGTTTCTGGCGGGAGCGCCGGCTTACAGTGCTCAAGTAGCCGTGGGAATCAGAATTGGCCCGCCACCCCGTGCCCGCGTGGTGCGTGTCCGTCCTGTCGCGCCGGGCGCTGATTATTATTGGGTGGACGGGTACTGGTATCCCGTAGGCCATCGCTATCGGTGGCATGGTGGATATTGGACCCGGCCTCCGTATGCGGGCGCTGCCTGGGTCGGACCTCGTTATGAGGGCGGCCAATTTTACGGCGGTTACTGGAACGGTGACCGCGGGCGGTTCGAGCATGACCACCACTGGGATCGGGATCGCAATCGCGACCGCGATCGCTGGCGGGATCACGACCACGATCATCGTTAAGAGCATCGCAGGAAAACAGGAATGTACTAACGGCGCGGATCCAAGCGGTCCGCGCCATTCCTGATTCGGTTTCGTCACTCTCAGCCGCAGGCACTGCTATTTTTTGTGGGTGGTATTTAGAATGGCGTCTGGAATGATCAGGCGCTCGACTGGCTTCCCGCCGGCGATGTGAGAGTCGATGATTTCGTCGACGTCTTCCGGCTTCACACTTCCGTACCACACCGCTTCGGGATAGACCACCACTGTTGGTCCCAGTTCACATTGATCCAGGCAGCCGGACTTGTTGGCGCGGACATTTTTAATTCCGCGTTGCGCCAGCTTGGTCTTGAACAGGCGTTGCAGCTCGCCCTGGCCGGTGGGATCGCAGCAGCCGCGCGGGTGGCCTTCTTCGCGCTGATTCATGCAAATGAAAATGTGCTTGTCGAATTTGGGCACGCTCTAGTTTAACTCATCGGCGGCAACCGACCGGGAGTCCAAGCGCGCGCGAAAATGCGTGGCTAATGTGTGGCTAAAAAGGGGCGTGCCTCAGGAGGGATCTTTCTGCCGCGTGCTTTGCACACCGGTCACAATTCCAAGTCCGAGCAGCACGATGGCGCCGACGGCGATCCAGTGTGCCGGCACATGCATCAAGCGGGCTCCGTAAATCAATCCGGCAATGAGGATTACGAAACCGAGCGCGTAGAGTCCAAATAACATTGATGCTCCTTTCTGATTCAGGAGGGGACGAAGGTGCCGCTAGTATGTCGGAAAAATCGAGCTTGACCATACAGTGGTGCCTGTATGCATGTAGTGCGCCTTTTTTAATGGGAGGGAATTCAGGAAAGGCCCAGGTGATCGAGCTGGTAGCGGCCCTGGTTAATTACCTGGTCGTCGTCGATCCACACGTCGCACTTGCGGGTGAGCACGTCGACGTGCGTTTTCGAAGCCCAATCGGCATGGGTCTGGCTGCCGTAGGGGTCGCCGAAGGCCAGGTGGACGCCCGGATATTTTTCGTCCTGCAGCAGCACGCCGATCATGCGTGACAATCCCAGGTTGGTGCCGAAGGCCAGCTCGCCGACGCGATCGCTGTTTTTGTCGGTGTGGCAATACTCCCAGAACTCGCGCTCGAGATCTTTTCGCGCGCACTCCGCGCGGACCAGGCGCGCTTCCTTGATTTCCAGAATGAGTGGAGTGGATTGCAGGTCGCCGTATTTTCCGTTGAAGTGATCGCCGGCGGTGGCGTCGCAGACGAAAGTGCCGTCGACCGTCGCGGGTGTAGTAAAGACTTCGCCGGCGGGCAGGTTGGACCAGTAACGCGGGCTGATCAGTCCGCTGGTTTTCACCCAGTCGAGGCCGGGATCGAAATGTGCGGCGATGTTGGTGCCTGCGTCGGTTTTTACCGTGAGGGTTTCGGCGCGCAGCATGCGTTCGCGCAGCTTGTCGCTGAGGCGGTCCACCAGGCGGTAGTCGGCGCGCATGCCCTGCTGCATGATTTCGGCGGTGACGCCCACCATGTGGGCGTAGCGAATCTGGCGACGTTCGACAACTTTTACGATGGCCATGCGCGCGCCCAGTTCGCCGGGTTGCGGCGTCATGCACAGGATGCCCACGTCGGCCATTTCCAGCGCGTCCAGGATTTCTGGCGGAGCTTCGCGCATGGGGCGCGGGCCAAAATCCTCCAGCAAAAATGCATCGTACTCGGCGCCGCAGTCTTTCAGTGCGGCAGCCAGGCTGGCGGCGACCGCCTCGCTCACTTTGTCGGCAATCAATGCCACGCATTCGCCGGCGCGCACGGCCAGGCAGGTTTCCACGGCGTTTTTGGCACCGGGCATCAGTTCGGTTTTTGCGCTGCCGAAGGAACTTCGCATTGCCTCTATTTTATCGAATTTATGGCGCGGAGTTAAGGCGTTCAGAGCGTCTGGTATCCCGTTGGTTCACTTTTTACTCGGTACTTTTCGTTGATCAGTTCACTTTGATTGTTCCGCGATCCACTGGTCGGTGCGGGCGTCGAGCATGTCGAGCGGCAGTGTGCCGCCGTCGAGCATTTCATCGTGGAATTTGCGGATGTCGAACTTGGGGCCTAGCTTTTTTTCGGCGCGTTCGCGCAGCTCGCGAAATTTCAGTTGGCCGAGCTTGTAGCTGAGCGCCTGGGCGGGCCAGGAGATGTAGCGATCGGTTTCGCTTTGAATGGTGGGCTCGTCGACCGCGCCGGACTTGCGGAAAAATTCGACGACCTGGTCTCGGCTCCAGCCCTTGGAGTGGATTCCGGTGTCGACCACCAGGCGCACCGCGCGGAATAGCTCTGAGGAGAGGCGGCCGTAATCGGAGACCGGGTCCTGGTAGAAGCCGACCTCTTTGCCGAGCTGCTCGGAGTACAGCGCCCAACCTTCGACATAGGCGTTGTAGCCCAGGCTGTGCTGGCGAAATTTTGGCAGGCCGGTGATTTGCTGCAGCACCGAGAGCTGCATGTGGTGGCCGGGAATTCCTTCGTGATAGGCGGTGGCTTCGTCATCGATCAGCGAACGCTCGGCGAAGTGCGACGTGGCTACCACTACGCGGCCGGGGCGCTTGCCGTCGGGCGTGCCGGTGACATAGTGAGTCGCGGCGGCAGACTGAAATTCCGGGATGGCTTCGACAGTTACCGGGGCCTTGGGGAGTAGGGCGAAAAGCTGCGAGAGCTTGGGCTCCATCTGCGCGATGTAGCGGCGAAAATCGTCGAGGATCTGCTCGGCCGACTTGGGAATATATTTTGGATTGGTTTTCAGCGAGGCGCGGAAAGCGGCGAGATCGGCAAAGCCTTCTTTCTTGGCGATGGCCGTCATTTCTTTTTCGATGCGATCGATTTCGCGCAGGCCGAGCTGGTGGATCTCGTCGGGCGTCATGCGCGTGGTGGTGCGCGCGTAAATATTATTCTGGTAACGCTTCGCGCCGTCCGGCAGCGAGGTGATCGCCAGCGCGGTGCGGCCTTCGGGGGCGTATTTCTTGGCGATAAATTCCGCGAAATTCTTGTACGCGAGAATTACCTCGTTGTTGACGGTCTCGGTGATCTGTTGGGTCAGGCGTTTCTGGTCGGCGGCGGAAATGCTCGCGGGATATTTTTTTGTTGGCAGCAGGAAGGGATCGGCGTCGATGATTCCCTGACACTGCGCCGGGATTTTCTCCGCCAGAAAGCGTACCGGCATGAGTTTGTCTTTCATGCCGGCCTGCAGCACTTCGATGGTCTGGGTCAGCGCTTGCGGAATGTGTTTCAGGCGCGCGATGTAGTCCTCGTAATGCTTTACGGAATCGAACGGCACGGAAAGCGGCAGATCGGCGAGGCGAGTGTGCACACCGTTCTGCTGGTTGATGGGCATCTCGTATTCTTTCAGGTCGTAGTCGGCGATGCGCTGCTGCAGCACGCGCGTGAGCAGGTCGTGCGAGAGCGTTTCCTGATCGGAGAAGCCGCTGGTGGGAATGGCGGCGAGGCGCGCAAGAAACATCTCGTTGGCCTGATGGCGCTGCGCGACTCCGGCCAGCGAATAGTCATCCAGCTTGTCGTTGTACCGATAGTCGCCAAAGCCAGTGGCGCGCTCGGGATTGAGCCGCAGCTCGGACTCGAACTGTTCGTCGAAAATTGCGTTCTGCGCGGCGAGGCGCTCGGCGATGGGTTTGGGTTCCTGGGAGTAAACGGAGTTTGCTGCGAGTAGAAAAACACACAGGCTCAGGTATCTGCGCATAAGTTGGGAATCGTATCAGACCTTGGTTTGTCCATCTTTTGGGGTATTTACCAGAGGTGACAACACGTCACGCCCATCCCCGTGATCCGTGGTCGTTCCCCGAGCGATATGTTCTCACCACTATAGATGTTAGCTGTGTGACGCGCTTCGCCTACTGTAAACTACTGACAGCACAGCACATATTCTGTAAGAACCCAGGCGATATTTTCACAACTCAGCGCAAGATCACCTTGATATCTTACTTGTGACGCTTCCCCCTGGGATAGCGTGTGCCAGTAGCTTTAGCCCTTGCAGCCATTCAGTTTTTCTTCCAGTAGTGGTGTCCTTCGTTAATTTCAGTACTTCCTTTAATTTTGTATTGCAGCCTGTACGTCGTTTCACTATATGCCAGTCAGTAACATTACTGACAGCCGTACAAGTTGTTGAGTTTCTTCCAGCGTGACAGTTCTGGATGTTGCTTTCAGCATCCCAACTTTAGGAAGAAACAATGTATATCGACAGAGAAAAAATCCTCGCCGTAATGGCGGGATGTGCTCTTTACCTCCTGTTCGGCTCGAGCTTGGAAGACTATCGAGCATTTATAGACAGCCTGGTAATAGCAGACATCATCTCTAGAATTTTTTTCGAGAGGTAGGCACTTAGAAGTGCCCCCTCAAATGGAGTGAACACAGTTGCTTAAACATGTGTTCCTAATTGATGTTAGTCGGCATATTGGCCTGGCGCAGCCCGTAGTTATTGCTGCCCAGGCCTATGCCGCTAAATTTAATCCCGAACTCATCGAATGGTTTGCAAAGCCGTCGCAAGTCGCACACTTCGGAAACGGTGCAGCACAAGTTCACCGCGTGAGTTATGGCGTGAGTGCGTGGGTGAGCATCAACGAGCGAATTGGTGTACTCGCTGGCGATGGTTCCACCGATCGCGTTTTTCACGTGCTTTCATACGACGGGCAAGTATTGGGCGCTGCGTCGAAAATGAGTTCTTCGACGCTGGCGATTAGCTCTTTGAGTTTGGCTGGCCTGCAGAGAGATTTTCGGACGAGCTCGCCAACTCATATCGTCGATTCCAACGGCCAATCAATACCCCCCCGTGTCGCTACCGGTTCAATTCCACTTGGAGATGCGATCGAGTTGACGAAAAGGTTGTTAGCCGAGCGCGGCCACGATAGTCCTGGGAACCCTTTAAAGCAACTCTACTTGAGACGCTTACTTTCTGAAAACGATTCTCGCGCGACGAAGAACCAAAATGATCCAAGTTCCGCTTCACTTGTTTCGAACATCGTTAATGACGGACTGGCAAGAGGATGGTTGGGACGAGTAAGACGGGATGACAAGCCGGGTACAGAGCGCATCTGGCTGGTTCGGCATGGAGTTCCTGTACAAGGTGCGGCCGAAGCCAAAGGTCCTGCCATTCTTGTCGGTCGATCTACAAGCGCGGATGTTATTACGACTGCATCCGCTCCTGTCGTGGAAAAAGGTCATGAGCGTTCAGTCCAAATGCAGAAGTGCCTCAAATCTCGCTTCATATATTCTCCGAAATTAATACGTGATTACATTTTTGCCGCTATGCGGTCTGCGATGGGTGACTTGGCCGCTAACCCTGTGACAGTGTCCCAATTGATACGGCAGGCCGGCGCTAAAGCTGAGGCAATCGCCAAAAACGAAGGCGTGAACTTCGATTTCTGGCGAGCAGCCTGTGATGGCGTCTTAGAGAACCTCGTGGCAGCAGGTGCTTTGCTTGACGAACAAAAGGCAACGATAACGTCTGGTCCCCATGCGCGAGGCACCAAGGTTCACGAACTGCAAGTGGATTTTGAGGATCGCTGCGAGGCCTATCTCTTGGAGTATCTAATCACTACTCTAGGCGATGTTGCGTGGCCGCGAGATCGCACAGCTATCGCCCATGCTCTTTTCAAGGTCGGCCCATCACGGAAGGAAGTTTACGAACTTCAAGAGAAAGTGGATGAGCTACTCGTACGACTCAGGGACAGAGTCGTCGAAAAGAAGGATGGCACACTGGTCGTTCAGTGCTAGCCTAGCTCACTGGATTCAACGTAGTTTTGTGGCCGCTAGTGACATGCTGTCCTTACCGATATTTCCCTCGCAGAAACCTCCCCGGGCAAGATAATGGCGGTGGCCGACCCTTATTCGATTGTGAACGCGGGCGGCGGGTCCGTCTTTTGGAGTTTTTAAATTGTGGGGATTTTCGCCGCGCTGCCTCTCGGCGCCCATTCTTTCTTTGCTACGCGGAAGGAGGGGACCTGGCCGCCGCCGCTGGTTACGTTGGCGAGGCCGGTGGCGCTTAGGCGGGTGAGGTAGCCGCTTAGTTTGCCGCGGAAGAGGTAGGGGGCGAAGTCGACCAGCATGTCGCGGAACTCGACGTTGCCCTTGGGCGTGACGTAGGGGAAGACTTCGCGGCGGATGGGGATGCGCTCCTGGACGATCCAGCAATTTCCGCCGGCTTCGGCGCTGCTGCCGGAAATGGCGGACTGGATCGTGGTGTCCCACGCGCTCTCGCTGGTTTCCCAGCCTAGCGTGACGCCGGTGCCGCCGTATTCGTCGCTGGGCTTGAGCACCAGGTTTTCGCGCTCTTTGCGGATGAAGGCCAGCAGGTCCACCGGCTTGTCGTAGTGCGCGGTGCTGACGTCTGCCACTACGCGCGTCCAGGGGACGTGGCGCTGGATGATTTCGCGCTCGCCGTGGGAAAAAAGCGCGCCGTTGCGTTCATCGGTCAGCACAGCGAAGAAAGTTTTCACGTGGGGGATTTTGCAGCGGAAGGAATTGGCGACGCAGACAGCGTTGGCAGTGTAGGCCTTCACCAGCGCGGCGCATTCCTTGGGGCGGGCCACGATGTCGTTCATCAACACGCGGCGGTACACCAGGTCGATTTTTTTGCCGTGAGCGGTGAGTTTTTTTCCGTCGAAGACCAGGTCGCGCGGATCGGAAATCACCGTGGGCACGCCCATTTTCTGGAAGCGGGCCTGCAGAATCTCAAATTCCCGCCAGGTGGGGACGCCCTTCCAGTCCACGATGGCGATCTGCGGGCGCTTGCTGGTGCCGCCCCAATCCAGATAGCTCATCACCAGCGCCTCGAGCAGTTTGGCGATCAGCGGATAGCTGTGGACTTCGAAGGCTTTGGCAAATTTCGGCATCACCGGAAATTCACTGAAAATTTCGCTCAGCGTTTCCGAATAGCCCGCACCCGCCGGCGATTCGCCGTTGTACTCCGCGAACTTCAGCGATTCGGGCAGCAGGAAGGCATCGAGGCGCGACGATGTACTGACGCGGCCGTAGCCAGCGGGCAGACGCGCCAGGCGTTCTTCTTCGGGACGCAAATGAAATTGGGCCAGAAGATTTTTGTCTTCCAGCGCGGCGATGGTTACGCGTTCGGCTAGCTCGGCAATCGTTTCGGCTACCGGGCGCACGCGCTTTTCGTCCTGAGGAGAAAGAAAAAACGGGCGGAGGAATGGGCAATGCACGCGATCGCCGAAGGTTAATTTCGACGAACGTAGCTCACCCATGAAATCGTCGGCCAGTTGAGGCGTTTTCTCCAGAAGCGGACGCAGCAGAGCGTCCCAGTATTCGGCGGGATTGCCTTCGATGGGTTTTGCGGAGGCGGCGCTCATTTGGCTTTGCGCTTTGCCGGCTTGGCTGCGGTCGCCGACTCCGGTGTTGCGGATTGCTGCACGGGACTGTTTGGGGCGGGGCTGCTCGGCGGAGGACCGACTTGCCCGGCCGCCTGCGCGGCCCACGATTTCGGCGCGCCGGTGAACCCTGCCGGCCCCGCGCTTTGATTGCCCGCGCCGATGGCCAACATTTCTTCCCATCGCGGCCAGGAGTTGGATGCTTTGCCGGTCAGCGCGCGGTCGATGACCAGCCGGGCCATTTTGTCCACCACCTGCTCGAAATAAAAATCTGTGATGCGGTCTCGTTCAAAATCCGGCGCGGCATTCAGAAAATCGATGGCGTACGGTACGCCGTCCTGGACGGCAAATTCGATGGTGTTCATTTCGTAGCCGAGGGCCTGGTTGATGGTCTGCGCGTCTTTCACCACGCGCTCGCCCAGCTCCGCGGAAAGATATTGGTGATCGACGATGTACTTCCGGTCTTTAGGATCGTAGTGCACCGGCAAAATATCCGTTTTGCCGAACGTGAAACAGCGCACGTATTTATTGAAATTGATGAATTCCTGCAGGGTCATGCAATACGGCGCGGTCTGGTCGTAGGCGGCGAACAGCTCTTCTTTGGTGTGCACTTTGTAAACGTGTTTCCAGCCGCCGCCTGAATATGGCTTCAGAATCGCCGGGCGCCCCACGTAATCGAGCAGCGCGTCCCAGTCGATGGGATATTCAAGGTTGTGCAGCGACTCGGCATTTATGTCCACATCCTTGGGGTAGCCCTTTTGCGGCAGTAGGACCGTCTTTGGAATGGCGATACCGAGTTTGGCCGCGACTGAATAATTAAAATATTTATCGTCGGCGGTCCACCAGAAGGGATTGTTGATCACGTAGCTGCCCTGCAGGGCGGCGTGCTTGAGGTAGCCGCGGTAATATTCGACTTCATGGGAAATGCGATCGACGATTACGCTGTATTTCGCGGGTTCGTCCATTCGAGTGCCACCCAGTTTCACGAACTCCGCCGTGACGCCGTCTTTCGCGCCCAGCG
>JBBRZT010000002.1:0-42213 GCA_038236395.1 Candidatus Acidiferrales bacterium
GCGTTCACGATCAAGCTGGGGAATGGGCGACTTGGAAGACTTGCGCCGGATTTCCGAATGGGCCGCCGAACTGGGCGCCGGCGTGATGATGATCAATCCGCTTTGCGCTACTGCGCCGGTACAGCCGCAGCAACCAAGCCCTTACTTTGCGAGCAGCCGTTTGTTCCTGAACCCGCTGTATCTGCGCATCGAAAACATTCCGGGCGCGCGAGAGTGCCTTCCAGACTTCGAGAAATATGTGCAGGAAGGGCGCGAGATGAACGAGCGGCCGCTGATCGAGCGCGACGCCATCTACCGTTTGAAAATGCGCGCGCTGGAGAGCATCTGGCAGAAAACCTGCGAGCAAGTGTCTTTCGACGAATACGAACGACTGCAGGGACGAAATTTGGAATTGTTTGTCGCGTTTTGTATTCTCGCCGAACAGCATGGAGCGAACTGGCGCGCGTGGCCGCTCGAATATCGCCGCCCGGATGGTCCGGCGATTTCCGCTCTGACCGGAAAATTTGCGGACCGCTTGCGTTTTCACAAGTGGCTGCAGTATCTGCTAGACGAACAATTCAAAGCCGCGGCGGCCGCGGGAAACATCATGCAGGATCTTCCCGTTGGCGTGGCGCCTGACGGCGCGGACGCGTGGATGTGGCAAAACGTTTTTGCGGAGGGCGTCAGCGTCGGAGCGCCGCCGGATTTGTTCAACGACAAAGGACAGGATTGGGGATTGCCTCCCTTCGTGCCGCACAAATTGCGCGCCGCCGGTTACGAACCATTTATTCAGACACTGCGCGCTGCGCTACGGCATGCGCGCGGCGTGCGCATCGATCATGTGATGGGACTGTTCCGGTTGTTCTGGATTCCGGTGGGCGAGCCGAGCGGGCATGGGACCTACGTTCGTTACAACGCGGACGAACTGCTGGCGATTCTGGCGCTGGAGAGTTCGCGCGCGAAAACTTTTGTGGTTGGCGAAGACCTTGGAACGGTACACGAAGGCGTGCGCGAAAAACTGGCGCAATTTTGCGTGCTCTCTTACAAGTTGTTGTGGTTCGAGGAAAACCATCCGGAACAATACCCGAAGATGGCGGTCGCAGCCGTGTCCACGCACGACCTGCCGACCATTGCAGGGATCTGGTCGGGCGCGGATTTCGAGGAACAAACCACTCTGGGCCTGCGGCCAAAAAAAGAAAATTCGGAAAAGATTCGCGCGTACCTGAGGCGTGCGGCGAGTGTCGACGACCACGCGGCAATTTCCGAAGTGATCGTAAAAACGCATCAGGCGCTGGCACGTTCGCCGGCGGCCATCACGCTGGCATCCCTGGAAGATGGCTTGGCCGCGGATAAAAGACCTAACCTGCCGGGGGCAAGCGGAGATGTGCGCCCCAACTGGTGCATTCCGCTGCCGAAGAAACTTGAGGAGATTGAAGCGGATTCGACCGTGCTGCAAATTGCGGCGTGTTTGAAACGATAGCGGAGCTTTCCCCCCCCGCGCCGGGGCATAACAGCTTAGTAGTGTTGTTTAAATCGATTTAATACAGACAACATATCGTGGCCCAGGGCGCCTACTAGCTACTGCTGCAGTTCTTTTTCCATTTGGCGAAGTAGCGCGGTGTTGGCGTCGATGGCTTTGCCCAAGATTTCAGACTGGCGTTGGGCTTCGTCCCAATTTTGCGCTTCGATGGCCTCGGTCAAACCGGGAAGTTCGAGATGGGCGTAGGTGTAGCGGGCGCAATACAACAAGTGCTTGAACCATGGGCGGCCGGGGATGCCATCGGGATTCAGCCAGTTGGATTCGACCTGCAGGATGGATTGGTTGTAGCGCTCCGCGGAATGATCGTCAATTTTTCCAGAGGCGACGCCGCGTTCCAGCAGTTTCCTGACGTCTTCGCCGGCGGCTTCGAATTCACGGGCGCGTTTCTGGAGACTTTGAAGATTTAGTTTACGCGCGTCGTAACTGGGGTTTTTCTTTAAATCGTCGATGAAACTGCCGAGCGTTTTCCCATAGAATCCGAAATCAAAGGGCAAGACGTCCGCTTGCGCCAGTCGCAATGCGGTGACGCCCCATAAGCGGGACATGGTGGCGTGATATTGGTAGCCGGGGTCGCCGAAATGATTCATCCAGTAAAAATCGTCGTACATCGAGTGATAGACGCCGTAGGGACCATCAAACTGGAGAGTGATGACCGGGCGGCCGAGGAAATTCAGGAACACGGTGTGATCGGAACCGCTGCCGATGCGGGTGTTGACTAGATTGTCGTCTTTCGCGGGTTGAGGATGCTTTTCTTCTTTGCGTTCGGCGGTGGTGGATTTCATCCAGGCGTCGTGCAGGCTGGTGCCGCCGGGATCCGCGATGGAGTAGGTGGTTTCCACCAGCATGGGGGCGAGCGAACCGACCGCGCCGCCGTCCAAGTTTGGTCCCGAGGCGGAAGAATCGACATTGAGGTAAGCGACTAATTTTTTTCGCAGATCGTCGCCGAACTGCTCACCCCATTCAGTGGAACCGGTCAAGGCGATTTCTTCGCCGTCCCAACTGCAGAAGACCAGCGTGCGCTTCGGCCTCACGCCATCTTTCAACATCGAGCCGAATGCGCGGGTGAGTTCCAGCATGGAGGCGGTGCCGCTGCTGGGATCGACGCCGCCATACTCCCAGGCATCATGATGATTTCCGAGCAGCACCCACTCGTCCGGAAATTCGGAGCCGCGGATGCGCGCTTCGACGACGTAATAAGGCTGGGTGGAATTATCCATCTGCACTTTGAGATGGGCTTGCACTGCGCCGGTGAAGCGGTACTTGATCGGAAGTGCGCCCTGCCAATTTTTCGGTGCAACGGGGCCATCCATATTTTCGAGTAGCGGCTTGGCATCGTGCCAGGACAGCGGCATGGCCACGAGATGAGGCAGCGAACGCGCTTCGCTTTCAGGAATGCGTTTCGCGCCGGGGACGGAAGCCCATCCGGGAGTGAGCGGATCGCCGGGAACGATGAAGTCGTAAGTAATTGCGCCGCGCTGGATGTGGGTTTCCGGTCCCCAGGGCCCGTCGGGAAAAACTTTGCCTTTGGCGTAGCCGTCTTCGGCGGGATCGGAATAGATGAGTAACGCGGCGACACCATTTTTTTCGGCGGTCAGGGCTTTGAACCCGCGATAGCTGTAAGGATTGGAATAACGCACCAGGACGATCTTGCCTTTTACGTCGATGCCGTTTTTTCGCAGCAAGTCGTAGTCTTCGGGATTGCCGCTGTGAGCGTAGACGACGGGCGCGGTCAATTCACCGCTGGCGGAATATCCCATCCAGGCGCTGGCCACTTCGGGATTTTTGGTGTCGGGATCGATGTCGTATGGGGCTTCGCGAAGAACCGCCCGGTAATGGCTGGGCGCGACCATCTCGAGGCTGGTAGAGACGGGCTTGGTGCCCAGCACGTCGTACTGGCGAATGACCACGTCTTCCAGGCCCTGTTTCTTCCACTGTTCGGCGATGTATTGCGCGACTTCGTAATCGTGAGTGGAGCCGGCGGGGTGAGGGATAGAGGTGAAGTAGCGGTGCTGTTTGCGGATTTCTTCGGTGGAGATGGCGGCTTTTAATTTTTCCTCGAGCTTGGCCTGTTGGGCCGCATGCGCCGCTGAAAAACCGGTAATCTTGGTTTCTGGCGGTGCGCTGAAAGCTTTTTGACCGGCGGTAATGGAAACTAAGAAAATTACGATGACAAGAATAATGACGCCGGATAAACGCTTAAGGGTTGATTTGTTCACTGGGTGGGGAGCTCCGCGCATTCGCATCAGACACGTGGGACTGTATCGTGGGGGAATTTTTATGTAAAGACGGCGGGTGCCGGCTGCACGTGACGGCGCCAGGCTGACGCGCGCGATAATCGAACAGATTTCCTCACTGCGCGGGTCGTTCGCCCTTGCCTGCTGGCTCAGGGCTCAGGGTAAACAAGAAATCGAGGCCGGCCGTCAGTAAAAAGGCGGGATAAGCTTTGGACATAATTTCTTCTGCCGCAAGGAGGCTCTATATCCTATTCGCATCGTAGCTTGGCTGGCGGTTGTCGCCGGTGCGGTATTGCTGGCTGCATCCGGTTTGCACTCTCGACCGCAACGCGCGCCGCAACCGCTGCCTTCCCCGCAAGGCGCCTGACCCAAAGTTTCCTCAACGCATGAATGGCCCGGGCCCTAAGCAGCCCGACAAGAGAACAATGCTTTATACATCTATATTTGGTTTCCGAATTTCCACGCCTCAAGCAAATCACCCCGAAGTGGAATTACCCAGTTTGCTCGTACAGTTAATAAGTTACGGTAAGACCGATTTATAGGGCTCCCGAACGGAGCCAATAGTGAATAGAGAAATTGTTTAATAGCAGAGAGCAGCGCCGCCGGCGATGCCAGAGCTGGCGCCATAGTGGGCGGGCACGAGTGGGATTTCCTGGCAGCGCGAATTGATGCACCACTGCGGCAAGCGGTCCTTGATATTGGAAAAGAAGGGTTGCAGGACGGCAGCGACGCCTCCACCGATGATGATCACGTCGGGTTCGAGCAGATCAATAATGTTGCCGAGCCACACGGACAAGAGGTCGACAGTTTCTAGTAACGTCTCCCTAGCCATGGTGTCGTCGGCGGCGTTGGCCTGGCTGACGACTTCGCAGGTAACGTTGCCAATTTTTCCGCCGGCCAAATCAAGAATCGGCGAATGGTTGACGCCGGCGGATTCGAGCTTGGCCTGGGCGCGGCGGGCGATGGCGGGGCCGGAAACGAAAATCTCGATGCAGCCACGTTTGCCACAGGGGCAAAGCGGTCCACGGTAGTCGATACTGACGTGGCCGCCTTCCGGTGCGGCGCCGGTGCGGCCGTTGTAGATATGGCCGTCGAGAACCAGACCGGTCCCAACGCCGGTGCCGATGGATGCGTAGAAAACCTTAGAGAAACCTTTTCCCGCGCCCCACAGAACTTCCGCGAGGGCCGCGGCGTTGGCATCATTTTCAATTTTTACCGGCAATTGGTAACGGCGGGAGATTTCGGCAGCCAGCGGATAATTGCGCCAGCACGGAACGTTGGGTGGATTGATGATCACGCCGGTGTGGGGGTCCAACGGGCCTGGAGCGCAAATGCCGATGGCGCGAATACTCCAGCTGTTTTTATTGGCGGTCTCGACGAGCTGATCGATCGCGCCTGTCACAGCATTCAGCCCATCGGCGGCTTGCGCATCACTGACCATGGGGACGCGCGTGACGGCGCCGATTTCGCCGGTGCCGCTGACAAAACCCGCGGCCACTTTGGTTCCTCCCACATCGACACCGATTACATATTCGTTTGAATCGTTGCCAGTCATGCAGGTTTCTTTAGAGGGGGTTCACTGGGCAAACTCCGTAGGCCGAGAACCACGGACCGCATAGTAGAGGATGTAAAGGTAGCAGACCGCCGGGATGATGAAGGCGTGATGGATGCCAATGCGATCGGCCAGGGCGCCCTGGAGAACGGGAAGGATTGCGCCGCCTACGATGGCCATAATCATGATTCCGGAGCCGTCGCCGGTTAACGGTCCGAGCTTGGCGACTCCCAGTGTAAAAATGCTGGGGAACATAACGGAATTGAAGAAGCCGACCAAAATGATGCTCCACATGGCGACACTGCCGGTGGTGGACATCGATATGCATACCAGCGCGCAGGCGGCGATGGCTGCGACGGCCAAGACCGTGCCGGTTTTTACTTTCTGAAGAATGGCCGAGCCGATGAAGCGCCCGACCATCGCGCCGCCCCAGTAGTAAGTGACGTATTTGGCGGCCGCCAATTCCGTCAAGCCGCCAATCTCGTGTTGCCCGAAATAGTTGATCAGAAAACTGCCGATGGAGACTTCGGCTCCGACGTAAACAAAGATACCGATGGCGCCGAAAACGAGCTGGCGATATTTCCAGAGGCTGGTTTTCACGGCGATGCCGTCGTGACGAACTGCGCCGGGAATGGCGGGCAGTTTAAACAGGCCGATGATGATTCCGAAAATTATCAGCGCAATTCCGATGATCAGGTACGGAAGCTTGACGGAGGATGCTTCCTGAACGCGATAGGCCTGGAGCACAGCGGCGGACATCTGGCGTGTTTCGTCTGTACCTTTGAAGCTGGCGTTCAGGATCAGGAGACCACCGAGATAAGGGCCGATGGTGGTGCCCAGGGAATTGAAAGCCTGTGTAAGGTTCAACCTGCTGGAGGCAGTTTCAGGCGGGCCCAAAACGGTGACATAGGGATTGGCGGCCACCTGCAACGCGGTGATCCCGGCGGCCAGAATCATCAGCGCGCCCAGGAAAAGCGGGAACGACGCAGTGCTGGCGGCAGGAATGAAAAGTAGCGCACCGACGCCCATGGTGAATAAACCTGTAACCATGGTCTTTTTGTAGCCGATGGCGTCGACGATCTTCGCGGAAGGGATGGAGAAAATAAAATAGGCGGAGAAGAAAGCGAACTGAATGAGCATCACCTTGGCGTAATTGAGGTCAAAAATGGCTTTGAGATGAGGGACGAGAATGTCGTTGAGGACGGTGACGAAGCCCCAGAAAAAGAAAAGAGTGGTGACCATGGCCATGGCGGCCAGGTTGGTCGAGCTAGGCTGCGGCGCTGAATAGGATGCCGCGGTGGTGCCAGTGCCGGTGCTCACATTTGCCATGCACGTCCCCCGTTTCCAATTGATGCATCACTCAATTCAAGTGCCCGTCTTTTCGCCCAAACTCGTGTGTCTCGCCGAAAAAAAGAGCGTCGATAGCGAGGGAGAATGTAGGAATGCAAGATGATGCCACAAGACTCGCCGCAGAAGAACGATATTGTGATTGCATTGTCTCCCGGCCAGAGTGATATAAGAAGGGCGCGATAAATAAGAACCTGTCCGCGATCCATATACAGGGACTCAGATCATGAGAATTCTCAAGTTGCTTTCGCTGGCGGCCGGCTTGGCGGCGCTGGTATTGATATCCGGAACGTGGGACCCGGCGTTGGCGCAGGAACATTCGGCCGTCGTCATACTTTACGAATCCGGATTTTTGGCTGAAGGATCAGCCGCGCCGTCGCGGGCGCAACTGGAGAACATACTTCCCGGCGCGCGTTTTGCAGTTGCGGACAAGTTGGCGAGTGAACTTGGCGATCCGGCTACGCGCCTGCTGGTGTTGCCGTACGGCTCGGGGTTTCCGGAAGAAAGCTGGGCGGCAATTTATGGATTCGTGCAGGGCGGCGGGAATTTGCTGGTGCTCGGAGGCCGGCCGTTTACGCGCGCCGAATATCGCGACGCGACGGGCTGGCACCTGCGTGAATATGCGGTGCGATTCACGCGGCCGTTGATGATTGACCAGTATCAGGCGACTCCAGGCTCCGAGGGATTGCTTTTCCAGACCAATCCGGAGGTGACGCTGCAGCCGCAAGCGTTTGCCTGGAAGCAGGCGTTCAGCCCGGTGATCCGTTTGAGCGCGGTGGATTTGTACAATCGAGGCGGGGCGGCGGGATCGATCGACGCGCGGGTGGATACGCTGGCGTGGGGCGTGAAGGGCGGGCGGCGGATGGCGGCGCCGCTTTTGCAGATCGATCATTACCGGAATATTTTCTCGGGCGGGCGCTGGATTTTTCTGGCCGCGGAAGTGGGCCCGGAATTTTATGGTAATGCGCAAAATGGCGCGTTGATCGGCGCGCTGGCGCAGCGAGCGATCTTGGGCAGCGAAGAATTTACGGCGCGGCCATCGATGCCACTTTATCTTCCGGGCGAACCGGTGGAATTAAATGTGTTGTGGCATCCGGCGAAGCCGACGGCGGCCGCGCCCGCGGTTCGCATTTCCACTTATGCAGAGGACGAAGAGTCCAGCGCCGAGGTGACTACGGTTACGCTGAACCCGGCTGCAAATATTTTGCTTCCCGCGCCGAAGGCCAAGGGACTGCACATTATCAAGGCCGAACTCCTGGATGGCGATAAGGTTCACGCGATTTATCATTCGGCGTACTGGATCCGCGACGAAGAATTCCTGCGCCATGGCGCGCGGCTGACGACGAATCACGACTACTTCGAGCAAGATGGAAAACCGCTGGCAGTGGCAGGGACGACGTACATGGCCAGCGACGTACAGCGCTTATATTTCGAACATCCCAACGTGTATGTGTGGAACCAGGACCTGGCGCTGATCCACGACGCCAACCTGAACATGATTCGCGCCGGGTGGTGGACGGGCTGGGACAAATTCTGCGACGAAAACGGGCAGCCCTACGAGCGGACGCTGCGAACCGTTGAAGCGTACCTGATGACCGCGCACAAATACGGGCTGCCGGTGCAATTTAATTTTTTTGCGTTTTTGCCGGGAGTGCTGGGAGGCGCGAATCCGTACCTGGATCGGGAGGCGGTACGGCAGCAACAAACGTTGGTGTCCACGGTGGTGGCGCGATTCCACAATCTGCCTTACCTGGCGTGGGATTTGATCAACGAGCCTAGTATTTCAAAACATTTGTGGACCATGCGGCCCAACGGCGATCCCATTGAGGCGGAAAAATGGAATGAGTGGCTGACCAAGCGTTATCCGGACCGCGCGGCGCTGGCCAATGCGTGGAAAGCTACGCCCGGGAGCGTTGCGGGAATGATTGCGCTGCCGCAAGACAGCGAATTCAATCCGCGCGGAATGTATGTGGGACACAATTCGCTGAAGATTTACGATTATTTTCTTTTTGCGCAGGAGAGCTTTGCCGGCTGGGTGAAGGGCATGCACGATGCGATTCGCGCCACCGGCTCGCAGCAACTGATTACCGTGGGACAGGATGAAGGCGGCTTCGCGGACCGGCTTTCGCCGGCATTTTTTGGCGCGTCGGTGGATTTCACGACCAATCACTCGTGGTGGCAGAACGATTCGATCTTGTGGGATTCGCTGGTGGCCAAGCAGCCGGGAAAAACCATGCTGATCCAGGAGACTGGTTTGCAGCGGGAATTGAATCTGGACGAAACGGCGCGGCGAACGCCGGAGAGCCAAGCGGCGCTGCTGGAGCGCAAAATCGCCATGTCGTTTGTGCAGGGCTCGGGAGCGATTGAGTGGCTGTGGAACACCAATTCGTACATGACGGATGGAAACGAAACGCCTATCGGAGCGGTGCGCACGGATGGGACGGAAAAACCGGAGGCCACCATCATGCGCGGGTTTGGCGCGCTGGCGAAATCGATCGGGCCGCATCTTGAGAATCCGCAAATGCCGCAGGTGGCGATCGTGACTTCGCAAGCGGCGCAATTTTCGGCCATCGCGGATTTGCAGATTGAAGCACAACGCAAGGCGGTGCGGTCGCTGGCGTATGGATCGCATGTGGCTCCTTATGTGATTGCGGAAAACCAGATCGCGAAACTTGGATCGCCAAAGCTGGCGATTCTTCCTTCGCCGCAAATGCTGACGGAGGGGTGCTGGAAAGCATTGCTGCGCTATGTGAATGACGGAGGGAATTTACTGATCAGCGGGCCGGTGGACCGCGATGAGCACTGGCGTGAAGTTCACCGCATCGCGGATGTGATCCCGGGAAGTTCGATTGAGCCGCTGACGTTTCGGGACGCGACGATGAAACTTGCCGGGACTGGCGGGCAGAATGGGCACGCCGTGGAGCTTTCGTTCGACCAGCAGAAACAATTCTGGCTGGATTCGCTACGCTTCCAGAATGGCGCGACGATGGAAGAAGTGGCGCGCGGCAAAGGGAAAATTTTCTGGGCGGCTTATCCGCTGGAGCTGGCGGAGGGCACGGCGGCAACGAGTGAAGTGTATAACTACGTGCTCGGACGCGTGGGAATTGCGCCGGCGTTTACGCTGGCGGCGCCGCTGCCCGCGGGAGTGCTGATTTACGCGACAGTGCTTCAGGATGCGGTGCTGTACGTGATGGCTTCGGATTCCGCCGACGATGTGAGCATTGACCTGCGCGATGGAGAGACCGGGGCACGACTGAACGTGGCGCTGCCGTCGCAACATGCGGCAATGGCCTTGATCGGGCTACTAGACAAAACGGTGATTGCCAAGTACGGATTCTAGATTGGCATGGTGTTGTCGCGCCGCGCGTGAGTTGGCAGCCGTGGTTGGCGAGATATGGGATTGATTGCTTTTTTATTGATGGCGGGCAAAGCTGTCCCAAGACAATTCAACCGGCAAAAATGATATTCGATTACGGTTGTTTCATCTAAAATGACTGACGGGGTTGTTCATTCCTTATGTCCTTTTCCCAGCTGTGTAGGCTGGCCGTCACGCTTCTTTTGTTCGTTCCCGCATTCGACCAGACTCCTTTCCCTCACTATCGTGATGTCGCGAAGGAATCTGGCCTTACGGGATCTCACGTCTCAGGCGAAAAGCGCTACATTCTGGAGTCCATGAGCGGTGGGGTGGGACTCTTCGATTGCGATAACGACGGTAGGCTTGATGCGGTAGTTGTGAATGGATCTACAGTCGAACGCTTCCGGCAAGGCGGAACTCCGCTAGTTACCCTATACCACCAAGAGCCCGATGGACACTTCACCGACAGTACCCAACAAGCCGAATTGACGCGCAAGGGCTGGGGGATGGGAGTGGCGGTGGCGGATTTTGACAACGACGGCAAGCTGGATCTTTTTGTGACCGGCTACAACGGAACCGCGCTTTACCGCAATTTGGGAAACTGCAAATTTGAAGACGTCACGGAACGCGCGGGACTAAAGATTGACGGATTGACCACCGGAGTGGCTTGGGGGGACTACGATCGCGACGGAAATGTGGATCTGTTTGTCGCCCGCTACGTGCGCGTGGACCTGAACAAACTGCCGGAGCCCGGCAGCGATCAGCACAACTGCCGCTACAAGGGATTGCTGGTGCAATGCGGTCCGTGGGGCATGGAAGGTGAAACCGATTTTCTGTTTCACAATCGCGGCGACGGAACGTTTGAGGATGTCTCCAAGAAAGCCGGCGTGAACGATCCGAGCAAACGATATGGGCTGGGCGCGGTGTGGGGCGATTACGACAACGACGGCTGGCCGGATCTCTATGTGGCCAACGACGCTGGCCCGAATTATCTGTATCACAACAAGCACGACGGAACATTTGAGGAAGTTGGCCTGTTAACCGGTGTAGCGATGAGCAGCGAGGGCCAGGAACTGGGATCGATGGGAGTGGATTTTGGCGATTTTGATCACGATGGTCTGCTGGACATCACCGTCAGCAATTTCGCGGAACAGGTTGACAACCTCTATCACAACGATGGGCCCAAGAAAGGCTTTGTGGAGATGGGTTGGAGTTCAAAAATGGGGCAGCCGGTTTTTCCCTACGTGAAATGGGGAACCGGGTTCGTGGACTTTGACAACGATGGCTGGCCGGATTTATTTGTGGCCAGCGGACACGTGTATCCGCAAGTCGACACGATCGCCAACAACAGCTCGCTCTACCGGCAGCCGATGTTCCTGTTTCGCAACAAGGGCGGCCGCGTGTTTGAGGACATCAGCGCCGCTACGGGAGTCGCGGCGCTTCCGCTGGCCTGCCGCAGAGGCGCGGCGTTTGGCGATGTGCGCAACGACGGCAACATGGATATTCTGCTGCTAAATGTGGGCGAACCGCCGTCATTGTTGATTCAGGACGCGGCAAGCGCCAGGCACCGCGCTACCTTCCGGCTGGTGGGAACAAAATCGAACCGCGCGGCGATTGGCGCCAGAATCACCATCAGTAGCGGAGGAATGACGCAATTTGATGAAGTGCATGGCGGCGGCAGCTATCTTTCGCAGAATGATTTGCGGGTGCATTTCGGATTGGGCGAATCCAAAATGATGGAAGCGCTCACCATTCGGTGGCCCAATGGAAACATCGAGAAATTGAAAGATGTCGCGGCCGATGCGACCTACACTATTACCGAAGGCAAAGGAATCACCGAAACGAAGCCTTATCAACCGCCAATTGCCAAGTGATTTTCAACGATCCTTGTTGGATCACTTCAGAATGACTGCTCGCGCGAAATTACGCAGATTCGCGGCAATCAATTCTGATGCTCCGGGTACGAAGGTTTCTGGTTCGCACCATCCGCAGCACCGTTGCCGGATTTACTGGCAGCATCCGCGGCTGTCTTGAGTTTCTTAAATTCGGCCATTTGCGTCCGTGCCTGGTCCTGCCGGCCCAAGCGATTGTAGGCCAGCGCCAACTGGTAGTGGTTCTCCGGAACATCGGGCCGGACGGCTACCGCTTTTTCAAAAGCAAGCCGGGCCAGGGGCAGATCACCCAACTGCATCGCGAGGGTGCCGAGTTCACCCTGGGCCAGGACGTGCTCCGGATTTGCAGCAACGACGATTTGCATTTCCTTGAATGCGGCTTGCAAATCGCCGCGCTGGCGGGCGATCACGCCGCGATAGTAATGAGCTTCATTTTCGGCCGGATTCATAGTGAGGGCACGCTCGATCTGCTGCGAAGCCCCTTCGATATCGCCGTCATTCATTAAAGTCATGCCCAACATGACCCGGGAAGTGGCATCGTCGCGGACAGAAACCAATTTTTCCATCACCGGACGGGCATCGTGCCATTCCGAGTGATTGGCCAGGGCCGCACCTAATAAATAAACGGCGTCTGGATCCTCCGGCTGCAGCGAATAGAGGTGACGCGCGACGACGACCGCCTTTGCCGGTTCGCTGGAACGCATCCGAGCCAAAACCTGGTGACGGAGGGCTTCCACGTCGTCTGGCTGAATTTCCAGAGAACGCGCGAGCAAGGTGGATTCCAACTGGAAATTTTTCTGTTTGGAGGCGAGGCGGGCGGCCTGAAAAAAAGCTTCAAACGAATCCGGTTCCATCCTGGTTACGCGGGCAAGGGTGTGGGCGGCCTGGTCCAATTGCCCCTGGCCTTCCTGGGTTCTCGCGAGCACCAGAAGATAGGCAGAGGTGGCCTTCTGCTTTTGGCTGGCGATTTTCAGGAGTTCAGCGGCATCGTCGACATAGCCATTTTCAACCAGCACTTTCGCGAAACGGTTTACAACCGAAGGGTCGCGCTGCGCTTCCCGGCCCACGGCTGGGCTGAGCGCGGCGACTTTTTCCGGCTGCTTCAACGCAAAATAATCGGCGGCCAGTAGCGGCAAAATTTCAGAAGCATGTTGCCCGGCAGGAATGGCATTGATTGTGTCAATCGAACGCTGGAAATCGCCGGAGTCAGCGTAAAGCTTGGCCAGTTCGAAGCTGACACCAGCGTCCTGCGGTTGCAGTTCGTGGGCTTTCAGGTAGGCGGCTTTGGCGTCCTCGAAACGGCCTTGCAATGCCTGGACCTGGCCCAAATTGCGGTAGGCCGGATAGGAATCCGGCGCCAGCACCAGCGAACGCTTGAACAACGCTTCGGCCTCCGGATAACGCCGCTGCTGCAGGCGAATGGCGCCAAGCAAATTGATCGCGGCGGCGTTTTGCGGCTCGCGACTGACCAGCTCCCACAAATTTCGCTCCGCGTCCGCAAGCTGGCCGCGATCGACGAGTTGCTGAATGTGGTTCAGTGTTGCGGGCTTGCGCGCGGCTTGTTGTGCGGGGGCGGCTACCGAAAACACTCCCGACAAATGGACCAAAAATAAACCCGCCAGGAACAGAGACCCGGTCGTCACGCCGTTAGCGACTGGGCTTTTCAGTGGAACTTTCACGGGTGGTCTTGGGTCCTTTGGGCTTCAGCTGTTCATATTTCTGCAGAGCGGCATCGGCATCCTGGGCGCGGCCCTGGCGGCGGTAGGCGAGGCTCAACTGGTAATAGCCGGCGGGTTGCTCTGGCCGCAAGCGGATCGCGACCTGGAAGCGTTCGGTGGCGGGAGTAAGATCACCGTTTTCCAGCAGCGCCTTGCCAAGCTCATATTGCGCATCCGCGTCTTCCGGTTTTTGCCGCACCACGTCGGTAAGCACCCCGACAGCTTCGGCCGGTCGCTGCAGCGCGAGCAGCACAAAGCCCAGGCGAAATTGCGCCGAAGGATCACCGGGATTGACCAGCAATTCCTTGCGAAAATCTGTTTCCGCCTGTTCCAGTTTTCCCTGGCGAAGATGCACCAATCCCACGCCGTAATGCACCTGAGGCAACTGTGAATTCAAGGCAAGGGCTTGCGAGAATTCATCAAGGGCGTCGGCATCTTCCTTCTGCGCGTCGTGGGCCTGCGCCAGAAAAAGATGAACCTCCGCGGAGTTGGCACCTTGCGCGATCATGCGGCGAAAAATCTGTGCGGCAGCCGGGGCATCGCCGCTTCGGGCCAGCGAAATGCCCGCGGCATAGAGCAGACTCGGAGTGTCCGGCAGTTTGGCCAAAATTGGACGAAACGCCGCAGCCGACTTCGCGAAATCGTTCTGCATGAAATAACTGAGCGCCAGCATCTGGCGAAGATTGGCATCCTCAGGACTGGACCGCAGCGCCCGGTCCAGCGGAGCAACCGCGTTTTCATATTGATTGGAACGAAATGCCGCGGTTCCCCAGTTGCGATCGAGAGACTTGATATCCGGTGCCCATCTTGCGGCTTCGGCAAACAGCCCGGCGGCCTGCGGAAATTGCGCGCGCTGGGCGGCGATGACGCCCAGGTTGTCATAGGCATTGCCCAGCGCTTCTTTTAGACCTGAAACATATTGCGCGGGAATTTTATCGGAGCCGCCAGTCGAAGCAGCAGGAGCCAGCATCGCGCGCATCTCGGAGCCGGAGATTGACGCGGCCGGTCCAGTTCCCAAGGCAGCCTGCGCACTCGACGCGGAAAGTTTGGCGGCCAGGTCCAAATGCTTCTGGGCCTCGGCCGATTTTCCCGCCGCTTGCAGCACCTGGCCCAAGTAAGAATGGGCTTCGGCATTTTCCGGCTTCAGCCGGATCGCTTCCACCAGCTCGCGTTCGGCGGACCTGAATTCGCGCCGCTTGAAATCGATCACACCAAGATAAAAGTGGCTGGAGTAGTCCACAGGGTTGTGCACCAGTTCGGCCTGAAATTCGCGGCGTGCGTCATCGGATGCGGCGTCACCCTTCTCCAGCATCGAAACGATTCCCAGATAGCCATGGGCGCGGGCGACGGCAGGGTTCAGTTCGAGCGCCTTGCGGTATTCGGTGGCGGCCAAATCAAAGTTTTTGGTCTCCTGGTAAGCGCGTCCAATCAGGATGTGCAACTCGGCGGACGAACCCAGCGCCACCAGCATTTCGTCGAATACATTGGTGGCGTTGGCAATCCGGTCCAACTTCAGATAGGTGAAGGCCAGGCTGTATGCAGAATCGATATCCACTTCGGAGCCTTCGGTCAAAGCAGCGCGCAGTTGCGCGGCGGCGGCGGCATAATTGGCTTCGACAAAATAAATTTTCCCCAGCAAACTTTGCGCGGCGCGAAGGTGGGAGTCTTTTCCCAGCAACGCCAACAAATTTTCCTTGGCCTTGGCCAGTTCGCCGGTGCGGAAATATACGGTGGCCAGGCTGATCTGGGCCTCGTTGTCGGCAGGGTCGATGGCAACCGCGGATTGCAGGAGTTGCAGGGACTGGGCATCGTCGCTGGCCAGGACGCGGATGGCGGCCAGCCGCTGCAGGGCCAGCGAAACCACGCGGTGATACTCGATTTCGGTGGAGTTCAAGTCGCCGGCGAGCTGAAAGGTCTCCGCGGCGCGGTAATGCTCGGCAACCGGATCTTTCTCGCCATCTTTTGCGTCAGCCGACTGTTGAGCTGCCGGCGCCTTTCTGGTTGGCTTGGGCGCAGCAGGACGCGGTCCGGCAGGTTCCTGCTGGGCCGAAGTAAACCCAGGCAACAGCAAAGCGAGAACAAACACGATCAGAGCGGATTGCCGAACAGGGATGCTGCGATCGAATGCCGCGGGAAAATTCACAAGGGCCTCAAGAACGCAATTATAGCAAAAAGGCGAGACTTGACGATTGTCAAGCCCCGCCAGACTGCTCGTTTTTAGGGGTGGTCAGAAGATCAGTTTCAGCGCGTACTGAATCTCCCGGTTGCCGATATTGCTTGGGGTTTTCGCAACACCGAAATTATTGTTGCCGAGGGAGCAGGTATTTGCGCCGGCAACTCCGGTTGCGTCGCAATGGTAAGAACCACCGCTGATAACGCCCCCGTTTACGTTATACCCAGTGTCCGTGTTGCGGAACATGGGGTGGTTGAACAGGTTGAAGAACTCCAAACGGAACTGGATGTGCGATTTTTCGCCAAAATACTTGCTGGCGTGGAACGGCATTGGATAGTTCTTGCTGATGGAGTAATCGACGTCCTGCACGCCGGGGCCGCTGCAGCTGCCTGGGCCAGCGTTGGGATAGCCGCCGGTCTGGAAGCCTTCCCAGGTGAACGCCTTCGGATTGATCCATTGGGTGCGGTCGCCGCCGGAAACGTGGCAAGGCTGGCTGAAGTCACGATTGGGTGCTTGTGACAAAATAGCGGAGTTGCCGATGCCCCATGGGCTGCCGGAGAAGGATGCGAATTTGCCGGTGTTTGGATCGCAATCGTTGGTGGTGCCCGCCGGATGCGCGATGGCGTCCATATAGCAGGTGCCGTTGATGTTTCCGCCGATCTTGATGCCGGCGCCGCTGAAGATATTCACGATAGTGGCCATCTCCCAGTTTCCGAAGGCCGCTTTCACGAAACTGTTCCGGTTGTCGAGAGTAGGCAGGTTGTAGATCAGGCTGGCGTTGAAGATGTGCCGGCGATCGAAGTCGGCGTTGCCGCGACCGATACGTGGGTTGTAAATGTCCGCGATGCCGGTAGTGGTGTCCACATAGGCCAGCGTGGTGTCGGACAGGTTCTTGGACCAAGTGTAACTCGACTGGAATTGCGAGTTATGGCTGATCTTGGCCTGGAACGTCGCCTGTAAGGAGTGGTAGATCGAATCGCCACGGTGGTTCCACTGTATCAGCGGAGCGTTGATCGTAGAGAACGGCAAGAATGCTTTCTGATCGCCGCCGGTGAACCCAGCATTGATGTAGGCAAGTCGGTTTTCCGGGGCTACTTGGTTGAGGGACTGCGAAGAGTTCAAGTGGATGCCGCGCAGCGCGACCCAACCGAGTTCCAGTTTGGCGTTCTTCCAAAGCTGGGTTTCGGTGGTCAGGTTCCACTGCCAGTTGTTGGCGACGTTGGTGTTGTTTTCAACGCTCTGTTTCGGTCCGCCGCCAGCGCCCCAATCGAACAGGTCCACTCCGTTGGTGCGGGTGGTCAAATCGAGCAGTCGTTCACCGCCCGGAGCGATGGCTTCAGGCGCATTGTTGGATTCGATGCGCACCAAAATACCCACCGGGTCACGGGAGAAGAATTGGCCGACGCCGCCGCGCAGAGCGAAGCGGCCGTTGCCGAAGACATCCCAGGCAAAGCCGAGACGGGGAGCGATCAAGTGATAATTGCTCGGCGCCAAGGAGCGATTTGAGCCAATCGTGCCGCCAGAACCGCTGGGGCAGGTAAGCGTCGAGCCCTTCGCAAGGACTATGCCGTTGCATGCCGAGCCGCCCAATGCTGGATCGTAGAGTTCAGGCCGGAAGCTGGAGTAGTTGTTCAAAGCGTCATAGACCGGTGGCGAGAAGGACCAGCGGAACCCATACTCCAAGGTCAGGCGAGACCGCACCTTCCAGCTGTCGCCGACGTAGAATTCCAGGTCGCTCCAACGAGCCCGCGCCTTGCCGTTGGTCACGTTTTCGCCGTAGCCCCAGCTGATTCCCTGCAGCAAGAAGTCGCCGTATTGCTGGCCGGTGGTGCCATTCCACTGCGAATCACCGTGTCCGGTGCCGGTCGGACCCCACAGGCCGCCATTGTCGGCGCCGGTTTCTTCGTCTTTTTTGTTGCGGCTGTAATAGATGCCGGCGCGCAAAACGTGCCTGCCCTTAACGAGGGAGTAGTCGTCTTTCCAGGCATAGAGGTCTTGCCCGTTGGCCCACGGGCCAAAGTGGCCAATCAAGTTTGCCGGACCGCCGCACCAGCAAAGTGGCTCCGCGGTTCCGTCGCCGTGGAGTTTTCCGCTCTGTGGAAACACGGTCTGGAAAGCGGATTTGATGGTGCTATTCAGGTCCGGCGTATCGCCGGCCAGAGTCAGCGTGATGCGGTTGGCCGACCAGGAGAAGGTGAAGTCGTTGGTCGCGGAAGATCCGATGATGGTGCTCAACTTGGCGATGGCCACCTTGCCGGGCTGGTTCCAGGAATCGCTGAGGGACGGGAACGGCTGGTTGCCCCACAGACCGCCTTCTTCGTCGCCGTGCAGAGCGTTGACCCAAGAATCCTGGGTGTAGCGCAGCGTGAGGGTGGTGTTCTTGGTAATTTTGATGTCGCCGCGAACATTTTCTTCGCGCCAATCGACCGGGATCGTGACACCCTGGACCCAGTTATTGGTGCAAGGGTTGGAGCGGTTTGGCAGCGGCAACTGCGACAGGTATGCCAAGCCAGCAGGACTCAGACGGGCTGGGTTAATGACGTTCGGCGTGCCGGTCGGGGTGTCATCGGAAGTAAAGGTCGAAGTCCCGTTAAGCTGAAATGGGTCTTGGGGAATCTGACTGGGGCACCCGGCCACCATGTCACGGTAATCACCGGTAAGCTCGGCCGCGGTGGGAACCTGGAAGGCACGGATGCGAGCGCGCTTTTCTTTGTTCCATTCCTGCGACCAGAAAATAAATATTTTGTCCTTCTTGATCGGGCCGCCAACGGTGTAGCCATAATCGTTGCGACGAAGCAGTTGCTTGTGGTCGTCCGGACCAAGCAAAACATTCTTGGCGTTGAGCGCGTCGTTGCGGCCAAAGTAAAAGGCGCTGCCGTGGAACTCGTTGCCGCCGCCGCGGGTGACGATGTTGATCTGCGCTCCACCGGCTCCGCCGAATTCCGGACCATAGCTGTTGCGCAGAATCTTGAACTCTTCGATGGCGTCAATCGACGGATACACCAGAATGGTGCGCTGCGAGCCGATGTCGTTGTTATTGGCGCCGTCGACGCGCCACTGGTTGGCATTGGCCGGCGCGCCGCTGAAGGAGATGTCGACACCCGCCAGCAGTCCCTTGTTTTTCGCGTCAAAGTTTTCGGCTACCGCTGCACCCGGAAGGAGTGTCGTCAACTGTACAAAGTTGCGACCGTTCATGGGCAGTTCGCGAACCTGCTCGCCAGTGATGATGTTGCCGACGGCTCCGGTCTGCGTTTCCACCTGGACGGCGGAGGCTTCGACTTCCACGGTTTCGACCACACCGCCAACCGGCAACTTGATATTGGCGGTGGTGATGTCGCTGACGTGGACTTCCACGTTGCGCGTTTCAACTTTCTTGAAACCCTGCTTGGTGACCAAAATTACGTAAGCGCCTGGATTCAATTCGGCGATGGTAAAATCGCCGTCGGAATTGGTGGTAACGGAACGGCTTGCGCCGGTCTGCTCCGAGGTAATGGTGACCGTGGCGCCGGCTACCGCTGCGCCAGTATCGTCACTTACCAGCCCAGTTACCGAACCGGTAATTTTTTGAGCATTAGAAAAAGGAATGAAAAGAATTGAAACCACTAACAGCCACAACGCGCGCAAAAAAACGCCACTTTTTTGCATAAGGCACCCCTCGCCAAACTTAGCAATCGAAACGGGACAACCCCGTGTTGCCGCGCAATATAGCACGTGAAATGGTCGTGTCAAGCACAAAAATCGATATTCTAATGAAAACATGCAAGTACCCCCCCAGTTGGGGATAGGTCAGGGTTCAGTCCACCAGGAAGGTTCCTCGCCCCACCAGGGACGTTTTGCGGACAAAATCGCTGGTGGTCACCTGCAGGGTATACGGCCCGGGAGCCAGCGTTTTGAGATCAAATTCGGCCAAAACCAGCGCGGAATCGGCCGTTGGACCCGGGAAAAGCTGGATGTTCTCCGCGGAGGGGGTCTTCATGGTGTCTTTGCCGGATTTTATGGAAAAGGCCGCACCGAGGCGTGGCTTTTTGGTTTGCGGATCCAGTTGCAGGTTGCTGGCGCCAAAAAATACGATCATCCGGCTGGATCGCGGGAAACGGGAATTCGCCGGCTGGTTGAGACGAACGTTGACGAAACACAACGGGTCAGTGGCGTCGGAACAAGTGGCGGATTCCGCTTTATCGGTAAGCAACAGGCTGGAAAGTTGATAAACCGAATTGGCGGAATCGGGAAGTTCGATCATCGTGCCGCCGCGTGCCAAGGTATCGCCGGGAAGCTGCAGAATGGCTTCCATCGAGACCGGCTTCAATTCGCTGAGCGCGACCTGGCTGCGCACGGTAACCACGGTCTTCTCAAAATTTTCCCGATCTTTGGCTGGAAATTGCACGTTCCACGCGCGCTGCGAAACACCGGTCAACGCTCCCTGGGAATCGTGCGCCACCAGGATCAAGGTCATGGTCGCTTTCAAATCTTCGCCGATCTTGTCCATGGGAATTTTCTTGCCGGCAACCGACACCGCTACCGGCGCGGAATAGTGACCGTCCGGCGTAAGCAGGATCTGCGCCTGCACTTCGAGAGTGCTTGCCGATTTCAAAGAACCGTTCTGCAGACCGGCAATGAGCTGGGCCGCGGAGGGACTCATGGCCAGGGCCGCGCCGCGCGGCACCGCCCAATAACCCTTTCTATAACGGAGCTGGTTGCCACGCTGCGCCAACTCCACTTTAATGCTGTGGAATTTGCCGTCGAACTCGGATTTCTTCGGAACATAGGCCAAAGTGTAGTAATCGCGTGCGTCATCCAGAACTTTGTTGAACGCCGGAACCAAGTCGTTGGAGCGTTTCACCATGAATCCGCCGGTGGTGTCCGCCAGCCATTCCAACTGATCGCCGCGGCTGATATTTCCAACGGACTTGATGCGGTCAAATTTGGTTTCCCCGCTGTGCTGGCCGACATTCGCCCCCGGAGCTCCGGCTTCGGCGATTCGCGCTGCCATGGTATCCGTGGGCCGGCTGCCGGCGCCGTAAGGGTTGACCTCAATACCTTCGGGATCAATCACGTAAATCGCGACATTGGAGCGGTTGGCGGCGTCGGCAACCGCCTCCATCTCCTTCCGGGCATCGTCGGCATACAAAAAGCCCTCAGAAAACAAAACGACGTTCTTACGACCGGGAAGGTCCCGGTAAGCCAGGCAGATCGCTCGCATCGCGGCAAACACCGCGCGAGCCTGAAACATGTTTTCCATGGAAAGATAACTGCGCATGGCGTCAATTTGCCGGTCAATCAGGCCGGCGAGATTGTTGCCGGGCGAAGGCGCGCCGCTGCCGCCGCCGCTGCTGGCGACCGTCAATTCACCGGCCACCGCGCCAAGGGCGGTTTCTGGATGCGCCTGGCGGTGGAGTTCGTTGATCTCCTCTTGCGTCGCGGCCCGATCGGAACCGGTGACGCCGCCGATGCTCTTGCGCTGCTCCAATTGCTTGAGGGTCTCGCGGGCCTGTTTGAGGTCATTGGTAAACGGCAAAGCCATGTGCAGACTGTGATCGATGTAATAAATGGAAACGAAATCGCCGCTCAGTGCGCTCTTGTCCAGGTATTGCAGCACCGCATCGGAAGAGCTTTTGGTATTGGCCATGCGGTTATCGGCTAAATCGAGCACGACGGTCAACAAATGAGGATTGTTCGAAGCCGTCAGGTCATGAACTGGTTGCGTTGCGCCCGGCGCGATGGATTTGTCGGCGGAAACCGGCGCAGTGCCGGATTCAGAATTGGCTTGCCCCGGCGTGGTGAACGAGGTAATGGCCTGCTGCACGCCGTCTTCATAGACGGTGAAATCGGCAGCGGTCAATCCGGAAACATGCTTACCGTGACGGTCGGTGACGATGACATCCACCACCACGTTGGAGGTCTGGACCTTGATGTTTGCATCCTGGGACTTATCCTGCGCCACGATTTTGCCGGAGTGCGCGCACAGCCCTGCTCCGAGCAAGGCAATGAACAAAACCCTGTTCTGCGTGCGGTGAGGCGTCTGTCGCAGCATAAATAACCTCCGTAAGTCCGAATGCGGTGTTCCGGCAGCGCCGACTTCCGCGGCGTCGTATCCGCCATGGTTCGTGGGTGCAGGGTCCTGCAGGAATAAGCGAATAAGCGGTTTAGCGACGGGTGTCAAGCGGAAAATAACGATATTCCTACCGCAGGCGCGAGAAACGAATGTTAGCGTAACCGTTTCGTCGCGAATCCTGGCTCGCGCCAGGAGCTAGCATTACAAACTTTTGTATCCACGAGCTTTACCGTTTCGCGCAGGCGACGCGCTGGGCGCTTAACCAGTAGCAATTCCAGCCGTCTAACCGCTTCCAGCGCGCCACCTGCGGGGGCGGTTGCTGCTGGCGCGGCATAGCTGCGATACAATGTGGGCAAACGGGGTGCACTCGCTGCTCCGATGGTCATCGGAATTCCGTTTTCAGAGCGCGAATAAAATAAATGACGAGTAAAGGCTTACTAAAGAAAAACAAAAATCAAGTGACTTTGAAATCCGTGGCCGAGCACCTTGGTCTGACGCCCGGTACGGTCTCCGCGGTTCTCAACAATTCCGCCGCTTCGAAATCCATTCCGGAACGCACTCGAAAAAGAATTCTGGAAGGCGCTGCCCAACTGAATTACCGGCCAAATTTCATGGCGCGCTCGCTGCGGGTACAACGAACCTTCACCATCGGCGTGATTCTCGAAGAGATCGGCGATGCCTATGGTTCGGCGATCGTCAGCGGCATCGAAGAGTACACCCGCGAAAAAAACTATTTTTTCCTGACCGTCGCACACCGCCACGATGTGCAATTGCTGAAGACCTACTCACAGATGCTGATGGCGCGGGGTGTGGAGGGATTCGTTACCGTCGACACTTCGATCCACGAAGTGCCAACGCTACCTACCGTCGCGGTAGCGGGACACCGGCAACTGGAGAATGTCACCAACATTATTTTGGACCATCACAAGGCGGCCATGCTGGGCTTGCAGCACCTGAAAGATCTGGGCCACACCGAGATTGCTTTTTTGAAGGGGCAAGCGGAAAGCTCGGACTCCCAGGTGAGATGGGAATCGATTTGTGAAGTGGCGAAAGAGCTCGACATTGAAATCGATCCGCGACGGGTGGTGCAGCTCTTCGGGCTGGATTCGACGCCGGAGTTGGGGTATCCCTTCGGCCAGGAGTTGCTGGCGCGAAGGGTTCCATTCACTGCGCTGTTTGCGTACAACGACATTTCGGCGATCGGAGCAATGAGAGCGTTCGTAAAAGGGGGTTTGCGGGTCCCGGAAGATGTTTCGGTCGTGGGATTTGACGACATCGTCAGCGCGACATTTTGCGTTCCCAGCCTGACTACGGTACGCCAACCGCTGAAGAAAATGGGCCGCATCGCCGCAGAGACCTTGCTGAACCGCATGGAAGAGCGCGCGGAGTTTCAAAGTGAAATTGCGGTCGAGCCGGAGCTGGTGATTCGAAAGTCGTCTGGAAATGCGAAGACGCTAACCAAACTCGCCGCGAATTAAGGAAACCAGTCGCGGCGCAGCGGCAAGAGATGGTCGGAACAAAACCTCAGGGTCAGTTTTCTTTGCAGATCCCGATTTCGCTAAACCGGCGGCGTATCTCGAGCGAATCCGGATCGAACTTACGCAATCGCTGCAAGACCATTTTCACTTGCGATCGACGGCCGAGTGCGCAATCCAGATCACTGAGATTCAGACCTGCATACGATGGATTGCGCCGAAACGACGCTTCCAACAGCTGCAGGGCTTTCTGGTTTTGCCCGATTTTCATGTAAAGGACGCCGAGGTTCGCGGCAGCCCAGCCGTTGTTGGGGTCGATCTCGACTGCAGTTTTGAGTGCATCGATGGCCAGGTCATCCAGCCCTCGTTTTTTCAGCACAAACCCCAGGGCCGCAAAAAGGGCTGGATCGTGCGGGCTCTTGAGTCGGGCCGATTGCAGGAGTTGCACCGCTCGAGACGCGGCAAACTCGTCGCCGTTTTCCGCCAGTTTCGCATAAGCCAGTCCGAGATCGCGATCGTCGGGGTGCGCGGTCAAAACAGATTCTAGGTGCTTGCCTGGTTGTGATGGGGACTGGATTGCCGGTGCGACGCGCGGGATTCGATGGTCCGTGGTCTGCTGATGCGGAATGCCGGTGGCCTTATTGCGCGGCATGTGACAGCTGGCGCAGTCCAGATTTTCCTGATGATGAGTTGAAGCATATTGAGGATCGGAGTGGCACTGAAGACACTTTGCCCGATAGAACGAGACTTTCTCCGCTTCGGCCACTCTGCGATGCGGATCGTGGCAACTCGTACAAGACAGTTTGTCACCGCTTACTTGCTTGCATTTGCTGAGCGGCAAAGCTTCAACCTGAGTGACCGGGCCAAATCCGGCGTTTGGCGCGCCGGCATGGACAAAATACGAAGCATAATCCGAAAGCAATTCGCCCGGACGAAATTGGGCGAGTTTCTTTCCTGGGCGATCAATCAGGATTTCTCCTTCCAAATGACACTGCTGGCAGACTGCATCGCGCTGCACTGCACCAAGCTTCGCCGGATTTACCATTGCGCTTTTGCCGCCGCTAGCAACGTGCGCTGCAGAATCACCGTGACACCGCTCGCAGGTTATTCCCGTATGTTTAAATGGCGGCCCCGCGTATCGATTTTGAGTGCCCGGAATTTCCAACTGCACGTCGCTGGTGTGGCAGTGCAAGCAGCGCGAGGCCACCGGTAAATTGAATGGCGCAGTGATGCTGTTCTGAAAACCGGGCCGGGCATCGTATTCTCCGTACGCGGTATACCAATTGATTGGCGCCTCAAACCAGTAGTTCTCGAAGTTGTAGAGATATGTCCGCCCGCGATTCCCAGATCCTATGGAATACTCAAGAGTTCTGCGCCCTTGCAGTCCTCCAAGCTCGTATTCTCCGGGGCGAAAAAAATCGAGCAGGACGTTTCCGCCGACAACCGTGACTCGATACTCGACGGAAGAAGGTTTGTGGAAAAAAACCGCAGGGGTAGCAGTTTCCGCCGCCGGGGCGCTGGCGTTGGCCATTAACGTTTTCATGTAGCTGTCATAAATCGAGCGATGGCACCGCACACACCCGGCGTCCGCGACCTTCGACGAGGTCGCGCCAGCTCGCTGTTGCGAGGCAGTCGGTTGGGTAGCGGTTGCGAAAACGAACAGAAAGACCGAGAGCAAAAATGCTCTCGATTGATGACAATTGTGTTTCCGGATCATAGAAAACAGCTGAGTCGAATTCATTTCTAGATGCTCAACGGATCGCGAGAGGCAAGCCTCTTACAATTTTCGAAAAAGCGCAATGCTACGTTCACAGGGGCTACGACATCCAGAAGGACGATTTCGGTTTGATGTTGCACAGTGAACCCGACCTGTTAGTTGACGCGGAGGACATGAAGGATGTTAAAGAGGAAGAATGGCTCCCCGGGGAAGATTCGAACTTCCAACATTTCGGTTAACAGCCGAACGCTCTACCATTGAGCTACCGGGGAACGGTAAACAGACATTAAATTTACAATATTTCGCGGGTCTTGGCCATGCGGAGGGCTAGCGGCTCCGGAACCGCGAGGGTGCGCACTTTTACTGGCAACAGCACGCGCATTATTGCGTGACGATGGCCAATTCCAACATCGCTAGTACGGCAGTCCTACAGCGAGGAACTATTGATTTTTCGAAGAGTACCACGCGCGTAGGCCGGACAGGCCAGTGACGCGTGCGGCAGCTGACATCACACTTGACTTAGTTGCGGGATAAGCGCTTTATTGAGCCCGCGGCGACTGAGGTGGTGGATGGTATTCGCGGCGCTGCTGTTGTTGAGTCCTCTCCCGTTGTTCGGAGACGTGGTCCTGCCGGTGACGAAACCCGCGGCGATTGTGTCTTCCTCTACTCCGAACTATATTTCTTCCCCGGCTCGTTCCGAGAAATCGGATGCCGCACATTTGCCGGTGGCGGAAGCTAGCGCGGAGGCTTCTATTCCGTCGATGCCGGAACCGCGGGCGAATAGCGGAGAATCTTCGTCGGCGGAGCCGGCCGCTGCAATGCCGGGAGCGTTTGCGTTCGAACCCGTTAAGCCGGCGACGGAACGCAGGTACGAAAATCGCAACCAGAAGAAAATCTGGTACGGGCTGGTGGCCGCGGGACATGCCGGCGCAGCTTTTGATTCGTGGTCCACGCGCCGCGCGCTTTCGGGTAACTACGGAAGGGAAACCGATCCGTTGATGAAGCCTTTTGCGCATTCTGGAGCCATATATGCCGCAACACAGGTGGCTCCCCTGTTAATGGATATCATCGGCAAGCGAGCGATGGTGAGCGAACATATGTGGGTGCGGCGGTTGTGGTGGGTGCCGCAGAGCGTGGGTGCGACGATGTCGTTTACCACGGCGGCGCATAACGTGGGAGTGGTGCGCTGACAATTTAAGCTGCGTGGATTGATTGCGTGGCGAAAGAGTTCTCTCAAAGGTGAAGTAAAAAGCTCCTCGCGGGTGTCAACCGGCGGGGAGTTGGTGTTTTCGGGCGTTGCTCCGCGCGGCCTCCAGAAATCTTCACGTGGCGGTGGAATCAGGTGCGCTATAATTGCGCCCGCACTTTCCGGGCCGTCCGACGACATGCTTTCCAACGAATCGAACAGCGAACATTTTCAATCCAGCGAAGCGGCAGGCTGGCCAAACGAGGCCTCTGGCGGAACCGACTCTACCGCAGCGAGCAGATTCAACACGGGGTCGAGGACGCCGCGCTTTATCGTAATCGAAGGGCCGCTGCGCGTGGGTAAATCGACGCTGGCCAGGATTCTGGCCGAAAAGCTGCATGCGCGGCGCATTCACGACTGCGACGACAATCCGTTTCTGTCGGATTTCTACAAAGAGAAACCCGGTTCCGCGTTGCGTACGCAGATGTATTTTTTGATGGAGCGGCAGAAACGCGTGCGAGAGGCGCTGATGGGCGACGCTCCTGCGCCGGTGTTGGCGGATTTCCTCCTGGAAAAAGACCGCATCTTCGCCAATCTGAACCTGGACGACGAGGAACTGAAGTTGTACGACCGTTATTATGAAACGCTCACGGCAGGGATTCCCGCGCCCGCCCTGGTGATTTATCTACAGGCCAAGCCGGAAGTTTTGCGAGCACGCATCGAGAAGAAAGCTTCGCGGGACGAGAGCGAGATTTCGCCGGAATATATCGAAGAGGTGGCGCGGGCGTATGAACATTTCTTTTTTCACTATGCGGCGTCCGATTTGCTGGTCATTAATACGTCGGAGATCGATTTCGTGGAGCGTTCTGAAGATTTGCAGCAATTGCTGCGCAGGCTACAGGATCCCGTGAAGGGCACGCAATATTTTCTGCCACTGGGCACCGCGGAATAGCTGCTTCCCGCCTCGTTGTAAATTGCGCATCCGCACAGACTCTGTTTTGTCACATACTATGCGCCGCGGTTTCGGCTGGCGCGAAACTGAAATCGAAATAATGGAGGCCTTTCATGGAACGGTGGACACGGCGCAAGTTTTTTCTTACTTCCCTGGCGGGCAGCGCACTGGCCAGCGCAGGGAAACTGTTTGGGCGTTCTTCCGACACGGGAGTACGGTCAGACTCGTTGCCGGGCTTTCCTGAAGACGCCGCGCCACAAGCGGCGCAAGGCAAGCGCCCGCTGATTATTTCGAGCGCCAATGGTGTGCACGCGCTGGATCACGGAATGGATATTTTGAAGAAGGACGGCGACACGCTGGACGCGGCGGTGGCGGTGGTTTCGGTGGTGGAAGACGATCCCACCGACGATTCGGTCGGCTTCGGCGGGCTGCCCAACGAGGAAGGCGAGGTGGAGCTGGACGCCTGTTGCATGCATGGGCCAACGGGACGAGCGGGAGCGGTTGGCGGCGTGCGGCGAATTAAGAATGTTTCGCGGCTGGCGAAAATGGTGATGGAGCGCACCAACCACGTGATGATCGTGGGCGAAGGCGCGCACCGTTTCGCGATCGACGAAGGATTTCAAGATATGAACCTGCTGGCCGAGCCGTCGCGGCTGGCCTGGCTGGCGTGGAAGGCTTCGACTTCATTTAATTGGCGGCCGGGAATCGACAGTCCCGAATATGTGCAGCGATCGGCGATCGATGGATACAACGAAACCATCGCGGCGATTTTTGACACGCCGGAAAAGCGGGCGTGGCTGCCGCACGTTGAGCGGGTGATTGCGCACCCGCCAACGGGCACTATTCCGTGCATGGCGGTGAATGCCAATGGAGATATTTCCGCTACGACGACGACTTCAGGGCTGGCGTGGAAAATTCCCGGACGCGTAGGGGATTCGCCGATTATCGGCGCCGGATGTTTTGTGGACAACGAAGTGGGCGCGGCCGGGTCGACGGGAAAAGGCGAAGAGAACATCAAAATTTCAGGCGGGCACACCATCGTGGAAATGATGCGCCGCGGCAAGTCGCCGACGGAGGCGTGCATGGAAGCGTTGACGCGCGTGGCGCACAATTACAAAAATGACAAGAAAAAGCTGAGTACGTTTCACATTTTCTTTTATGCGATTAATAAGGACGGGATGCACGGGGCCGGATCATTGTGGCGCACGGGTTACGATAAGGGTAAGCACGCGGTGTACGCGGTGCATGATGGGACGCAGGCGCGGCTGGTGGAAACGAAACCGTTTTTCGACGAAGCGCCACTTAGCGAATCATCATAGCGATAATAGATAGATTGTTTGGTGGCCATCGCTTAACTCTGGGCACTCGAGCTCATGGATCAAGTCAACATTTTGATTATTGGCGGCGGAGTGGTGGGCTGCGCCATTGCCGCGGAAGTTTCCAGGCGCTGGCAGGACGTGTTTGTGGTGGAGCGGCTGCCGCGTGTCGGCATGGCCACCAGCACGCGCAACAGCGGAGTGATTCATTCGGGAATTTATTATCCGCCGGGCTCGCTGAAGGCGCGGCACTGCCTGGCGGGCAACCGGATGACGTATGCCTTCTGCGAAAAACACCAGGTGGCCAATCGTAAAACCGGGAAGCTGGTGGTGGCCGCAGAGGAAAACGAAAGAGGCGCTCTGGAAGCGCTTTACAAGCTTGGCGAGGAAAATGGCGTCGCGGGTTTGCGGCTGATTGGGCCGGCGGAAATTCGCGAGCGCGAGCCGCATATCGCGGGAGTGGAGGCGCTGGATGTGCCCAGCACCGGGATTGTTTCGGCGGAAGAATTGGTGCGGGCGTATGCGCGGGTAGCGGTGGAGCAGGGAGCGAATATTGTTACGCGCGCGCGCGTCGAGTCGCTGGAGCCTGCCGGGGATGGCATTCGCGCAGAAGTTCGCATTGGAGAAGATGATGCTGGCGACTCTACCGCGCGCGAAACGATTGAAGCCCGCTGCGTGATTAATGCCGCCGGATTGTATGCCGACGACGTTGCGGCGTTAGTCGGCAACCATTCCTGGAAAATTCATCCGTTGCGCGGAGAGTATTGCGAGGTGCGCGGGCGGCATGCGTCTTTGGTGCGGGGGCTGGTGTATCCCCTGCCGCATGCCGATGGATTGAGCCTGGGGATGCATTTGACTCGGACGATTTGGGATACGTTGTTGATCGGGCCGACGGCGCGCTACGTGGACAGCAAGGATAATTACGAGCGCGACCGTTTGGCGGTGGCTGATTTCGTTCCCGGCGCGAGGAAATTGTTGCCGGAGATTACGGAGGGCGATCTGCAGCTGGCCTACTCCGGGTTGCGGCCGAAGCTCGCGGGGCCGGGCGAGGAACATGGGATTGCGGATTTCGTGATTGAGCGCGATGCGAAAATGCCGCGGATGATTCATCTGGTCGGGATGGATTCGCCGGGGCTGACGGCGGCGCCATCGATTGCGATGCAGGTGGGTGAAATGGTTGGCGAGATTCTAGATTAAACGGCAAACCCTCCGAAGCTCTTCCATATAATTACCGTTGTGTTAAAATACGTTTAAGGCAACACCACGTCCGGATTCTGCCCAAAAAACGTGTATTTCTTACACCCCGCAGTTTGAACGCTCAACCACCTTTTCAAGGCCCTTAGTTGAACGCTCAACTAAGTAAAAGTCCTAGTACACCACCTCAAACAAAGCACTTAACACGCGCAATCTCGAAACCGTCCGCATCGCGCAGAGTGAGCGTCAGACAACGTCGGCGGGAGCATTAATACGGTGAAATGGAAGCTACGAAACGACTACGCGGACGAATTTTCTCTTTCCGGCGCGCAGGCGAAAATCTTGGGGTTTGGTTAGATCGATTTCTTTGCGAGGATCGTCGATGCGCTGGCCGTCGATTTCGACGGCGCCTTGTTTAACGAGGCGCTCGGCATCACTCACCGAAGCGGCCAGACCGAGAGTCATCAGCAGCACCTTGATCATCTGAGACGAGCCGATGGGCAAATTTTTGATGGGCGGCTCTTCGGGGTCCTGGCGATCGCGAAAAACACGCTGGAATGTTTCGGAAGCTTTGAGCGCGGCGGGCTCGCCGTGGAATCCAGTGACGACTTCGCGCGCAAGGAGCATCTTGGCATCCATGGGATGGGTGCTTCCGCCCGAGACGTCGCCCTTCAATTTAGAAATTTCTTCGGGCGTTCGGTCGGTGACCAGTTCGTAGTATGACCACATCAGCTCATCGGGAATGGACATCATTTTGCCGAACATTTCGCCGGGGGCTTCGGTGATGCCCACGTAATTGCCGAGGCTCTTGGACATTTTGCGCGAGCCGTCGAGGCCGACGAGGATGGGCATAGTGAAGGCGACCTGCGATTCCTGGCCGTACTCGCGCTGGATTTCCCGGCCCATCAGCAGATTGAATTTTTGCTCGGTGGCGCCCAGCTCGACGTCGGATTCGAGGACCACGGAATCGTAGGCGACCAGCAGCGGGTAAAGCAGCTCGTGCATGGAGATGGGCTGTTGGTTGGTGAGGCGGGTGTGAAAATCTTCGCGCTCCAGCATGCGCGCGACGCGGTATTTGGCGCACAGGCGGACGATGTCGTAGCTGGATAATTTATCTAGCCACTCGCTGTTGTAGCGGATTTCGGTTTTGTTGCGGTCGAGAATCTTGAAAACTTGTTCGAGGTAAGTTTCGGCGTTGGCGTTCACCTGCTCGCGGGTCAGGGGTGGGCGCGTTTCAGACTGGCCGGTAGGGTCGCCGACCATGGCGGTGAAATCTCCGATTAAAAATACGGCGGTGTGGCCCATTTCCTGAAAATGTTTCAGCTTGCGGATCACCACGGTGTGGCCGAGGTGAATGTCCGGGGCGGTGGGGTCGACGCCAAGTTTCACGCGCAGAGGCTTGCCGGTTTTTGCGGATTTTTCCAGCTTGGTTTGCAGCTCGGACTCGCGAATGATTTCGGCGCTGCCTTTTTTCAGGTAGGCGAGTTGTTCGGCGACGGGTTTGAAAGTTGCGGAGGTCATTTATAAGGGTTCATTCGTGAACCGGTTGAGTGGCCAACTGAATTACGCGACGGCCTTCAATTTTGAAGCGGCCTTCGAGAACGATTTTAACCGCCTCAGAATAAATACGATGCTCTTCGCGCAGAATCTTGTCGGATAGCGTGCCTTCTGTGTCGCTGTCGAGCACCGGCACGGCGGATTGCAGAATGATGGGGCCGGCGTCCAGATTTTCGTCCACGAAATGCACGGTGCAGCCGGCGAATTTGACGCCGTATTCGAGGGCCTGGCGCTGCGATTCGAGGCCGGGGAAACTCGGCAGCAGCGACGGGTGGATATTGAGGATGCGCTGCGGAAAAGACTGCACGAAATAGGGAGACAACAGCCGCATATATCCGGCGAGGCAGACCAGATCGACTTTGTTTTCGCGCAAGGCGGCGACAACCTGGCGATCGTAAGCTTCGCGCTCAAGTCCGCGGGAAGGCAGAACCAGGGTGGGAATCCCACGCACGCTGGCGCGGTCAATTCCCTGCGCGCCCTCGCGATTGGCGATGACAATGCCGACCTGCGCGTCGGGAATCCGGCCGGCGGCAACACTGTCCGCCAGGGCTTCAAAGTTGGAGCCGCGTCCGCTGAGCAACACGCCTAAGCGTTTTTTCATGAATGGAAAACGTTAGCACAATCGATAGCGCGGGCAAAACCTACGCGCTCGATGGTAATGGTCAGTTTACGGTTAGTGCGTTATCAGGCGTTGGCACTAGAACCCGGTCGGATATCCTGCTGTGAGACAATCCCCAGTGCAGATACCCGGTTTGCGAGCGGTATCGAGGACAATCGATGTGGATTCGGAATTACCTACGACGATTTGACAAAGTTTTGGCGTGTCTCTTCATCCTGGCGGCTTTCGCCCAAAGGAACGAAGCGGGGCCACGTCCGATAGGAGCAGGGGCATTCCCAGTTTCGTTCACGCACGCATCCGCATGGTTTGCAGGTCGAGCTGACGCTAAACAAAAAGTGGTTACGCTGTTGGTTTACTTCGAGGGGGCTGCTGGATGGCAAGACCAGCCCACCGACTTCAAATGGGAAGTGAATCAAAGCCCGGCCAAAATAGACATGTCCGTTGGCAAGATACAAATCCACATAAAGTATTGGTCGGATACCGATGATGTGGAGATTCAAGGAACCAAGTACAAACTGTTGACCAGTAATGTGTTCCTCGTTGAGGGTATAGATCGACCAAATCCATCGGTTAGAGCTTTAGGTATCCAGGATCTCTCCTTTTCACCAGACGATATCCCGCCGGTCACCTTGTTGAAACGGAATCCGGATGTTTGGGCGGCTCTTAGTGGAAGACCGGCGCGTGAACACGTCAAGAGTAGAAACGCCAACGCATCTGCAGAAGTCGTGACGTGGGACACAGAAGGGCTTCGGCTTCTGCTAACCGAAAAACCAGAAGCCGAACGAAAAGCGTGCGGACTATTCCGGCAAGCTGCGCTGATAGGCTATGCGGGTTCGCAATACCGTTTAGGCTACTGTTACGAGACTGGACGCGGTGTAGACCAGAGCTTCTCGACAGCAAATGAATGGTACGAGAAAGCGGCCAATCAGGGGTTCGTTGATGCCCAATACAAATTGGGCCATAGCTATCGAGTGGGACGGGGTGTGCCGATTGACTTGGCCGTTGCCCTCCAGTGGTATAAGAAGGCAGCGGAAAACGGCGACCGTGACGCACTGCATAACGTTGGTTGGATGTACGCAACGGGGCAAGGTCCGGAGACTAATGCCGAAGAGGCTTATCGCTGGTTTCTGGAATCAGCCAAGCACGGTGAGCTGAACGCTCAGTTTGAAGTCTCTCGTCGCCTGAAAGATGGGGATGGCGTCGCAAAAGATCTCACTGCTTCTTATAGCTGGCTACTCGTTTTGCAGGCACAGGAGAAAACCATATCGCCGGATGAATGGGTGAAAGTCAAAGAAACGATGAAATCGGTTGAAAGCCAGCTTGACGCACCAGCGGCCGAAAAAGCCCGAGAGCAAGCCCACGATTTGCTCGGGACTATCGCAAAGAATGATTTGGAAGGCTTTTCTCGTCAATAACACGACAGATTTCTCCTATGGGGCCTCACGTTGCGCCCGAATGTCTTCATGAATCCTCAGGTCCCCCGCAGTGGCAGGCTAACTCTCGACCAGTTGAGCTCGCGCGGGTAGTCGGAAACTGACCCACCGCTCGCGATGATAGATGAATCGTTTCTACAGGGCGAGGGCGCCGGAATAGGCTACGCGGGCTTTGCCGGAGTCGCTGCGTTCGATGCGACCGATGCGGTAGAACTTTTCGCGGCGTTTTTTCAGGTCGGCTTCCACAAATTTTACGTTGGCGGGTGGGACAACCAGGATCATGCCTACACCCATGTTGAAGGAGTGCAGCAGTTCGTCGCCGTCGATTTTGCCGACTTTGGCAAGGTATTTGAAGACGGGCGGGACGGGCCAGGATTCGAGATCGATCTGGGCTTTCACGCCGCTGGGCAGAACGCGGGGGAGATTGCCGGGGATGCCTCCGCCGGTGATATGCGCGAGGGCGGAAACGCAGCCGCGCGCGACGATGTTTTTTAGCGCGGGGGCGTAGCACAGATGGGGCTTGAGCAATTCCGCGCCGATTTTGTTGCCTACCTCCGCGACGTACGTATCGGGGCGGAGTCCGGCAACTTCAAAAACCAGTTTGCGCGCCAGCGAATAGCCATTGGTGTGCAGGCCTGAAGAAGGCAAGGCGATCAACGCGTCGCCGGGCTTTACACCCTTTCCGTTGAGCAGGCGCTTGCGCTCGACCACGCCGACGATGAAGCCGGCCACGTCGTATTCACCGGCGGGATAGAAGCCTGGCATTTCGGCGGTTTCGCCGCCAATCAATGCGCAACCGGCTTTGCGGCAGGCGCGGCTCATGCCGTCGACCAGCTGCTCGACGACCTGAGGCTCGAGCTTGCCCATGGCGAGGTAGTCGAGAAAGAAGAGCGGCTCGGCGCCCTGCACCAGAATGTCGTTGATGCAATGATTCACCAGGTCGCCGCCAACGGTGGAATGAACGCCCATGGCCATGGCGATTTTCAGCTTGGTGCCCACACCGTCGGCGCTGGAGACCAGAACGGGCTCTTTCCATTTTTTGGTGTCCAGGGCGAATAGGCCGCCAAAGCCACCGATGCCGCCGAGAACTCCGGGCGTAAAAGTGCGGCTGGCATGATGGCGAATCCTTTGCTTGGCGTCGTCAGCGACGGCGATGTTTACTCCAGCGTCTGCATATTTCATGGAAGCCCTGTCTGCATTCAAAAACTCTCGCGACAACTCACGTACTGCACGTACAACTCACGGCCAAATCACGGACACACTTACCAAATCAAATCTCACGGTTAGGAGCGATACCACCGCGGAGGGCGCGGCGTGATGCTGCAACTAAAAAATGTGAAACAGTCTCTTCCAGCGCACGCTGCCGGGATGCAGGATGGCATTAGCGTAGGCGAAGAAGCGCTCGCGAATCTGACCAGGTTCCCAAGCGTCGGAAGGCGCGTCGAGAGACATGTAAATCATCACGGGCGTACCAATTATATCCTTGCGCGGGACGCAGCCCCAAAAGCGGCTGTCGTAGGAGTTGCCGCGATTGTCGCCCATCACAAAATAGCAATTGTCGGGGACTTTGTACGGAGTATGCAGCTCATAAGGCTCGCTGGGGCCGAGAGTGTATGGCTCGGTGAGTTTCTGCCCGTTGACCCACACTGCGCCGTCGTGAATATCGACGCTGTCGCCGGGTAGGCCGACGACGCGCTTGACATAATCCGGAGTATCGGGCGCGAAGGGCGGCTTGAAAATAATGACCTGCTGGCGCTTGGGATTGCGCCACAGCGGAACGTGCCAATTCGTGAAGGGCACGCCGGCATCGTAGCCGACGCGGCTCATGATCAGGTGGTCGCCGATGAGCAGGGTGTTTTCCATGGAGCCGGAAGGAATGACCCGCGCCTGGCCGATGGTTCCGTTGATCAGCAGAAACACCAGTCCGACCCAGAACCAGGCGATAACCTCGCGCTGAATTTTAGTGCCCACGGGCACGTGCGGCTCTTCCGGTTTTTTCTTGCGTTCAGCCTTCACTTTCCACCACCACTGGCCTTTCTATTGCGATTTCTTCCGCAGAGTTTCCGTTGAGGTCGCCAACCACGCCGTTGCCGTTACCGGGGCGAGTTTCCAGTTGCACCAGGTCGGTGGGGTATACGCCGGTATAGCACGAAGTGCAGAACTTGCCTTCCCTGTCGTCGACAGCCTGGCGCAGGCCGGCCATGGAAATGTAGCCGAGAGAATCAGCGCCGAGAAATTTGCGAATTTCTTCCGGGGAGTTGGAGGACGCGATGAGTTCCTCGCGCGTGGGCGTGTCCACGCCGTAGTAGCACGGCGAAATCGTGGGAGGGCAACTGATGCGCACGTGAACTTCTTTGGCGCCTGCTTCGCGCACCATGCGCACGATCTTGCGGCTGGTGGTGCCGCGCACAATGGAATCATCGACCAGCACGACGCGCTTGCCTTCGATCAGGCCGCGCACAGGATTCAGTTTGAGCTTTACTCCGAAGTTGCGAATGGCCTGGGAGGGCTCGATGAAAGTGCGGCCAATGTAATGATTGCGAATCAGTCCCATGCGAAAAGCGATTTTTGATTCGAGCGCGTAACCGACCGCGGCGGGAACGCCGGAATCGGGGACGGGCACGACGATGTCGGCGTCGGCGGGATGCTCCTGGGCGAGCAGGCGGCCGAGCGCTTCGCGGCTTTCGTTGACGGAGCGGCCAAAAATAATGCTGTCCGGGCGTGAAAAATAAACGTGTTCGAATACGCAGTGCTGCTGCGGCTTTACCGGCGCAAAGCGGATGGATTCGATGCCGGACCTGGAGATGCGCACCATTTCGCCCGGTTCGACTTCGCGAATGTATTGGGCGTTGAGCAGATCAAAGGCGCAGGTCTCGGAAGCGACCAGCCAGGCTTCGGGGGCCACGTCGGTGGCGGGAAGTCTGCCTAAAACCAGCGGACGAAAACCGCGAGGGTCGCGCACGGCGTACAACTCGTCGGGAGTGAGCAAGAGTAATGAGTAAGCGCCTTCGACCTGGTTCAAGGCGTCACCGATGGCGCCAGACAAATTGCGCGCCTGCGAACGGGCGATCATATGGACGATGACTTCGGTGTCGCTGTTGGTCTGAAAAATCGAGCCGCGATGCTCAAGCTTACGGCGCCATTCGGCGGCGTTAGTGAGATTGCCGTTGTGACCGAGGGCGACTTTGCCCTTGTTGCAATCGATCATGATGGGCTGAGCGTTGAGCAGCGCTTTATCGCCGGCCGTGGAATAGCGGGTGTGACCGATGGCGGCGTTGCCCGGGAGTTTTGCGAGCACGGCGGGCTGAAAAATTTCTTCGACCTCGCCCATCGCGCGATGGAGATGCAGTTCATGGCCGTCGCTGGAAACAATGCCGGCAGATTCCTGGCCGCGATGTTGCAGCGCGTAGAGGCCGAGATAGGTGAGATTGGCGGCTTCGGGATGGCCGAAGACGCCGAATACACCACACTCGTCGTGGAAATGATCGTCGGCGTAAGCGAGCTTAGGCTTCATTGTTTGAGTGCGCGTTCCAGCGAATGGGACCAGATCTCGCGGAGCGCTTCCACGGACTCTTCAATTATGGCACTTCCATTGTATTGGATGCTGAAAATGCCGTCACTGGTAACGTTGCCGATTTCGGTGGCGGCGACGCCGTGTTCGCGCGCGAGATGGAGGATGCCATCGAGCTTTGTTGGTGCGATGGAGATTACCGCGCGAGCGCCACGTTCTCCAAAAAGGAAAGACTCGGCGGGAGCGTTGTGCTGCAGCGTCATCTGCGCACCCAATTTCGGTGCTGCGAAGCAGGATTCGGCGAGAGTGACGGCCAAGCCGCCATCGCTGAGGTCGTGAGCGGATTGAAGGGATTGCGAAGAGGCCAGCGCGAGCAAACATTGCTGCAGGCGTTTTTCGGCGGCGAGGTCGATGGCTGGCGGTTGGCCGGCGACGATGCCTGCGACGGATTTGGAATACTCCGAGGAAGAAAATTCGCGGGCGAGATCGGCAGTGAGGGCGTCTGCGGTGTTGACGGTTACAGGCGCGGGTTCTTTCAACCCATCCAGCAAAATGATGATGTCGCCCGAATTGCGAAAGCCTGATTTCAGGACGTTGGCGGCGTCTTCGATCACGCCAAGAATTCCGATGACGGGAGTGGGATAAATCGAAGCTCCAAGAGTTTCGTTGTAGAAGCTGACGTTGCCGCCGGTGATGGGAGTCTCGAGTGCGGTGCAGGCTTCGGCCAGGCCGTCGATGATTTCGCTGAATTGCCACATGACTGCGGGCTTTTCCGGGCTGCCGAAATTGAGGCAATTGGTGGCGGCGATGGGGCGCGCGCCGGAGCATGCGACGTTGCGCGCGGCTTCGGCGACGGCGTGCATGGCGCCCAAGCGGGGATTCAACTGGCACCAGCGGCCGTTGCCGTCGGTGGCCAGCGCGAGAGCGCGTTTGGTTCCTTTGATGCGAACCACCGCGGCGTCACCGGCGCCGGGGACCGCGAGCGTGTTGGTGCGCACCATGGTGTCGTACTGCTCGGTGATCCAGCCTTTGGAAGCGATAGCCGGAGAGGCGAGCAGGCGCTTGAAATTATCTGTGAGATTTTTATTTGCGGGCGCGAATGCAAACCAGTCGGCGGAAGTTTCCGCGCGCGGCGCGGGAGGCGTGATGGGCCGCCGATAGACCGGTCCTTCTTCGGCGAGAGGATGCGCGGGGATTTCGGCGACGACCTGGCCGTGATCTTTGACGCGAAGGAGGCCGCCATCGGCGACTTCGCCGACGACTACCGCATCGAGGCCCCATTTTTTGAAAACCTGCAGGACTTCGGGTTCGCGGCCTTTTTCGGCTACGAGCAGCATGCGCTCCTGTGATTCGCTGAGCATGATTTCGTAGGGCGTCATGCCGGTTTCGCGCTGCGGGACGCGACCGAGATCGATCTCGATGCCGGTGCCGCCGCGTGAAGCCATTTCGGTGGTGGAACAGGTCAAGCCGGCGGCGCCCATATCCTGGATGGCGACTACCGCGCCGGTGGCCATGGCTTCGAGGCAGGCTTCCAGGAGCAATTTTTCTATGAAGGGATCGCCGACCTGGACGTTGGGGCGTTTTTGCTGCGATTCTTCGGTGAATTCAGCAGAGGCGAGCAGCGATGCGCCGTGGATGCCATCGCGGCCGGTTTTTGCGCCGACGTAAATTACCGGATTGCCGGTGCCGCGGGCCTTGGCGAAAAACAAATCTTCTTTTTTGGCGATGCCCAGCGCGAGAGCGTTGACGAGAGGATTCTGCGAGTAGCACGGCTCGAAGCAAACTTCTCCGCCAATGGTGGGCACGCCGAAGGAGTTACCGTAACTGGCTACGCCGCGGATTACGCCGTCGAGGATGCGGCGATTTTTTGCGATCGTTTCTGCGGCGACCGACGGAGCCGACTTTTCGGGAGTTATCGGACCGAAGCGCAGCGAATCAAGAATGGCGATGGGGCGAGCGCCCATGGTGAAAATGTCGCGAAGGATTCCGCCGACGCCGGTGGTAGCGCCCTGAAACGGCTCCACGAAACTGGGGTGGTTGTGCGATTCGATTTTAAACGCAGCGACCAGGCCGTCGCCTATGTCCACGACGCCGGCATTTTCTCCTGGACCCTGGACGACTAGCTTTCCGCGGACGGGCAGGCGCTTGAGATGCACTTTGCTGGATTTGTAGGAGCAGTGCTCGCTCCACATCACGCTGAAAATGCCCAGCTCGGTAATGTTGGGATCGCGCCCTAGAATTTCCTGCACGCGGGCGTATTCGGGAGCCGAGAGGCCATGCTCCGCGGCGATTTCCGCCGTGACTTTAATTTCCGCGCTTGCTGTCGCCAATTTTCCTACCTAGAAATCGCGTGCCAGAAATGTGGAGGATACGATAAAGCCGTACTGATGAGAAATAAATCCAACTGCGAAAGCGCAGCTCAAGCGGTGGCCTTCGCGGAAGTCATGAAAGTTTCCACCAGCGAGCGGAAAATCACCAAACCGTCGGCGGAATCGAGCGCGGACTCCACGGCACGCTCCGGATGAGGCATCATACCGGCGACGTTGCGTTCGCGATTGCAGATACCGGCGATGTTATCCATGGAGCCATTGGGATTTCCGGCGGCGTCATCGCTGCCGTCGGCGGTAGTGTAACGAAAAACGATCTGATCGTTTTTCCGTAGCTGCGCGAGCGTTTCAGGATCGCAGGTGTAATTTCCTTCGTTGTGCGCGATGGGAATTTTGAGAATCTGGCCTTTTTTGGCGGCGTGGGTGAATGGTGTAGCCGTGTCTTCCACGCGAATATAAACGTGGCGGCAGATATAGCGCAGGCCGACGTTGCGCATCATGGCGCCGGGGAGCAGGCCAGCTTCGAGAAGAATCTGAAAGCCGTTGCAGATACCGAGGACCAAGCCGCCGCTTTTGGCGAACTTTTCCACCGGCTTCATCACCGGCGAGAAGCGGGCAATCGCGCCGGTACGCAGATAGTCGCCATGGGCAAATCCGCCGGGCAAAATTATGACGTCGGAATTCGCCAAATCTTCGGATTGATGCCAGATGAATTCGACCGGCTGGTGAAGAACTTCGCTGATGGCGTAGAACGCGTCGTGGTCGCAATTGGATCCGGGAAAGACAACGACTCCAAATTTCATGCGCGGGCGGCTCCCTAAAACGTTGTGGGGAGACTTATTTTAACACAGACAAGGTATATGATTAACGCCAAGAGGCCTGAGATGCTGGCTTCCCAAATAACATTCACCTTCTTATTGACGACGTTCTTTGTAACCATTGGCGCCAAGCCGATTGTTGAACATCAGCACGCGCAGGCTTCTGCTGAGCTAAGGTCTGAATCCACCGTCACCTTTGCTGGGACTGCTCCTCAGAGCTGTCCGGTTACTCAGCCGCCCCGAAGGCCTTTTGTGCCGCCGTCGCCATATCCAAGCCAGACCAACCCCGATGGCTTCTGGTTTGGCAGCGAAAAATTGTGGATTCAATTGCCCACAGACGGAACATGGAAGCATTTGCCGCATTACAATCCCACCGACGCCGCTTTCAGACAGAAGGTCCAGTGGTGGCGACAGGGCTACAACTGGCGCACAGAGAGCCCGCCGCATCTTTCAATCACAGGCAGACGGCTGAACTCTGCAGCTCCATCGCTTGCGACAGACGACCAAGCCAGCGCTGCCGGAATTGGTAACCGCATGGGCGACCACGCTTCCATAATAACTGGCATTTTCATTCCGACAGTCGGCTGCTGGGAGATCACGGGAGGCTACAAAGGCGACAAGCTGACCTTCGTCATTTGGGTGGCACCGTAGTTTTTTCTGTCCAACGGATCTATTCGCCACTTGAGAACCGCGCTTTCGGAAACTGACCCACCCGCCGGAATCAGCTCAGCGGCGGCGTTTTTTTGGCGCGCGTCGCGATTTTTTTCTGCCGGGCTTTTGCGGTGCGGCGGAGGCGGCGAGTTCGCGGCGTTTTTTTGAGGCCCAGCCTGCTTTATTGAGCTGGCGGCCGCGCGCGATTCCCAAACCGTCGGAGGGAACATTTTCGGTGATGGTCGATCCGGCGGCGATGAATGCGCCGTCTCCTATACGGACGGGCGCAACGAGAGCGGAATCGCTGCCGATAAAGACTTTGTTGCCGATGGTGGTGGGGTGCTTGTGGAAACCGTCGTAATTGCAGGTGATGGTTCCGGCGCCGATGTTGGTTTTGGATCCGATTTTCGCGTCGCCGAGATAGGCGAGGTGCATGGCCTTGGTGCCTTCGCCTATGGTGCTCTTCTTTACTTCCACGAAATTGCCGACGCGCGCGCCTGCTTTCAAATGAGTGCCGCCGCGCAGGCGGGCGAATGGTCCGATGACCACGCGCTCGTCGAGCCTGCTCTCTGAGACCATGCAATGCGGCTCAATGACGACATCGTCGGCGAGGATAGTGTCGCTGAGGATGCTTCCGGTACGGATGACGCAGCGAGCGCCGATTTTGGTGTTGCCCAGCAGATGAACGGCGGGCTCGACGACGGTATCTTCGCCGGCGACGACGTCGGGATCGATCAAAACAGTTTCGGGAAGCTGGATGGTTACGCCCGCATCCATCAACTCCGCGCGCTTCCATTCGCGGAAAATGCGGTCGACTTCGGCGAGGTCGGCGCGGGTATTGCAACCGAGGACTTCGCGCGAATCGGCCGCGACCTGCGCGAGGACTTTTTCACCTTTGGAGGCGAGGATGGCGACGGCATCGGTGAGATAAATCTCGCGATGCTTGTTGTTGGGCTTGACCTGGGCCAGCGCGGGCCACAGTTTTTCCAGCGTGAAGCAATAGATGGCGGAATTGATTTCGTTGATTTCGGATTGATCGCCGGTCAATTGCGATTCTTCGACGATGGCGGAAATGGCGGTGTCGGATTTTCGCAGAATTCTGCCGTATCCGCCGGGCGCGGCAACCACGGCGGTAAGAACGGTGGCAGCGGCATCGCCCGCTCGATGAGTGGCCAACAGAGCTTTGAGGGTGTCGGGCCGAACGAGAGGCGCATCGCCGGGAAGTACGACGGCAAATTTCGCGTTGCCCAGCGCGCGGCGTACGACCTGCATGGCATGACCGGTGCCGTGCTGCGGGTGTTGCAGGACGGAGGTGGCGTCAAACGGCGCGACGGTGGCGATGACTTCTTCGGCCTGGTGTCCCACGACGGCAATGGTTTTTTTGGCACCTAGAGGAACGCAGGCGCGGACGACTTGTTCAATGAGCGTACGCCCACCAGCGCGATGCAGCACCTTGGCGAGGCTGGATTTCAGACGGGTGCCTTTCCCGGCGGCGAGAACGACTACGGCAAGATCTTTATTTTTCATGGTATCGAAGCCCAGTTTGTGGGAGCAGGCAGGATTTGGCAATGCGGAGTGATGGGTTTTGCGGCGAATTACTAATCACGGGTACTAA
>JBBRZT010000003.1:0-40456 GCA_038236395.1 Candidatus Acidiferrales bacterium
CAAAACGCTGGGGCCGCGTGAAACATTGACCGGCTGGCGGGCGGCTCTGGCGTGGCTCAGCTCGCTTGCCAACCCGCGTTTGGGTTATGGATTCGTGAGCGTGGCGGCCACATTTTTAATCGTGCTGACCGCGTCGGGTTTTTCGTGGCGCAAACCGAAGCTGGCGGATCTGAAGCCAGCCACCATCTATCGCAATTTTGATCGCCAGACGCATCTGGTCTATGCGCGCGGGACGAAATTCGTCAGCGATCTTCGCGTGGTGTACGAGATTCAGTCGCGCCTGACGCAAGACGACCAGCAGAATCCAGCGCAGGAGCACCGGCCGCAGGCTACTCCCAACGGCGATCCGGGCCGCACCGACGGAACGAATCCATCCGCGCCGAAACAGCAGAATCGCGCCAATGGCATCGAGAGAAATATGCAGATGCTGGCCGCCAGCGTTCCCTTTTTGCTGGAGAGGAGAATTCGATGAAGTGTGCCGTCCATCAGGATGTGGACGCCATCGGCTATTGCCGGAATTGCGGCAAAGCTTTGTGCGGAGTGTGCGCGCGGCCGATCCGCGACGTGTACTACTGCGAAGATTGTCTGGCGGGTGCGATGGGGATTCCCGCGACGCCGCCTGCCGCTTCGCCCTATGTTTCGGGAGCAACTGCTTACAATTCTCCGACTGTGCCGCCGGGCGTGGCTGTTCCTCCGCCGGTACGGGCGGGAGGTAGCCCCGCGATCGCATTCATCCTCGGATTGTTTCCTGGACTGGGCGCGGTTTACAACGGCGAGTACAACAAAGCGCTGATTCACATTGTGGTGTTCGCCGCGATGATCGTCGGACTGAGCAGCGATGTCGGCGCCGGCGCAGATACGGCCCTCGGACTTTTGCTGGCAGGATTTATTTTCTACATGGCCTTTGACGCCATGCGTACCGCGAAAGCCAAGCAACTCGGGCAGGCTACTGTCGATCCGCTGGAATCGTGGAGCAAAGAACGGCCCATCGGACCAATCATCCTGATCGGACTGGGAGTTTTATTTCTGCTGAACAATTTCTCGTGGTTTCCGTTTTACAACATAGGGCGTTTGTGGCCGCTGGTTCTAATCGGCATCGGAGTTTTGATGTTCCGCAACAGGCTGGGTCGCCCGTAGAGCGCGGAAAGAAACGCAGCCTGAAGAATTTTAGAAAACGGATTAGAGGTCAACACAGATGAGCGATCGTATTCGTTGCAATTGCCGGCGCTGTACCATCAAAAGTTTGATGGCGCCGGCGGTGATCATCACCATCGGCGTGCTGTTTCTCCTGCAGCAGACCCATAGCGGTTTCAGGTTTGGCCAGATGTGGCCGGTGATTCTGGTGGTCATCGGAGTGGTCAGCCTGGCGTCCGCGCTGGCTCCCATGGACGGGCACATTTCCTCGACCGCGCCGCCGGTGATGCCGGTGCCGCCCGTTCCCCCGCCCGCCGGTTCACCGATGCCGCCGCAGAATCCTCCGGGAACATATCCGGGCCAGGGGCAATAAGCCTCCATGTCCTTGCGACCACGCAGCAGCGGGATTTTCATCGGGCTGGTGATGATCGTTTTCGGCTCGCTGTTCCTGCTGCACAATTATCGCGGCTTTGAATTTCACGATGTTTTCCGGCACTGGTGGCCGCTGATTATCATTTTCTGGGGCGTGCTGAAACTTTACGAGCGCACCGCCGGCGGACCGCTGGAACCGGGAGCTTCGCGGATCACCGCCGGCGAAGTTTCCCTGATCCTCGGCTTGCTGGCCCTTGTGGGTGTGGTGATCGCCGTCGACGCGGCAAGAGAAAAATTCCCCGGCACGCATATCGAGTTTGGCGATTTCGGCAGGAATTCTTACGATTACGACCTGGAGGTCGCGCCGAAAAGCGTGCCAGCCAATGCGCGCATAAATGTTCGCGGCACCCGCGGAGACATTACCGTACGCGCTTCCGACAGTCCGGAGATTCGCGTGACCGGAAAAAAGAATGCGCGCGCCTGGAGTGAAGGCGACGCGCAGAAAATTGCCGACCGCGCCTCCGTCGAGGTGGTGCAGAACGGCGACAGCTACGAAGTTCATCCCACCGGCTCGAATAACGGCGATTCGCGGCTTAACTTCGATATGGAAATTCTGGTGCCCAAGAAGGCTACTCTCACGGTGCGCAGCGCGGAGAAGGGCGACATTGTGGTGTCCGACATAGCCAATTCGGTGAGCATCAACAATCAGAACGGCGATGTGGACGTGCGTGACACCACCGGCGACGTGACCGTCGACATGCGGCACGGTGACGTAAAAGTTTCCGATACCAAGGGCGACATTAAACTCTCCGGCAAGGGCGGCGAAGTGGAAATTATCAGCGCCACCGGAGGATTGACCGTGGACGGCGAATTTTACGGTCCGATTCGCGCCGATAAAATCGCCAAGGGCGTGCGCTATATTTCGCAGCGCAGCGATATGACGCTCAGCCAGCTCGGCGGCCATTTCGAAATGAGCTCCGGCAACCTGGAAATTTCCGACGCGCCGGGGAATCTGCAACTGCGCACCAACCGCTACGATATGAACCTGGAGAACCTTGGCGGCAAAGCGAAAATCGAGAATCGCGATGGCAGCATCGAGATTCGTTACTCCACTCCGCCCAAGGACGATATTGAAATCACCAATACCAACGCCACGATTTCGCTGAGCCTGCCTGGATCCTCAAGTTTTGAGATCATCGCGGATTGCCATTCCTGCGACATCGATTCGGATTTTTCCGGCGGGACGCTGGCGAAAACCAACAGCGGTGGCGACAACCACTTGCAGGGGAAATATGGCAGCGGCCGCGCCACCAGAATTACGTTGAAGACCAGCTATGGGAATATTTCGCTGCGCAGAACCAGCGGCGATGTTCCGACGCCGCCGCGGCCGCCTAAGACGCCGAACGGCCGAGATAAGTCCGTAGAGATTCCCGAGTCCGAAGAACACTAGAACCCGGCGCTTTCTCAGGGCTTTATTTCAGCGCTGTCTTTCAGCGCTGGGCCACGCGCTTCAAATCCTCGAAAAATGTGGGATAGGAAACTGCCGCGCATTCCGCGCCGCGAATGACCGTTTCACCTTCGGCGGCGAGGCCGACCACCGCAAAAGCCATGGCGATGCGATGATCGCCTTTCGGATCGATTGCCGCCCCGTGCAACTTCCCTGCTTTGCGTCCTTCCACTTTCAGTCCGTCGGGACGCTCTTCTACAATCGCGCCCATGCGTTTCAGATTTTCCGCCAGCGCTGCGATGCGGTCGCTCTCCTTCACGCGTAATTCGGTGGCGTCGCGAAACTCGATGCCATTTTCGGTGAAAGGGCCGAGCGCGGCGAGCATGGGCAGCTCATCGATGAGCAACGCAATTTGTTCGCCTTCAATCACCGCGCCCTTCAGTAGCGCGCCCTTCACCGCCAGGTCTCCCACGATTTCGCCATGGGCGCTGCGCAGCGACGGCATCTGAATGGACGCGCCCATAGATAGAAATAAATCGAGCACCGCGGTGCGCGTGGGATTCAGACCCACGTTATGGATCAGCAGGCTTGACTCCGGAAAGAGCGACGCCGCAGCGATGAAAAACACCGCCGAAGATAAATCCCCGGGCACATCGAGCGATTTAGCAATTAACTTTCCGGAACCGTTGGCGCCAGCATTCGAACCGTTGTGCAAACCATGGACGCGCGTGGTTTTGCCGTGCTTCTCTATGGTGGCGCCGAATTCTTCCAGTGCCAGTTCGGTGTGATCCCGGGTGCGGGCCGGTTCGGTCACCACCGTCACGCCGTCCGCGAATAATCCCGCCAGTAGCACAGCGGACTTCACCTGCGCGCTGGCCATCGGCATGTTGTACTCGATCGCTTTTAATTTCGCGCCATGAATTTCGAGCGGCGCGAAATTATCTTCGCGCGCGCGAATGTCCGCGCCCATTTCGCGCAGTGGGCCGACGATGCGCTTCATGGGGCGCTTTTGCAGCGAAGCATCGCCGGTCAGGCGTGTCGTGAAACTCTGCCCGACTAAAATTCCGGCGAGCAGGCGCATGGTGGTGCCGGAATTTCCGGCGTCCAGCGCGCGCCAACTGCTTTTCAATCCACGGGCGCCCCGGCCGGTGACGCGAACAAAATCCTTTTCGATTTTTACGTCGGCGCCGAGCGCGCTCATACATTTGAGGGTGCTGTGGCAATCCGCCGCCGCGGAAAAATGGCGCAGCTCGCTGGTGCCTTCGGCAAGCCCCGCCAGCATGGCGTAGCGATGAGAAATGGATTTGTCGCCGGGAAGCTCGACGCCGCCATTGATGGATTTCGCCGGCTGTATGGTCTCTTTTTTCACGCGCAGATTTTACCATGCCGCTATCGCAGGCCGTGCGGCGTGCCAACCGTTCCGGGCGTACTCCTCGTCACAAGATCGGGACGCCACGAACCTGTCCTGCGGACCAGTTTTCTCTACGGTAATTGTTGGCGAGCACGTGAAATTTTTCCGGCCTGCCGTGCGTATCATGAATAGGGAGAAACATTATGTCTGCGTGCGACACCGCTATTCATCTGCTTACTAAAATCGGCATCTTCGCCGGCGGCCTTTTCCTTGTAGCCGTTCTGCTCGCCGCTGTGCCCGCCCACAAATTGTCCGCCTCGCAAAACGCCAGCTCTCAGGAATCGCAGTCTACGCAGCCGGCCGGCAACAGCATGCCTGGCATGGATATGCACGAGGAACATTCCGCCGAAGCCGGCGCGGTGCATGACATGACTTCCGGCCACGACGCCCACAGCTTGCACATGTATATGACTTCGCCGCGCCCGCAAAGTCCTGAAGATGTTCAGCGCGCCAACGAGGTCGTCGCCCAGTTGCGCAGCGGAATCGAAAAATACCGCGACTATCACGCAGCGCTCGACGACGGCTTCAAGATCTTTCTGCCCAATATTCCTCAACCGGAATATCACTTCACCAAAATGAAAAACGGATTCCTGGAAGCGTTCACCTTCGACGCTGCGCGGCCTACATCGCTGCTGTACAAGAAAACTTCCACCGGTTATGAAACTGGTCGGTGCGATGTACACCATGCCGAAACGCGCTTCGGAAGATAAACTCAACGAGCGAGTGCCGCTGAGCATCGCCAGCTGGCACCTGCACACCAATCTTTGTCTACCGCCGCGCGAGCAGCGGCTATCCGCGGACTACACGAAATTCGGACTGAAGGGCTCGATCGCCACGCAGGAAGCGTGCGACGCCGCGGGCGGCCGCTTCATGCCCACGGTTTTCGGCTGGATGGTGCACGTTTATCCATACGAAGACGGCCTGGACAAAATCTTCGCCATGCACAACCACATGAACCACATGGATTGATCAACGAAAATAGAAATTGATCCCGAGGCCCCTGTTCATCTCGCCAAAGACTAACTTGCGATAGGTTGGCGGCCTGTGAAAAACATGCGAGCCAGGGCGCGAATTCAGCGCAAAGATTGCCGCAGCGCCATCGAGGTCCTCGTTTTTGGCCGCCGCCTTTTCCTTCGCCGCGCCGCCCGGCATCTGAAACTCCGGGTCCCCGAGTTGCCATAACAAAAAGGAATATTGATCGGTGAGCAGCGCGGTGTGTTGCGACTTTGTCGCGCCGATGCCGCCATGCCCCGCGTCATAGTCCACCCGCAGTAACACCGGCTTGCCGCTCGACGTGGCGGCCTGCAAGCGCGCGGTCATCTTGTTCATCTGCCACGGATCGACGCGCGGATCGTTGATTCCAGTGGTCAGCAGCACCGCGGGATACGCGGTGTGATCTTTCAGGCGGTGAAACGCGCTGATGGCCAGCAGGTTTTTGAAGTCGTCGGCATTTTTCACCGTGCCGAACTCCGGTATATTCGCCGGGCCGTTAACCTGCAACTCCGCGCGCAGGTCGTCGGACATGCCCACGTTGTCGAGGGTCGCGCCAAACAGATCGGGCCGCTCGGTGATCGCTCCGCCAACGGTGATTCCGCCCGCGCTCGTGCCTTCGGCGGCCAGATGCTGCGGCGAAGTGAATTTGTGATCGATCAGATATTGCGCGCAGGCCAGAAAATCCGTGATGGTATTTTTCTTGGTGCCCTTGCGCCCGCCGCTGTGCCAGTCTTCGCCATATTCGCCGCCGCCGCGAATGTGCGCGACAGCAATTACGCCGCCGCGCTCCAGCCACGCCAGTGACGTCGGATCGAAGCCCGGATCGTAGGTGATTCCGTACGAGCCGTACCCGTGCATCAGCGTCGGGTGCGAACCGTCCATCTTCAGGCTGCGCTGGTGAACGATCGAAAGTGGCACCATGGTGCCGTCGGGGGCCTTGGCTTTCACTTCCTCGGATTCAATTCCTGAAAAATCTACCGGAGATGGCGGAATAATTTTCGTGTCTGCCAGGGTTTTCGTTTTCGGATCGTAATGAAAAAAGACCGACGACTTGGTCCAGGAGGCCAGTCGCAAAAATACACCAGGCTCCGCAGGGTTCACGAAAATCTCCTGAATCGCGCCGTCAAATGGCAGCTTGATTTCCGCCGCCGCTCCCCCCTCGTAGGACACGCGCCACAGCCGCCCGAGGCCGCCATCGAGTTTCTGCACGTATAAAGCGTCGCCGGCCGCCTGTACCCCGGTGATCACCGCGTCGGAGGCGGGCACAACCACGCGCGCGTGCGCCACTTCATCCTTGGGCAGATCGACGCTCAATATTTTAAAGCGCGAAGCCTCGTGGTGCGACAAAAGATAAACGTGATCGCCATGAACGTCGAAAGCGGTTACATCGTCGCCGGTATCGGCGATCTTTCGCCATGCCGCACTGGCATCGTGCAGGCTGTCGAGGCTGGTCACATAAACTGTGGCTTCGTTCTGTACACCGTGCGCGACCACGCCGAAGGCGTATTTCGAGCCAGGCGGAACGGAAACAAAAGGAAAATCAGTCTCCGTCATCGTCACGCTGGGCGACAGGCCATTGCCAAATACCGCCACGTCCTTTTGCGGATCGTCCGCGATGTGATGGAGGTAATCTTTGCTGTTCAGGTAAAACGACGTGCGCGGATCGTTGGCCTCCGGCTTTCGCAAGCGATTGTAGAAAAAGCTTTGATTGTCGGGCAGCCAGAATACCGCGCCAAATTGCGCGCGGTCGATGCTCGGTCCAACTTCCTTCCCGTCGGCGGCATCCAGCACGTGCAGGACGCTGTTTTCCGAGCCACCCGGCGAGACGCCCACGGCGACCAGTTTGCCATTGGGCGAAGCCTGAAAATAATCGATGGAATAATGCACACCGTTGGCGGTGCGCGTCTGCGGATCGAGCAGCAGGCGCTCCGTTCCCGCAGCGCCGTCGCGCACGTACAATTTGCGATTGTCCTCTCCGACCATCTGCTTCAAATAAAACCAGCGTCCGCCAAAGGCCTGCAGGCCATTCACACGCACGCCGCTGTCGTCGAGCTGTGCGATGCGCGCGCGTAATTTATCGCGATTGGGAATTCTGTCCAGCGTGGCGCGAGTGTAATCGTTTTGCGCCCGCATCCACGACGTAACCTCTGGGCTCTTCAAATCCTCCAGCCAGCGATACGGGTCGGTGACTTCCGTGCCGAAAAATGTTTCCTTCACATCGCGGACCGGCGTGTCCGGCGGACCCTGGTGCACCACCGGCGAATCTTTCTGCGCCGTGACCGAAATTCCAGCCGCCAGTATGAGTACAACCAGTATTCGAAACTTCGGTGAGCGCATAAGCCCCCTTATTTCACTCGGTTTTCGGTCACTCGCCATTTATAGACGGGCGCTGTCGTAATTGGCTATCGCAAGGCGGACATTATACTTAAAGGTTCCGTGAAGCTGGCGTTGGGACACCGTCCGCGCCAACCCTTAGGCGCTTGAGCGCGTCCAAACAGTCCTGGAACCACTAGCCAAATCGTCCTGGGCCGGCCACTCTGCGCGTCGGATTGCGCCACCTAACCCTGCCGCGTATCATCATTTGTTCATGCTCCCGGCTCGGGTTCACCAGTGCATTCCCCGTTCAACGCGTTCCTCCTTCCTTCTTGCCATCGTTGCGTTCGCCTGGTTAGTCAGTGGGTCGCCTATACCGCTGCGCGCTCAGCAATCCACGGAAATACTGCCTCTTTCTGAGGTTCACGCCGGAATGCAGGGCTACGCCTACACTATTTTTGCCGGCGACCAGGTGGAAAAATTCGACCTCGAAGTTCTGGGCGTCATGCCCAATTTTTTGGGGCCGAAGCAATCCATCATTTTGGTGGAGCTCAAAGGCCCCAAAGTCGAACACACCGGCGTCGTCGCGGGCATGAGCGGCAGCCCCGTCTACCTGGAAGGAAAACTGGCGGGAGCGCTTTCGCTCAAGCTCGGTGTGTTTACCAAGGAGCCGATCGCCGGCGTCACGCCCATCGCCGACGTGCTGAATCCTCCGGCGCAAAATAGTGCGCCTCAGTCCACTCAACGATATGGGCCGTTACAGCCGCCGGCCAATGAAGCAGCTTCGTTATCGTCCAGCGAACTTGCAGCGCAACGCCTGGCGTTGCCCACGGGCTCGGCTCTCGAGCCCATCGAAACGCCGCTGGTTTTCTCCGGTTTCCAGGCTGCCGCGCTACAACCATTCGCTTCACAGCTGCAGAGCTACGGTTTTGTCGCCGCTCAGGGCGGCACGGCTGCGCCGCGCGCGGATGATTCGCAGCTGAAGCCTGGGGACATGGCCGGAATGGTTCTGGTGCAGGGCGACGCATCCATCAATTCCGCGTGTACCGTCACCGCGGTTCAGGCCGACCGCGTTTTCCTGTGCGGGCACCCGTTTCTGAGCCTCGGCGACGTGCAGCTGCCCATGGCGCGCAGCCGCGTGCTGACCACGCTTTCCTCCTCGCTGGCGTCTACAAAAATCGTGAACGTGGGCGGCTCCATCGGCACGATCACCGGCGATCACATCACCGCCGTAACTGGAAAGCTCGGCGCTCCGCCCGCGATGATTCCGCTGGAGTTGACGCTGGCTTCCGCCGGCACAGAAAAACAACTGCACTTCGAGCTGGTCAACCACCCGCGCCTTACTCCCATACTGGTGGCGCTCACCACTTTCAGCGGCCTTACGCAGAATTCTCTGTATGGCGAAGGCACCACATTGCACCTCTCCGGCGAGATCCGCCTGCAAAACCACCCTTCGGTAGAGATAGAGAATACTTTCGCACCCGGCGACGCGCTTACTCCCGACGGCTTGCCGATTGCGCTGACCATGCAAAGTATTTTCTCGCGACTCTTCACCAATAATTTTGAAGCCACCGATGTGGAGCGAATTTCGCTGCGGGTGGAAAGCGTGCCCGGCCGGCATTCCTTCGCTATCGAAAGCGCGTGGCTGGAAAAAGGCGAAGCGGCTCCCGGTGAAACTCTGCGGGTCCGCGTGCTGGTGCGCCCATATCGAGGGCCCGCGCGCGTGGAAGAAACTACCGTGCGCATTCCCGACCAGGCCGCGCGAGGCTCCGTGCTGCGCGTGCTCGTCAGTGACGCAGATATGCTGAATCGCGCCTCACGCGGCTTTGCCGCCGTCGGCGCCGGCGGCTCATCGGGCCTCGATCAACTGATCGCGCTGCTCAATCGCGAGCGCCGCAATGATCGCCTGTACGTGGGACTCTTCGCTCCATCGCCCACCATGCTTTGGGATGACAAGGAATTGCCCAACGTGCCGCTGTCGGAAATCAATATCGTGGATGGGCGTCCGGCGCCGGGCAGTGTGCAGATTCTTCGCGAATCGCTGGCGAGCGAATCTTCCATCCCGCTGGGCGGCCCGGTTATCGGGGTCATTTCACTGAACCTGCAAATACGATGAGAACTCACCTTAAGAAAATGCTGCAAGGCCCGGCCGGCGTATCTCCGCTTACGATCCGCGCTTCACGATTCTGTGCATTGGTTTTTCTCGCCGCTGCGTGCGCATTTGCCGCGCGCGCGGAACACACCCGCCACTGGCGAACCAACAGCTACGAAGAATTTCTGAAGGGCACGGCGCACGGCGTGGCGGTACGCAGCGACGGCCGCATCGAGCTGGCCCCGAAATTCACGCTGGTGGCTGACGCCGACGCCTCGTATCTGTGGTCGCTGCGCAGCGATCCGAAAGGCGTGCTCTACACCGCCGGAGGCACCCCGGCAAAAGTTTTTCGCTTCGATTCGGCTGGTAAGCCCACTACCGTGTTTGAGTCTTCCGATCTTTCCGCGCAAGCCATCGCGTTTGATGCGCAAGGCAATCTCTACGTGGGCACTTCGCCGGACGGCAAGGTGTATCGCGTGTCTGCCTCAGGCGAAAAATCGGTTTTCTTCGACCCCAAGACAAAATATATCTGGGACCTGGCTTTTTCTTCCGACGGCACCCTCTATGTAGCAACCGGCGATAAAGGGCAGATTTTCGCGGTAAATTCCAGCGGCAAGGGCGAACTTTTTTACTCCAGCGACGAAGCGCACATCCGCGTTCTCGCTTTCGACGCCGCGGGCAATCTCATCGCCGGGACTGAACCGAGTGGGCGCGTTTTACGCGTCAATCGCTCCAATGCGAAAAAGGGTTCCGACGGAACACACGGATTTGTTTTGTACGAGACGCCCAAGCGCGAAGTAACGGCGCTGGCGGTGGCTCCCGATGGAACCATTTACGCTTCCGCGATCGGAGAACGTCCGCATAATGTTGCGCCGCCTCCATCTACGGTGATTGTCAACCCGCAGGGCAACACCACCATTACCAGCGGGCCGGTGCTCTCTTCCAGCCAGTCGGCTTCGCCGTCCGTTTTTGTCGCGTTTCCGCCGCTGCTGTCTTCCAGCATTTACCGCATCAGTCCGGCCGGCGCCGCCGATGAGCTGTGGACTTCGCGCGACGACGTGGTATACGCCCTGGGGCTTGCCGCCGACGGCCGCCTGCTTGCGGGTACCGGCAACAACGGCGCACTGCTGGCCATCGATTCTCGCGGCGTTTTCGCGCAACTGGCCAAGGCCGGCTCCGCGCAAATCACCGGTATCTCTCGCGGGAAAGACGGGCGCGTTTTCGTGTGCACCGCGAATCCCGGCAAGATTTTCTCTGTCGGCCCGAATTTTGAGGCCGAAGGCAGCTACGAATCGCGCTCCTTCGACGCACAGATTTTCTCGCAATGGGGACGGCTGGAATGGTGGAGCCCGCAGACTTCCGACGAAGCCGCGAATTCCCGCCCGACGTCGCGGACGAAAAAATCTTCACAGCATGAAACCGAACCGCGCGTGGAATTTTTCGCGCGCAGCGGCAACACCGAAGATCCCGGCAAGGAATGGTCTCCGTGGGCAGGCCCATACAGTCACCCGGGCGCGGTAGATATTCCTCCGGCGCGTTTCGCTCAATGGAAAGCCGTGATTCACGGCGGCCGTCCCGGCGACGGCGTCGATTGGGCCAGCCTGGCGTATCTCCCGCGCAATGTCGCGCCGGTCATCGAAGGCATCGCGCTTCAGGATCCCGGCGTGCGCGCCACCACCACAACCATTATCTCCGCGGGTCAACCGGCCAGCGTGTCTCTCAAAATGCCGCCCGCGCCGAGTGGTTCGGGACTGATCATCACCCAATCCGGCACGCCGCCGCGATTCGAGCCTCCCCCGCAAGGCGTGCTGCAGAAAGGCTACGCTTCCGTGTTGTGGAGTGCGAGCGATCAGAACGACGACGAGTTGCGCTACGCCGTTTACTATCGCGGGGAAAACGAGCGCGAGTGGAAAGTGCTGAAGGACAAACTGGAACAGAAATTTTATTCCTGGGACACCACTTCTTTCGCGGATGGCGCCTATTACCTGAAGATTGTCGCCAGCGACGCGCCCTCGAACCCGCCCGCCTCCGCGCTCAATGCGGAGCGCGTCAGTGAGCGCTTTGAAGTGGACAACACTCCTCCGGTGATCGAGCACCTGGAAGCCACCACGACGGGGACCCGTGGCGGCTCGCCTGCGGTCGCCAACGTGACTGTGAAATTCAGCGCGCGCGACGACGGCACCAGCGTGGAGCGCGCGCAATACAGCCTCGACGGCGGCGATTGGATTCTGGTCGCACCGGCGGGAAACATCAGCGACGCGCCGGAAGAAAAATACGAATTTACTGTTGGCGGTTTGTCAGCCGGAGAACACATCATCGCGGTGCGCGCTTACGACCGTTTTGAAAATGTAGGGAGCGCGAAGACTACGGTAACTGTTCCGGGATCGCCCGCAGGCAAATAACTTTTAGGCAGTCCAGCGATCGGGCTTGGCGGGATCAACGTGCAGTTTTTCGATTTCAGCGCCGAAACCGATGCGCCCGTCGCCAAACGGTTCGCTTCGTGCGTGCACCACGCGCGCCGTACAGTTGGTTTCCTGCTCGCTGGTTCCAGTCACTTCCTTGGGCATCCGCAGCGTCACTTCCAGCGGCACGCCCACCTGCAAAGGCGCGGAAGAGGCAAAGAAAAACCCGCCGCGGGAAACGTTCAACGCTTCCGTGAAATGCTCGCAGCTATCCGTAGTGACTCCCAGCGCGCGAAATCGCAGCGGCGTTCGGAGGCTGTAGCGGGTCAATTGCCGGCGTTCCGGGACTTTCACGTTTAGCGGCTCCACTCGGGGGAACACAGACACAGAGTCACAGTTGCGGGGGCTCGCTTCAGTATGGCAAAGCTGCGGGAGAGGTCAAGTGTCAAATTAGCGGTTCCAGGGCGTGAAAAAGCCCGTTCCGCCGCTTTGCAGGAGCCTTTTCCTTCAGTATTCTGCTGAGCGTCGGGAGTAGATAGCGTCGCCATGACATCACAACCAACGCCGCAGCCGGCACCGGGCCAGTCCCTTGCGGACGCGCAAACCTTTGGTCCGCCTTCCTGGAATGCCATCGTGGAAGCGCACGCGCGCATCGCTCCGAAAATTCATCGCACCCCGGTGCTGACCAATGCTTCGCTGGACGCGCTCACCGGCGCGCGTATTTTCTTCAAATGCGACAACTTTCAGAAGACCGGATCGTTCAAAATCCGCGGCGCGACCAATTCAATTTTTTCGCTGACCGAAAACGAAGTCTCTCGCGGAATTGTGACGCAGTCGAGCGGCAATCACGGCGCGGCCATCGCCTGCGCGGCCGGTTGGCGAGGGATAAAAGCCTGGGTGGTAATGCCCAAAAATGTTTCGGCCACAAAATATCGTGCGGTGGAGACCTACGGCGCGCAAGTGACTCTTTGTGAGCCGACCGTCACGTCCCGCAATGAAACGTGCGCGCGCGTGCAGGCGGAAACCGGCGCCTATCTCGTGCATCCGTACGACGACGATCGCATCATCGCCGGGCAGGCCACCGCCGTCAAAGAGTTGCTGGAAGATTTCCCTGATCTCGACGCCGTCTTCGCGCCGGTCAGCGGCGGCGGATTGCTCAGCGGAACGTGTCTTGGCGCCAAAGGGCTGCGTCCGGATATTCGTGTTTTTGGCTGCGAGCCGGAGCGCGCCGACGATGCTTACCGCTCCATCACCAGCGGCACTCTGCAAGCTCAGGACTCTAGCGACACGATTGCCGATGGTTTGCGCGCCGCGCTGGCGCCACGCACCTTCGCCATTTTGCGAAAATATGTCGATGGAATTTTGCTGGCCAGCGAGGAAGAGATTATTTCCACGACGCGCTTGGTGTGGGAGCGCATGAAAATTATTATCGAGCCGTCATCGGCGGTGGCTATTGCTCCGCTGTTGCGGCCGGGGGCGGTTGCGTCTTTGAAGCTGCCCCGCCGCGCGGATGGAAGCCTTGCAAGAATCGGCGTGATTTTCTCGGGCGGGAACGTGGACCTTTCCGCCCTTCCGTTTTAGCTACGCATTTCGAAGCCAGCACGCTGCAACGAAAAACCTACGCCTGCTTCAGCTTCAGCTTGCCGTCCGCCTTGTTCTCTTCCAGAAACGCGCGCAATTCCGGAGTGGCATCCAGCAGCCTCGTCCACTGTTCGTAATATAGTGTGACCGGAAAGCGGCCCAGCCCATATACACTGACGCCGCCTTTTTCGCCCACGCGAAATTCCAGCGCACCGGTGCGCCGCCCGGAGCCTTTCTTTTCCAGTTCCGCTACTTTAGCCTTCAATTCTTCGTAAGATGGCTCGGCCATTTTTCCTCCCGTGGTCTGATGCCTCAAATTATACCGGAGTGCGGAGCGAAGTCTTGCACGCGCCACTTCAGTTGGCTATTTCATCGCGATTTTTTGTGTCAGCGGCAAATCCTGCGAAGAGCCTCCGGCCATGAACGAATAACTACCAGGCGCCAGCTTCCACTCGTTGGCAGCTTCATCAAAGATGGAAAGATACGCAGTTGGGACGCGCACGCTCACTTCCTTACTTTCGCCCGCATCCAGATGCACTTTGCTCCAGCCCACCAGGCGCTTCGGAGGTTCCCCGGTGTCCGCGGGCAGCGCGGCATAAACTTGCGCGACTTCCATCCCTGCGCGGCTGCCCGTGTTTTTTACGTTAAACGTGACGGTAGTGTCCGCGCCAGACTGAACCTTAATATCGGAATACGCATACGTCGTGTAAGACAAACCAAAGCCGAACGGAAACAACACCGGTTTTTTCTCCGCGTCATACCACCGGTAGCCGACTTTCAGCCCTTCATCGTAGTGGACCTCAAACGTGGGCTTGGCTTCGCCGCTCTTCATCACCGCCGCTTCACCCGTCGCTCCCGGCGGCGGAGCTACGAGATGCGGATGCGGCAAATCCGCTTCGCTGCGCGGAAAAGTCATCGGCAGCTTGGCGCTGGGATTCACGTCCCCAAAAAGAATATTCGCAACCGCGTCGGCCCCTTTGCTTCCCGCGTACCACGCTTCCAGCACGCCACCAACTTTGTCGAGCCACGGCATGGTCACCGCGGTCCCCGTTTCCAGCACCACGATGGTGCGCGAATTGGCGGAGGCCACCGCGTCGATCAGCGCGTCCTGGTTATCGGGCAGAGACAAATTCGGCAAGTCCATGCCTTCGCTGGTCCACTGATGAACAAACACGATGGCAACATCGGATTGTTTCGCAAGCGCCGCGGCAGCCGCGGTGTCAACGCCCGATTCGAACTTCACGGTTGCGCCCGGAGCTTTGGCGGCAACGGCCCTCATCGGCGACGTGGGAAACCACACATGGGCCTGCCACCCGGCTGGCGGGAACCCTGGCGGGTCGACTTGCGCGGAACCGCCTCCTGAAATCATGCCCTCGTCGGCGTGCGTTCCGATAATGGCGATAGAACGCACTTTAGCCTGATCGAGAGGAAGCAGGCCTTTGTCGTTTTTAAGCAGCACCGAGCTTTGTTCCGCGATGCGGCGCGAAATGGCGAATCCGCCTTCGACATCCACAACGCTTTTTTTCGTCGGAAAATCAATGATGCCGCTTGCGAATTCGGAGCGCAGCACGCGCCGCGCGTGGTCATCCAGCTGGGCGGTGGGAACTTTTCCGTCCTGCACCGCTTTTTTCAGCGGATCGCCGTAGAAGAGGTCTTCTGGTTGTTCTTGATCCAGGCCCGCAGCAGAGGCTTTCACCACGCTGTGCGTCCCGCCCCAATCGGAAATCACAAATCCCGGAAACTTCCAGCTTTTCTTGAGCACATCGGTCAGCAGATATTTATTCTCGCAGGCGAAGTCGCCGTTGATCGCGTTGTAGGAACACATCACCGCGCCCGGGTGGCCGATATCGATGCCGATATGAAACGCCAGCAGGTCCGTTTCCTGCATGGCCCGCTTGCCGATCATCGCGTTCACTTCGTTGCGTCCGCTTTCCTGATCGTTGACGGCGTAATGTTTGATGTCGCCGATCACGTGTTGAGCCTGCTCACATTTAATACGGTTGCCGACCAGCGTGCCGGTCAAAACAGGATCTTCGCCAAGATATTCAAAGGTGCGCCCATTGCGCGGCTCGCGCGTAAGGTTGCTGCCGCCGCCCAACGTCATGTTGTAGCCTTGCGCGCGCAACTCGCGCCCAATCAGCGCGCCATATTCGCACGCGGCTTGCGGATCCCAGCTGGCTGCCGAGGCCAGATCGGATGGCAGCGCGGTAGAGTACCTTCCATTATCTGCGCTGCTGCGCACGCCGTACGCGGCATCGCTGATCTGAATCATGGGAATACCCAGGCGCGCCACGCCGAACACAAATCCCGCGCCGCCGTTCCCCATGTAAGCATTCGCCCGCGGCTTACCCCAACCAGGCATGCCCTCTCCGTGAACCAGGCCGATCTTTTCGTCGAGCGTCAATTGCTTCAGCACCATTTCGGCGCGCTCGTCGGGAGAAAGGCTGGTGTCCATCCACGGGCGATCCTTCGCGGGGTCCTGTTGCGCAAATGCCGCAACGGCTCCCAGCGAAATGGTGACGATCATGGCAAACGCAAGGCTTGCACAGCGAAATTGCTTCATCGACGATGTCCCCTCGGAAGGCGATCAATTTGCGGATGTAATCATAAATCTTTCCGCGCCAACTATATGGCGAGTCTTACAGTACGCCAATCAAGGAAATTCCCAAACCCGAATTTCCGAAAAATTAGAGCATTCCAATCATGAACCGTTTTGAACAGACCGCTTTTGTTCGTGATGGGATACTTCAGGCCGTACATGGAGGAGTTGTGAACAAACTTGAAACGAAAAAATCAGAAATGACCAGATCCGCATCAGAACACAACCCGGCTTCGAGCGTAGAAAGCGTTGCCAATATTCTTGAACGCGAACAAGACGCACTGATTCACGAATGGCTGGCGTTGGTGGAGAAACAGGAAGACCTCATGAGCATTCCATTGAGCTACGACGCCCGCACGGGGCACTTGCCGATGCTGCTGCGAGACGTGATCGCACGCCTGCAGTTGAAAGAAGGTACGGTGGCGCCGCTCTCGATTGCTGCAAGTCACCACGGGGATTTGCGCCGTGAACAGGGTTACACCGTGGCCATGGTGGTTGAGGAGTCCCGGTTGTTGCAGGTCTCGCTTTTTACCACCCTGCACAAGAACACCCACAGCATCGAGTACAGCAAACTTTTGCCTGACGTGGTAACCATAGCGGATGAAGTAGATGCGCAACTGAAGCAGCAGATGCTGCGCTACATGGCAGCTGGCGATTTCAGCGACAAGATCTGCGTGAACTGAGTTAGCGCTGTTCCAATCCAAACTTTTAGCAAGTTCATTTTTTATCCCCCTTCCCTTTAAATCACGCGGCAATACACCTGCCGGAACGCGCGGGTGGGGGAGGCGTATGGTAGCGGAAGGAAGAGGGAATGTGCTGCTCGTGGAATGCACTCCGGCGGATGCACGGCTGGTTTCCAAAGCGTTAATTGGAACGCCACAGCACGGATTCGAAGTTCAGTCCGTCAATAAAGTTTCGAGCGCCCTGGAAGAAATCAACAAGGGCGGCATCCGGGCAATCATCATGGATATGGAATTGCCGCGCGGCCGCGGGGTCGCGACATTCGAGCGCCTCTTACTGGCGGCCCCACAGATTCCCATCCTGCTTCTGACCAACGCCGAAAACGAGGGCATCGCAAAACAGGCGGTTGAGCGCGGCGCGCAGGACTACATTCTGAAGAGTCATCTGCAGGAATTCCGACTGAGGCGCGTAGTGTTCGGAATGATCGAACGGAATGCGGCAGAGCAAACCGCATTTCTGCAACAGCAACGCGCCGAAGTGACGCTGTCATGCACCGGCGACGCCGTCCTGATCTCCGATAACGTTGGTCGCGTCACGCATCTGAATGCCGCCGCGGAACAGCTCACCGGATGGCGGCGTGAAGACGCAGTGGGCCATACGCTTGATGAAGTATTCCAGATCATCGATTGCTTGACACGGCTACCGATCAGCGAACCGAAAGCTGCTGCGACGGACAAGATCGCGCTGACCAGCACCGAATGCATACTGGTCGGCCGAGACGGGGCCGAAGTAACCATCAATAATTCCAAGGCCCCCACGCGGGACCGCCATGGAAAAGTAAACGGAACGGTATCCGTTTTCCACAACGTCGGCACCGCCCAAGCCAAGACCATGGAACTGTCGCACCTCGCCCAGCACGACTTCCTGACGGACCTGCCGAATCGGGTGTTGCTGAACGACCGTATCACCCAGGCAATCTCATTCGCCACCCGCTACAGCAAACAGTTGGCGGTGATGTTTGTGGACCTGGACCTTTTCAAGAAAATTAATGATTCTTACGGCCATGCCGTCGGCGACAAGCTGCTGCAATCCGTGGCCGGGAGAATCGTTACCTGTGTGCGGCGTTCCGATACCGTCAGCCGGCACGGCGGAGACGAATTTGTCGTATTGCTGTCGCAAGTGGGCCACGCCGAAGACGCCGTGTTCATTGCGCGAAAAATTCTCGCCTCACTCGCCGAACCCTACCTCATCGATCAGAAGCACGTGCAAATTAATGCCAGCATTGGCGTCAGTACCTTTCCCGGAGACGGGCAGGACGCCGAGACCCTGATTCACAAAGCCGACACCGCCATGTACGACGCCAAGAAACTGGGCCGCAATAATTTCCAGTTCTTTAAAGCCGAGATGCAGGCGCGCGTGCTGGAGTGGCGGAGCCTGGAAGGCAGCTTGCGCGGCGCTCTGGACCGCGACGAATTTCTATTGCACTACCAGCCTAAAATCGATCTGAAGACAGGAGAAATCTCGGGAGTGGAGGCCCTGCTGCGCTGGAAGCATCCGGAGCGAGGACTCATACAGCCACTGCAGTTCGTGCCCATCGCGGAGGAATCCGGCTTGATAGTCCCCATCGGCCACTGGGTTCTTCTGGAGGCCTGCCGGCAAGCCCGCGCGTGGCTGGATGCTGGACTGCCGCCGGTGCGCGTTGCCGTCAACGTGTCCGCACTGGAATTTCTGGCTAAGGATTTTGTCTCGGGAGTTCGCACCGCTCTGATTTCCACTGGAGTGGAGCCGCAAAATCTGGAGCTGGAGTTAACCGAGACCGTGTTGATGCTGGACGCGGAGGCCGCGGTACGGTCCCTGCATGCCTTGAAAGCCATCGGGGTACAACTGGCGATCGATGATTTTGGCACCGGGTACTCGAGTTTCAGTTATCTGCGGCGTTTCCCCCTGGACGCGCTGAAAGTGGACCGCAGCTTCATCAACGAGATTTCGCCGAACTCCGCGAACGCCACGATTCTGAGCGCCATGATCAACATTGGCAAAAGCCTGAATCATCGAGTGATCGCCGAAGGCGTGGAGACTCGTGACCAGTTGCATTTTTTGCAGAAGGAAGGATGCAGCGAGGGACAAGGCTTCTTTTTCTGCCACCCGGTGATTGCCGAAAAGTTCGCGGAATTCCTGGAAGCGGGCCTCCGCGAAGCTGTGGTCCACTGAATCGCGCGCCAACGTAGGGCAACACACCAAGCATCCCCCAAAGTTCGCCGACGCATCTCACGATGCAGACCTGGAATTTTTTGCGGTACTTTACAAGTCGGTAATCGAATCACTGTGATAGCCTCTTGCAATTGGGGATTGGCGGGGGTCCTTCCGGGCATTTATTTCTGAAATCGCACCATTTCATGGGCCTCTTTATGTCCGCCGGCATGCGATTGCCCGGAAGAACTGATTCGCCAAGAACCATTCTCTGAGCGACTTTCAAATCAGTCTCATGGGACGGGGAAATGAAGACCAACACGCGGCTCTGGCTAAACGTCAAGCGCACCGCCGGTTTCCTGAACATCGTGGCAAGCAGTGCTGCGTTCACCCTGGTCTCCTGGGCGCTGCCTGCCGCGGCGCAGCAAACCGCTGAGAGAGCGGCCGCCGCTCAAACGCCCGTCACAACTCAACAACCCTCCCGCCCCGCGCGCATCACCAGAGCAATTGACGATAAACAATTGGTGCGCCTGGAGGGCAATGTCCATCCGCTGGCGCAAGCCAGGTTTGATCAAGGCCTGATGAACGACGCGCAACCCATCAATCGCATGCTGCTCCTCTTGCAGCGCGGCCCTGAGCAGGAATCGGCCCTACGCCAACTCCTCGAAGATCAGCTCACCAACGATTCGCCTAAACATCACGCGTGGCTGACCCCGGAACAATACGGCGCGCAATTCGGGCCGGTCGACGCCGACATTCAGGCCACCACCGATTGGCTGAATTCCATGGGCTTCCACGGAATCAAGGTCGGACCGGGGCGCACGGCGATCGAGTTTTCGGGCACGGCCGGGCAGGTGCAAGCCGCCTTTCACACCGAGATGCACCGTTACGTGGTGCAGGGCGCGGTGCGCTTTGCAAACTCCAGCGATCCGATGATTCCGGCGGCGTTGGCCCCGGTGGTGGCGGGCGTGGTGTCGCTGAACAGCTTTCCGAAATTCGCGCATTCTCACGTGGTCGGAAATTTCCGGCGCTCTTCTGAATCAGGAGTCATAGAACCACTGTTTTCCTTCCCTGGTTGTGGAAACACTGGATGCAATGGACTGGGACCCGCGGACCTGGCCAAAATCTACAATGTTCCGCCAAACCTCGACGGAACCGGCCAAACCATCGCAGTAGTGGGACAAACAAACATCAACATTGAAGATGCCCAGGAATACCGGGCCATGTTCGGCCTGCCCACCAATGATCCGGCAATTATTTTAAATGGCCCTGACCCGGGAATCATCGGAGATGAAACCGAGGCCGACCTGGATGTTCAAGTGGCCGGAGGGATGGCGCCGAAGGCGGCAGTAAAGTTTGTGGTTTCGGAAACCCCCACGACGTCGGTAACCGCGGGTATCGATTTGTCCGCGCTGTACATCATCGACAACAACATTGCGGCGGTGCTGAGCGAGAGCTACGGATTGTGCGAGGCCGGCTTAGGTACCGTGGGCAACGCGTTTTATAACGCATTGTGGGAACAGGCTGCGGCCCAGGGCATCACCGTGCTGGTATCGTCGGGCGACAGCGGTTCCGCAGGCTGTGACAATCCCAACGGTTCCGATTTCGCTACCGGCGGGCTGGCGGTCAGCGGGTTGGCTTCCACGCCATTCAACGTGTCGGTGGGCGGCACTGACTTCTCCTACACCACCGCCAGCCCCTCGACCGTTTACTGGAACTCCACGAACGGTGGAAATCCGCCGGTGGAATCGGCCAAATCGTACATCCCCGAAGCAACGTGGAACGATTCGTGCGCGCTGGCAGGAACCAGCGGATGCACTTCAGCCATCATTAACGGGAACGGCTCGAGCCATCTCGACCTCGTCGCGGCCAGCGGCGGCCCCAGCGCCGTGTACACCACCAAGCCGGCCTGGCAGTCCGGCATCACCGGCATGCCCAACGACAATCGGCGAGACACACCGGATATTTCCTTGTTCGCCAGCAACGGCAAGAACGGCAGTTTCTATATCGTCTGCCAGAAAGACGTTACCGGAAGTCCCTGCGACCTCAACGCACCCTTTCAGGATTTTGGCGGCGTCGGTGGTACATCCGCGTCGGTGCAGGCCTTCGCAGGAATCATGGCCTTGATCAATCAGAGCCAGGCCACAGTTTCGAATCCCGCGCCGCGCCAGGGAAACGCAAACTACATTTTGTACAAACTGTACAAGCAGCACTCTCTGGGCTCCGGAATCTGCACCTCCAATCCCGCCGCGGCCAGCGCTTCGGGTTGCATTTTTTACGATGTCACAGTTGGAAATATATCGGTGGCCTGTAAAGGCGGTTCGTTGAATTGCAGCAATACCAGCACGGCCGCAAATCAATTCGGCGTGATCAGCAGCGCCGGAGCACCGGCGTGGAAAACCACTGCGGGATACGACCTGGCAACCGGCCTGGGCACCGTGAACGTGGCCAACCTGGCGACCGCCTGGGGTGGCGTGGGCCTGACCGCGACAACCACGGCGATCACCGCTTCGCCCAGCGGAACGTTGGCGCATGGAGCCAGCGCCAGCTTTTCCGTACACGTAACGGCATCGGCAGGAACGCCCGGGGGCCAGGTTTCGCTGATTGCGACTCCCGCATCTGCGGCAAAAACAGGAATCGGCCCCTTCACGCTGAACAGCGGCACCGCGGCCATCAGCACCAGGATGCTGCCCGGCGGCACGGCCTATAACGTTGTAGCCCATTACGGCGGAGACGGCACGTTCGCGCAGAGCGACTCTGCTCCGGTACTTGTGACGGTAAGCAAAGAGAGCAGCCAGACGTTCGTAAGCCTGGTTACCTTCGATCCCAGCACCGGCCAGATTTCCAGCAGCGGCGCCAGCACCGCGGATTACGGTTCGCCGTACATCATGCGTATCGATGTGACCAATGCTTCCGCTACGCCGTGCGCTCAGAATTTGGACACAGGAGCTATTCCGCCCATCGACACGATCCCCTGCCCCACCGGAAACGTGACGGTCACCGACAATGGTGCGCCATTCAACGATTTTCTGAATACCAATACCGGCGTGACCTCCAGCGTGGCTCCACTGAATCGGCACGGCAACCTGGAAGACCAGCCCATCCAACTTACCACCGGCAGCCATAACATTGTCGCGGCGTATTCGGGCGACAACAGCTACACGGCGAGTACTTCGACTGCCGATGCGGTCACGATCACTCCAGCGCACAACGTGGTGAGCTTAGTGGCTCCCTTGAATGCCACCACCGTGACGCAAGTAACCATCACTGCGACTATCAATACAGCCAGCAGCGGAGCGGCGCCGACCGGAACGGTGTCTTTTGTCGATGTTCCGCGCAACGGGGTTCCCGTCAGCCTGGGTATGCCAGCTGTAGTGGGCGTTGCGGCGACGACGGATTTCCCGGCGACAGGTACAGCGTCAGTGACCGTCACTTTGCCGCTGGGACAAAACTCCATTACCGCGACCTATAGCGGCGACACAAATTACGCGGCATCCCCGGCCAGCACGGCGAAGGTCATCAACGTGACAGCGGGAACCCAAGGAACGTTTGTGGTCACGGGGACGGCAGTAACCGTCGTGGCCGGAAGCAGCGCCACGTCCACGATCACCGTTACGCCCTCCGGCGGCTTCACCGGCGATGTGCAGATCACCTGCGCGGGCATGGGGTTGCCCGCGGGCGTCACCTGCACGCCGAATCCGCTCACGATTTCGATAACCGGCGCGAATCCCGCTACGGGAGTGTTGACCGTCGCGGTCGCGGCGCCTTCGAGCAACATGTCCGCTTCCACATTTCCGGCGGCGCGGCCGCTCTACGCTTCCGCGATGATACCGCCCGCGAATCGCGCAACTGGCGGGCGTGAAAACGGTTGGCTGATGTTCAACTGGTGGATGTTCAGCGCCGGCGCCGGCTTTGCCGCCATGTTGCTGTTCTTCTTGCCTGGCCTCGGCGGACGCAAGCGTCTGCGTGCGGCATTCGGCCTGGGACTGGTGTGCATGCTCAGCCTGGCCCTCGGTTGTGGCGGTGGCGGCGGAACCACGAAGGCCGCAACACACACTTCCATTTCCGTGACCGCGACAAAGTTGCCTTCCACCAATAACGATTTCTCGTTCAATGTGTCGGTCACTTCTTCGGGCGCAACGGCCGCGGGCCAGGTGCAATTGTTCGCGGACGGCGCTGCCCTGGGTCTGCCCGTGACGGTGTCCAACGGCACAGCGCTCATCGCCAGCGGGTTGCCAGGGATAGGCACGCATTCGGTCAGCGCTCACTACCTGGGCGATGCGGGGACCATGGCGTCCAGCAGTGGTATGTTGAACTTGACGGTTACCGGCACGACGACGCTTCCACTGACCACCACACCGAGCGGCTCCGGGAATGTCAGCCTGACGATTCAATAGACGATTCAAAAACAATTATGGCCCCGGAGTTTTACGCCGGGGCCGATTTTTTCCGGCGAGATTGTTTTTATAAAAACGACAGGCGGGAAATTGAATGCTGGTTCAGTTGAATGCTGGGGGAAAGAACACCGCCCAAAAAGTTGGCGAGGGAGTTGTGAACTCCACCGGCACCAGCGAGCCACCCTGCGCTACCTGCGGCGGACGCACTACCCGCGCATCGACTCGTTTCTGATTTCTGGGGTTTTCCAGCGCGATTACCGTTCCTTCCGCAAGCGCTTCAGGTGAAAGGATCATCGCCCCGTTCTGGCTGACCGTGTGCGTTTGCGCTTCGACCGGTTCAGTCCTGTTTGGCAGGTGCAGCAGCACCGGCATGCGCAAGAGCACCCGCTGCGCACGACGCCGTTCTTCGGAAGTCGGCGGCCGGGTTATTGCCGGACGCGTAGCGGTCGCGGGAGTTCGATTAATCTGCATGTTCGGCTTCACAGTTCCAGGCCCCAGAAATCCATCTCTGGCGCGATAAGTTCAATTCCGTATTCCCAGCCATCCGGTCGCGCGCCGCCCTTCCACACAACCACGGCCGCATTTGAAGCATTCGAGGACAGGTTGGTCAGCGCCACACGATGCTCGACTTCCAGCGAATGTTTCAGCACCAGCATGCAACCGTAGGGATTTACCACTCGCGTATGTGCGTCCACTTGCTGGCGCTCGCCGCTTACACTGGTCCACTCCAGCCGCACCGGAACGCGCGAGTTCATACGCTGCCCGCGGCGCTTTTCGCGGAACCGCGCGCCCGCTTGTTTGGATTCACTCAACTTTACAGCCATGTCTTCCCCAAGCTCCGCGCGAATACCGGCCCACACGGGGGCAATTTGGTCATGCTAGAGTTGGAGCGAAAAAGGGTCAATGGTACCGATTCCACTTGGTACCCAAGGTGTAGCTGGCCGGAAGGACAGGTCGGCCCGTGCCAGCGTAATTCTGAGGCCTGGAACGAGGACGAGACGTGAAGAATTTGATCGTAAACGCGGACGACTTGGGCTGGACCGACGGAGTAAACCGCGGCATCGTTCATGCCCACCGCAATGGCATCGTCACCAGTGCGTCGCTGCTCGCCAATGGCGCCGCGTTCGAATCTGCGGTGGAGATGGCGCGCTCCGCTCCAGCTATGGGCGTAGGCGTTCACCTGAATTTGAACGACGGCAAACCGGTGTCGCCGCCGCAAGCGATTCCCAGCCTGGTGACCGCAAAAGGCGAGTTCGCGGGCGGACCGGAAACCTTCATGCTGCGCATCGCGCGCAGAAACCTGAACCTCAAGGAAGTGGAAACCGAGTGGGACCACCAGATTCAGAAAGTGGTCGATGCGGGAATCCGTCCCACGCACGTGGATGGTCACAAGCACGTCCACATGCTTCCCGGGCTGTTCGAAATTGCGCTGAGGCTGGCTCGGCGCCACGGTATTGGAGCCATTCGCGTGGCGCATGAAACCTCTACCTTGCGCGCGGCGCTTTCCTGTGGAGAGCAGCAGAATTCGCCGGTAGTTCTGAAACAAGGCGTGCAGGCGCGCGCTCTGAAGCTGCTGGCCCGCGATGCCCGGGCCATGGCGGAAACCGCCGGAGTCTCCACCGCGGACTATTTCTGCGGCATCGCACAAACCGGCGAGCTGCACGTCGAAGGGGTGAAACGCCTGTTACAGAGCTTGCCGGAAGGCGCCACCGAGATGATGTGCCACCCCGGCTACATGGACGCCGACCTGGAGAAATCGGCAACCAGGCTGCAGGATTCGCGGGCGCTGGAGGTGGATATCCTGACGAACCCCGAGATTCGAAATCTTGTCGCTTCGCAAGGTATTCGCCTGATAGACTATGCGTTAGTGGCGCAAAAAGCTTGAGCCAGCCGTACCAAACGCATTAGAAGGTCGTAACGAAGCATGAGAAGCGAATCGCCCATCCGCTACTCCATCGTCGTCCCGTTCTTCAACGAACAGGAAAACATCCCGCCTTTGTATATGAAACTGACCGAAGTGATGGACGGTATCGGCGAGCCCTATGAGCTGGTGTTTGTGGATGACGGCAGCCGCGACAATTCCTTCCGGGTGCTCTCCGAAATTTATGAGCACGACCGCCGCGTCAACCTCGTCCGGCTCCGACGCAATTTCGGCCAGACCGCGGGATTGAAAGCCGGTTTCGATTTCGCCCGCGGCGAAATCATCATCTCCATGGATGGAGATTTGCAGCACGATCCCGAAGAAATTCCCCGCTTCCTCGAAAAAATCGAAGAGGGCTACGATCTCGTCAGCGGCTGGCGCCACGACCGCAAGGATCACTGGCTGATGCGCCAGTTGCCCAGCCGGGTAGCCAACTGGATGATGGCCAAGCTTTCCGGCATCGATCTGCACGATTTCGGCACCACCTTCAAAGCCTATCGCCGCGAAATTATTCAGGAAATTCAGCTCTACGGAGAGCTGCACCGCTTCATTCCGGCGCTGGCCAGCTCCACCGGCGCGAAAATCGCCGAAGTGCCCATCACCAATCTGGATCGCAAGAGCGGCAAGTCCAACTACGGAATCGGGCGGACCATCCGTGTATTTCTCGACCTGCTCATCGTCAAATTCCTGCTGGACTACTCCACGCGCCCGCTGCAATTTTTCGGTCTGCTTGGCGTAGGCCTGGCCGGCTCGGGCGGCGTAATCGCCGCGTTCCTCGCCGTCACGAAGTTTTACTATGGCAAGACCATCATGGCGGAACACGGACCCCTGATGCTCCTGGCCGTGGCACTGTTCATCAGCGGGATTCAATTGATCTCCATGGGGCTGCTGGGCGAAATCATCGCGCGTACTTATTACGAATCGCAGAACAAGCCCATCTACTCGCTGCGCGAAGTAAAAAGCCACCGCAAAGAGATGAGCGACCCCGCCGAACCTGCCCGCCCATCGGGCAGCTCCGAACGATAAGCTTCCATAAATTTTTGAGCAGTATCAGTGAACGCGCGGCGCGACACGCTGCGCCACGCGCCGGGTTGCGGGAGGTTTCATGAATCGCGAACATTTTTACGCCATGATGGGCGGCGAGGGCACGCTGGATTACGAACTGTATCTGAACACCAAAGCGCTCTTGGCGTGCCAGACCAAATACGAAGAGTTGTGCAACGCCGACGAATTGCAGTTTCAGATCGTTCACCAGGCCGAAGAATTGTGGATGAAGCTGATCGCCTATACCCTGCTGGATATCGACGATTACCTGCAGCAGGAAAATACCAACCGCGTGCTCACGCTATTTCGCCGGGTACACCTGGCTCAAAAACTGATGATCGAGCAGGTCGCTCTGCTGGAAACCATGTCGCCCAAGGAATACCAGGCCATTCGCGAGCGCCTGGGAAACGGCAGCGGGCAGGAGTCTCCCGGTTTTCGCACCCTGCTGAAAATGTATCAGCCCATCTGGTATTCGTTCAAAACCTGCTACCTCGAGAAACATGACCTGACCGTCGAGAAAATCTACGACACGGAATATTCGCACGGCGACGCTTACGTTGTGGCCGAAGCGCTGGCGGAATTCGATGAGCTGTTTCAGAAATTCCGCTACGAGCACATGCAGTTGATTCACCGCACTATTGGATTCGGCGCCAAATCGCTGAAAGGCCGCGCGGTGGAAATACTGGAAGAAGGCATGCGCCAGAAATTTTTCCCGGAGCTGTGGGAGATTCGCGGGCAGATGACCGATAAATGGGGTGCAGAGTACGGCGTGAAGCGCGACCCGCTCGGCGGCCACCACTGAAGCAATAATCTTGGCGCACACTAGGCCCGTAACACGGCGCGCTAGACAGGACCGATGCGGCGATACGTTCCGCGAAAAAACAGCAGCGGTTCGCCTTCGAAGACCTCGGCTGATTCCACTTCACCCAGAAAAATCGTGTGGTCGCCGGATGGATGCGAACCCACCACCGTGCAGGTCAGTTGCACCAACGAATCGGCCAACACGGGAATGCCGCTGGCCGTCCACGTAAAGCGAATCCCCAAAGCGCGCTCGAGCTCGGGGTCCTGTTCCGGCTGGGCGAAAAATTCCGAGATGGCCCGCTGATTGTCCTTCAAGATGCTGACGCCGAAGCGCTGCGTTTTTTTCAACACCGGCAGCATGCGCGCTTCTTCGTTCACGCACACCAGGATCAGCAGTGGCTCCAGCGAAACGGCGGTAAATGAGTTGGCCGTCATGCCATGAACCTGGCCGGGCGCGCGCTCCGCGGTCACGACTGTGACGCCGGTGGCGAAGCGGCCCAGCGCGTGCCGGAATACCGCGCTGCCAAGTAGGCTGGAATTCATATTTTTTTTAAGATATCACACTGAAAGAGTTGCCCGCGAAACTTGCAGCAACGGTTGTGCGGCAGCGGAGCCGGGTTCGAGTCCAGCTTCGAGAAAGACTCAATCGTATTTTTCCATTCCAGCCGAACGCTCGACAAAAAAGAAAACGGGCGAAGCCAGTGCTTGGCTTCGCCCGTTTGACAATTCGCCGTTGTCAGCCCCTCGGTTTCTCCTTCTCTTTATCCTTGGGAGGCTTTTCCTTGTCCTTGGCTGCCTTGTCTTTTTCCTGCTGACGCGTCGCAGGACGATCGGCTGGCGGCGCCGGACGCTCCGCAGGACGCGGCGCCGGACGATCGGCTGGCCGATCAACCGGGCGTTCAGCTGGTTTAGGTGCTGGACGCTCCGCCGGTCTCGGTGTTGGCGCCGGGCGTTCCGTCTGGCGATCCGCCGGACGTTCGGTTTGGCGATTATCGGGCCGCGCGTTCGGCCGGTCATTTGGACGATCCGCAGGACGATCCGCCGGTCTCGGCGTCGGTGCAGGACGTTCCGTCTGACGATCCGCGGGGCGATCCGCTGGCCGGTTATTCGGCTGCGCGTTCGACCGGTCAGCCGGACGATCAGCGGGTGTCGGTGCTGGCGCCGGGCGTTCCGTCTGACGATCCGCGGGCCGGTTGTTGGGCTGCGCATTCGGTCTGTCAGGACGATCTGCGGGGCGATTCCCAGGCTGCGCGGCATTCGGCGGCGTCACCTGACGATCATTCGGCCGTTCATTCGGGCGATTCCCCGGCTGTGCAGCGTTCGGCGTGGTTACCGGCCGATCCGCCGGCCTGTTTCCAGGTTGCGCCGCGTTTGGCGGCGTCACCTGACGATCATTCGGCCGTTCATTCGGGCGATTGCCCGGCTGTGCAGCGTTCGGCGTAGTTACCGGACGATCCGCTGGCCTGTTTCCAGGTTGCGCAGCGTTTGGCGGCGTTACCTGGCGGTCATTCGGCCGTTCATTCGGGCGATTCCCCGGCTGTGCAGCGTTCGGCGTAGTTACCGGACGATCCGCTGGCCTGTTTCCAGGTTGCGCAGCGTTTGGCGGCGTTACCTGGCGGTCATTCGGCCGTTCATTCGGGCGATTGCCCGGCTGTGCAGCGTTTGGCTGAGCAGCGTTCGGCTGGACGGTGTTGGGTGCCACCGCCGGCCGGTTGCCCGGATTGGCGTTTTGCTGCTGTCCAGGCTGTCCAGGACGATTTCCTGCGTTACCCCGGACGCCACCTTGTGCCGGTGTGCGGTTGATCGGTTCAGCAGGCTTGGGAGCTTGCCGCACTGAAACAGCAGGCTGCTTCGGTGGCGGGGCTACTCTTACATTCGCATGCGCTTGCGCTGCCGGCGCAGGCTGTATCTGGCGGATCTCCGCCCTGGACAGCGGCTTCCCTCCGTTGCTCTTGATGGCTTCCTGGCGCTTTTCGAACGAGGGCGGAGGCGGTGGCGGCGCAGCTTTGGCTACCACCGCGCGCGTCTGCAAAGTCGCGGGCGGCTGTTTGACGTCAGCCCTTCCGGTTCCCAGCACTGCCTGCCTGGTCGGAACAATCGTCGGCTGCCGGACTTGTACCCGGGCACTGGCGATTTGCCGCTGATCTAACTGCACCGTGTTGCGCTGGATAGCCCTGCCGGAGCTGAAAGCTTCCCGATTCGTCGCCACCACCGCTCCCGGCACGCGTTGGTTCACGTAGGTCACGTTGCTGACGCGATTGTTGATCACGGTAGTGTTGTAATAATTGTTCACCACCGTCGTGGTTACCCTGGTATTCGAAACGTTCACCCGCTCCACGTAGCGTTGGCTCACGCGATAGGACGGCACGTATACTTCACGCGGCCCCAGTGCGAACCAGCCCACCGATCCGCCGCCACCGCCTACGGAAACGCCCACGCTGAACCCGCCGCCGCCAACAAAGGCGACCAGCGCGGGAGCGTAAACGGGACGCACATACGCGACGCCCACAACGCGGCGAGGCGCAGGAATCCAGCCCCAACGGCCCCGCACGCTAACCCAGCGGCCATAATGGAAGGGTGCAAATCCCCAAGGCTGGTCATCTACCCAGGTGTATCCCCAAGGCTCAATGTACGCCCAATGGCCGTAGTGATAAGGAGCCCAGTCGGTCTGCTCAACTCGCGGATACCAGACATGTCCGTAGTCAGGGGTATCGTCCCAGTCACCGTGGTCGTCCAGGTCTTCGTAGCCGACTACATCCTGTGAAACATACTCGGCAGATTTTGAATGCTGATAGTGCTGATCGCGCGACGCGCTCCAACTGTCGAAGTCATCGTTATCGCCGTTGGCGTCCTGAACGTCGGCGCTCAACTGATCGGTTCCTTCGAAAACGGCATCGTCATTCGCTCGCACGGAATAAGAAGTTCCGCCGCCGGTGACCTGGCCTTGGCCGTCGCGCACTCTGATTGCGGTCGAACTGCCATTCTCATCTACGCTGACCCGGTAAGTGCCGGGAGCGGTGATGGAGAACGCCAGATTCGGAGTATCCACCTCGTACGTTTCGTTATCCTCGAGTTGGCGGACACGCACCAGCACGGTGCCTTCCGTCAATCGGATCTGCGTAATGTTGTCGTCCAGGTTCAAAAAGGAAAACCCGGTGTTGTTCGACAGCCGAATCGTGGAAGCATCCAACTGCAATTCGACGCGACCATCCGTGTCGGACCACAGTTTGTCACCGGTGGTGACTGGACGATTCAATACCGCGCCGACCCAATCGTCGGTGCCTCCGGGCTGAAACGATACGGAACCCTGGGTATAAGCTAAACGAGCGACCACCGACGGCGGATCATCGCGTTCGTCGGCCAGCGCCTGTTTCGGAAGGAACAGCGCGAGCATAAACGCCATTCCAAGAAAACTGGCTACCATGCGAGCGTGTTTTCTAAGCATTGTTCTTCTCTCCTGTGCTGCTTGCGAAACGTTCTTGCAAAATACGGGCCTGGCTGTTTTGTCAAAACATTCTTCGGTTGACGTCAGTCATTTCGGGAGCCACAAATGGGCGGGCGGCGTGTGTGGATATTGCATCAATCCCCCTAATGCCTGAATCGGGGCTTCGCTGTAGACGCCTACAGGAAAGTCCTCACAGCGTAACACAGGGTTAAACCCCCCGCGGCTGGAACAGTTGCGCGGTGGCCGCCGCGGCCCGGGAAGCATTGCGCCCCAGGCAATAATGTGGTTTGTTGATCCCTCGGTCTTCGATGCTGGCTCTCCATAAGGCTCCCACGGGAATTATCGCCGTCGGGATCTTTCTCTTCTTCGGCGCAACCATGGCCTGCCTGGCGGGTGTAACGCTCACTTGGCCCGGCACGATACTTGATCGCATCTGGCGGTTGAACGAGCCCGCTTACGCGCGGCTCGCGCCGCTGGGCAAGACCGCCGGAATTTTATTCCTGCTGCTGTCGGCCGCTTTGGCGCTCGCAGGCGCAGGTTGGTTCAAACGGCGCAGGTGGGGCTGGCTGCTCGCAGTTGCCATCATCGCCACACAAGTGCTCGGCGACCTGGTCAACGCCTTCACCGGCGATGTGCTCAGGGGCGCCATCGGGTTCATAATCGCTGGAGCTTTACTGATCTATCTTTTACAGCCGAAAATCAGGCTGCATTTTGAGACCGGCAAGGATGTCAGTGCGCGACAATAATTCTGCCCACCGAAAATATCGAGCGTCGCTCGCATGACCACTCCCGGCTCGGCCGTCGAATACCTCGTATGGCTGTTGATCGCCGCCGCCGTCATCGCCATCGTGGCCAAGTGGCTGCGTATTCCCTACACCGTCGCACTGGTCTTCGGCGGCGTAATCCTGGGAGCCGTTCATCTATCCATCCTGTCGCCGCTGCAGCCAGGAAACCGTCCGGATTGGCTGACTCCCGATGTAATTCTGATCTTGTTTCTTCCGGCGCTGGTCTTCGAAGGCAGCGTAAAACTCGATATCAGGCAACTGCTCAAGAATTCCCTGCCGTTGTTGCTGCTCGCCAATGTCGGCGTGCTTCTCGCCGCGCTGGTCACCGGATTTGCGGTGCACTGGCTGGTTGGCCTGCCCCTGCTGATCGCCATGCTCTTCGGCTCCATCATCTCCGCCACCGACCCGATTTCCGTACTGGCCATTTTCAAAGATATGAAAGTGCCGCATCGCCTCTCCCTGATCCTGGAAGGCGAGAGCCTGCTGAATGACGGAACCGCCGTGGTGCTGTTCGAAATTCTGCTTACCGCGATAGTCGTAGGGAACCTCGGCCTGGTTCGCGGTATCGGACACTACTTCCTCGCCGTGATCGGAGGAGCGGCGCTGGGCTCGGCGATGGGCTACGTAGCCAGCCGCATCACCGCGACCGTCGACGACGCTCAGATCGAAATCACCCTGACCACCGTTCTGGCTTATGGCAGCTACCTGCTTGCGCATCGCTTCGACTTGTCAGGTGTAATCGCCACCGCTTGCGCGGGATTGATGCTGGGCAACGTGGGTGCTAAGCGCGGCATGAGCGCGCGAACCCTCACGGCCATGCAATCATTCTGGGAATACATTTCCTTTGTCATGAACTCGCTGGTCTTTCTCCTGATCGGACTCGAAATTCACCCCCGCTCCATGCTGGGAAACTGGTGGGCGATATCCCTGGCGATCGCCGCGGTGCTCCTCGGCCGCATGTTGTCGATTTATCTGTTCGTGCCCATCAGCAATCTCTTTACCGAAAAGATTCCCTGGCGATGGCAGCACGTATTTGTCTGGTGCGGGCTACGCGGCGCGCTAGCCCTGGCGCTGGCGCTCAGTTTGGACAGTTCATTCCCCTACCGCGAACAAATTCTGGATTTGACGTTTGGGGTGGTGATCTTCTCCATCGTGGTGCAGGGCCTGACCATCAAGCCGCTGGTAAATTTCCTGAAACTCTCAGAACCTGACGTGTCGAAGTAGAACCTTCCCCATGTCGGCGCAAAAAAAGACCCGCTCAGCGAGCGGGTCTCGGTAAACCAGTCGAGTACAACCCTATTTAGTGTCTGTTTCCGCCACCGTGCGAGGTATTCCCTCCGCCTGAGGAATGGCTGGAAGAGCCATGGCTTGGCGCAGAGGAACCACGCGACGGCGCCGAATTCGATCGCGATGGTGCCGAGTACGATCGTGACGGCGCGGAATTGGTACGCGATGGCGCGGGATAAGACCGCGGCGGCGCGGAGTAACCGCGGTTCGGTGCCGAATAGCTGCGGTTCGGAGCCGAATAATTTCGCGGCGAAGAATTTCCCTGCGAATCACTCCCGCGTCCATAGTTCGTCGAAGGCGGACGGTTGCTGTTGCCGCGCGAGGAATTGACCGCCGCGCGGTTCTGGTAGTTGGTCGCCGGCCGATTGCTGTTGGCGCGAGGCTGCGTCGCGTTGTTGTTGCCCGCGTTGTTGTTGCCCGCATTGTTGTTGAATGACCCGTTGGCTCGCCCGTTAGCGCGATTGTTTGTCGACACGCCATTATTGCGATCAACGGTTGTGCGGCCGTTAGCTATTCCTCTACTGTTGACAGCCGCGCCCGGATTCACAGTCCGCACGGGCATCCGCGAAGCGCCCGCCGCTGGCGCAGTGCGCGCAATCACCGCGCGGTTCTGCACCGAAGCTGGAGGCGTTGTAACCCTGCCGCGAGCGCCTGATGCGTAGCTGGCTCTCGTGGGAGCGAGACCAACGCGATTGGTCACCTGCGCATTGCGCAGAGACGCCGCCGACACGCGATTCGCGCCGCGATTCACCAGCTGCCCGTTCGCGAATGCGCTGCGCGATGTTGCCGTAACCGCCGCGGTATTGTGCGCGTAGGCATAGTTGCTGTGAAAATTTCGATTGGTAATGTTATTCACATTGCGGATGTAGGTGTTGTGAATGTTGATGTTGCGGATGTACGCTCCGCCGGCCCGATAGTGGTACCACGGGCGATAAATCTCGCCGTAGCCCAGCGGGAACCAGCCCACTCCCACACCGATACCGAAGCCAAACCCGCCGCGCCCGCCAAGGAATCCGACGAATGCTGGTCCATACACTGGATAGCCGTATCGCGGGCCCGGGCACCAGCCCCAGCGTCCGCCGAAATTATTCCAGCGTCCATAATGGAAAGGCGCAAATCCCCAGGGAGAATAATCAACCCACGTCCAGCCCCAGGGCCCGACATAGTTCCAGTAGCCGTAGCTGTAAGGAGCCCAACCCACCGCCACATTATTCGGATACCACACGTGGCCGTACTCCGGCTCTTCGTTCCAGGTTCCATTGTCGTCCAGGTCGGAATATCCCACCGTGTCGCGCGAAACGTATCGTGCGGAAACGGAGTCTTCTTCTTTCCGGTCGCGACTCGCAGCCCAGCGATCAAAATCATCGGCCTCCGGCGCGCGGTCGGAACGATAGGTCACATTGCCTTCCGTGCCGTTGAACTCGGCAAGGTCGCCGCCACTCACTTTGTAGCTCTTGCCGCCGGCGGTCACCTCGCCTTCGCCGCGCAGCACGGTGACGATCGTGCCATCACCATTTTCATTCACGTCGATGCGAAACGCGCCTGCCTGCGTCACCGTAAACGCCGCGTTCGGCGTGTCTACTTCATACTGATCGCCTTCACGCAGCTCGCGAACCCGGAAATTGATGCTGCCTTCCGCCAGGCGCATCTGGGTAATATTTTGATCCAGGTTCAGGAAAGACAGCGCCGTCATCGCACCCAGGCGGATGGAAGCCTGCCCGGCCTGTAGCTCAACGCGCGCATCTTTGTCTGCCCAGATTTTATCGCCGATGGTCACCGGACGATTCCGTACGGCCGCTGCCCAATCGCCGTTACCGCCAGGCTGAAAAGAAACGGAGCCATCGAAATAGCTCAAGCGCGCCACGCGCGAAGGAGGATCCTGCGCGTCAGGCGAAGCGTTGTCGACATCGGCGGTTCCGTCGTCAGCACCCATGGGCGCGCCGTTGTCGCTGTTCATATTAGAATTGTCGGCGTCATTGTCGCCATTGGTGATCGCCGGGCCATTATCGTTCTGCTGCGAATTGTCGTATTGCTGCGAATCTTGACCGGCGCGCACCGATGCAGCGCCCGCAAAAGACAGAAGACCGGTCAAACACAGCAGCAAACCAAGCCTGCCTTTATCGGTGAATGTGGTCTTCAACATTTCGTATCCCCTGTTCTTGGCCGGACATCGCTCCGTCCACTGGGAGTCTACCTCAGGTAGGTATCCCATCTGGTATAACCCAGCCTAGAGAAATAAGTTGCCATATCCCCACCATATAGAGGTCCCACACCTGTTGGATGGTGCGGCCACTTAGTTCGTTGTGGCTCGCTTGGTACTAGTACATGCCGTACCCGTAACTAGCCCCTAATCTGGCCCTTAGAGCAGGCGATTTTATCTCGAACCATACGTACACTCGGGGATTGTGAGTGCATGCGCGCTCTGGGAGAATAGGTTCATATGAACGCTAAATGGTTTGGAGCAGTAGCAGTCGCGATGGGAATGGCGGCGATGTCCTCGCCCGCGCAAACGTGGCGGCAAGTAGGCCCTCCGGGTGGAACCGTAATTTCCCTCGAAGCCGATGCCCACAATATTAAGAACATTTATCTCGGCACATCCGATGGGCACGTCTTCTTTTCGAACGATGAAGGCGCGCACTGGCAGTTGCTGAGCCGTATCGGCACCGGCCAGGACGATGTCATCACTCATATCCTTGTCGACCCTCGCGACGCCAATCGGTTGTACGCCAGCACCTGGGCGCTGTATTCCGGTGGCGGCGGTGTTTATCGCAGCGACGACGCCGGCCATACCTGGAAAGTAATCGGCTTGGCGCATGAAACCGTTCGCGCCCTCGCCCAGGCTCCGACCAATCCTAAAATTTTGGTGGCTGGATCATTGACCGGCGTTTATCGCTCTTCCGACGAAGGCGCGACCTGGGATCTGATTACTCCCGCCAAGCACGAAGACCTGCGCAACTTTGATTCCGTGGCCTTCGATCCCCGCGACGAAAATATTATTTATGCCGGCACTTACCATCTGCCGTGGAAGACCACCAACGGCGGCAAAGACTGGTTCCCCATTCAAAAAGGCATGATCGATGACTCAGACGTCATGAGCATCGTGGTCGATCCTACCAACCCGGAAAATATCCACGCGACCGCTTGCTCCGGCATTTATCACAGCGTGAACGCCGCGCAGACCTGGACGAAATACAAAGGCATCCCCTTCGTGTTCCGCAGAACGCAGCTCATTCGCCAGGATCCGCAAAATCCCCAAACGCTCTACGCCGGCACCACCAGCGGCTTGTGGAAGACCACCAACGAAAACGACTGGAAGCGCATCACTCCCGGCGACTGGGTGATTAACGCCATCGTCATCGATCCGAAGCACTCCGACCGTTTGATTCTTGGCACCGAACGCCAAGGCGTGCAGATCAGCGAAAACGGCGGCGCAACATTTACTTCCTCTAACCTCGGCTTTCAGCACCAGCACATCCTCGACGTGGCCATCGATCACGAAAATCAAGACCGCGCGCTGGTGGTGTTGACGTTTGACAACGACGCGTTCCTGGCTACTCGCGACGGAGGCACTTCCTGGTCCGCGCTTGGACCGGGACTGAAGCGCACCGATTTGAAACATGTTTATGCGGCTCCGGGCGGCTGGTGGGCTTCGCTCAACAACGGCGGCTGGATGAAGTATGACGAGACCACCCGCAAATGGGTGAAGGCCGGACTCTTCATCCCCGAGCCGACGGTTGTTGCGGCAGCAGCTCCTGCTCCCGTCGCCAAGACGCGCAAGGGCGTGCCTGCAAAGAAGACTCCTGTGGCACGACGCGCAACTCCAAAAGCAAAGGCTCCAGTATTCGTTGCCGTGCAGGTAAACGATATGGCTTTCGGCAACGATGCATGGTTCGCAGCCACCACCGTCGGGATCCTGGTTTCCAGGGATCGCGGCGCCACGTGGAAAAATGCGGGCACTGAATCGTTCCTGAAACAGCCTACGACTTCCCTGGAAGCCACGCTGGACGGCACTCAGATTTGGGCCATCTCGCAGCGCAGCCTGATTTATTCGGCGGACGCGGGAGCTCACTGGGACAACAAAGATCTGACCTTCGCGGCCGCCGGGAATTTGCGGCTGCATCACGTCGACGACACCAACCTGTTCATCACTTCCAACATGGGCCTTTACACTTCGCATGATAACGGCCGCAATTGGAGCCGCTCTGACGTGCGCGAACTGCAGTTCCAGGACGTGGCCGGCAACGGAAACGCCATGGTTCTGTCCCTGCAAAAACACGGCCTGCTGGCCTCCTTCGACTCCGGCAAATCGTGGAAGCGCGTGGACAATCCTCTGGCCGACGGTTACTTCCCGGTCGTGCGCGTGCGCCGCAACGGAGCGCTCGTAGCCGCATCGGCAACCGAAGGCTTGCTCTCTCTCGAACTGGAAGGGCATTCGGCGAGCAGCGGCGGCGGTACCGGTGAGCAGATGATGCTCGTTCCCGACGGCGTGCAAAAACCTAAGAACTAAATCGGCTCAATCGCAAAAACGGCGAGAAGGGAAACTCCCTTCTGGCCGTTTTGTTTTGTGCATCTATTTTTGCGTTCTGTTTGTAGCGATTCGTTATCAGCAGCGCGCGCGACTAAACGGCCGCCGTGTTCACGCCGATCTGATATCCCACCCCGCGTATCGTTCGAATCAGCGCGACATCGTAGCCGGCGTCCACCTTCCTCCGCAGGTAGTTGATGTACACATCCACGACGTTCGTCATGGTGTCCAGGTTGAGCTTCCACACCTGCTCCACGATTGCCGGACGCGATACCGGCTGGCCCGCGTGGCGCATCAGCAATTCCAGCAACGAAAATTCCTTAGGGCTTAGATCGATCGCGCGCCCATGCCGCTGCACGGAGTGCGAGATGCGATCCAGTTCCAGATCCGCCACCTGTAACATCGACCGGCCCGACCGGTTGTTGCGCCGCACCACCGCCCGAATCCGCGCAGCGAGCTCCGCGACCTCGAACGGTTTGGCCACGTAGTCGTCCGCCCCGGCATCCAGTCCGCGGACGCGATCTTCCACCACATTCGCGCCTGCAACCATCAGTACGGGTTGGTCCGGCTTCTTCGACCGGATGCCGCGCAGCACGTCCAGGGCGGCCGTCCCATTTCGATTTAAATCCAGTACCACCAGGTCGTAGGACTGATCCGAAGCGAAACGTTGGGCTTCGGGCCCGGTGGAAACCATTTGTACCGCAAATTGCTCCTGCAGCAGCCGCTGGTGAAGAAACTCCGCCAGCGGTGCGTCATCCTCAGCCACAAGAATTCGCATCGACCCACACAATGGACTTAGATTTGGAAGGGGGTAAAGCTAGTTTCCACACTGGCACGAATACTGTCAAGAAATGAGACGTGGGAGTTGATGAATGGGTAATCCCCTACGCGCCGCAGACGCCAGCACCAAAGGCGAAGCCGAGCGAGTCACATAGCGGCGTTCAAGGCTGATCGAATTTGTTGATGATTTCCCGCGGAATTGGCTGGCTCTTGATTTTGCCTTTTTCACCCGGCGCGTGAACCACCCACACCCGCTTCTCAAATCCTTCCACAGCCAGCAAATCGCCCCTGAACAGCCGGTGCATCACCGCGAAACTGCTCTTGCCCCACTCACTGATACTGGATTCCACCACCACTGTGTCGCCGAACGAAGAAGGCACCAGGAACCGTGCCCGCGATTCCACCAGCGGAATGCCCGCGATCGCATATTTCTGCAGCATCTCCTGCTTGGGCAAACCGGCGCGTTCGAATAATGCTCCGGTGCATGCGTCGAAAAACTCGAAGTAGCGCGGAAAATAAACAATACCCAGGGGATCGCAGTCGCCCCATTCGATATGAATGGATCGCTTGTTAGCAAGCATGGCGGCGAAATTTCGTAAGTTCGTTCATCGGGAAAGAGTGTACACGAATGGAACTGCATCGGAAGCGTGGCAATGCGATTTGCTCGCCGACCTTTGCTTCCCGGCGTGTCTTTGAATCCGGAAAGCAAACAAGGACAACCCTGTCGGGTTGTCCTTGTCGATTCTTCGTTCTCCAGAGTTACGGCTTTTTCGCAGCGCCCGCGAGCGTGTATTCACCGCTACACGCATAATTCAGGTATCCGCCGGCCTCCGGGGTGTGCTTGCAGGCCCCCGAACCTTTGATGCCCTTCATCTTGCCGGTGCCGCCGCTCATTTGCCATTTGTTCTGGCCTGACTGAACTTCCCCATTTTTCGAGGTGACCGAACCCTGGTAGGTGTAGAAAATTTTGTCGCCGCTGTCGAACGTTTCCACGTACACGCCCCAAACTTTGGTGAGATTTCCGGCCACTTCCTGATGCTCGGAGTAAACTCCCTCTTTGCTGGAGGCGCCGCCAACCTTGCCCTTGCTCTCGCACTTTCCCTGCCCAAGCGCAAAAGCATGGCCATCCTTGTCGGGGAGACTGATGCTGTGCTGCACATCGGCCTTGCCGCATTTGCCTGAACTGGTGAATTTCGTTTGCGCCGAGGTCGCTGCTACGGCAAAAACAAACAGCATACAACTACACAAAAGCTTGAATTTCATTTCACTCTCCTCCGTCTAGGATTTCCCAGGGTACGGCGAATGTACTCCCAGGGCCGCCGGAAGTCCATGCCGAGCGCGCTCAGATATCGTCCTCCAAACCTCGCTGTCCAGATGGCAGATTTCGTGCCTCCCGGCACTCAGCGATTAGCGCGTCCATCCGAGTGCGGTAAAGTATAGGATGGATTCCGGCGAAAGGCGGGCATGGAAGCAGCTTACATTTGCGACGCGATTCGAACGCCCTTCGGGCGCTACGGCGGCAGCCTCGCCTCCATTCGCGCCGACGACTTGGCCGCCATTCCGATCGCCGCGCTCATGTCTCGAAACGCCGGCGTGGATTGGAACCTGGTCGACGATGTGATCTACGGCTGCGCCAATCAGGCCGGAGAAGACAATCGCAACGTGGGCCGCATGGCCTCGCTGTTGGCAGGATTGCCCAAGGAAGTGCCGGGTTACACGGTCAACCGCCTGTGCGCCTCCAGCATGGAAGCGGTCGCCGCAGCGTCGCGCGCCATCAAGACGGGCGAGGCCGACCTGGTGATTGCCGGCGGCGTGGAAAGCATGTCCCGCGCGCCTTTTGTAGTGGGAAAACCTGATGCGGCGTTTTCGCGCTCCATGAAAATGGAAGACACCACCATGGGCTGGCGCTTCGTGAATCCCCTGATGAAAGCGATATACGGCGTCGACCCCATGCCGGAAACCGCCGAAATCGTGGCTCAAGAATACAATGTTTCTCGCGCCGATCAGGACGCATTCGCGCTGCGCAGCCAGCAACGCGCCGCGGCGGCGATGCACAATGGAATCATGGCGCAGGAAATTGTCGCTGTCCCGGTGCCTCAAAAAAAGGGCGCGCCACTAAATTTTTCAGCGGACGAGCAGCCCCGCCCGGACAGCACACTTGAAGCCCTCGCCAAATTAAAGGGTGTGGTCAAGCCCGACGGCACCGTTACCGCCGGCAACGCTTCAGGAATAAACGACGGAGCGTGCGCGCTCCTA
>JBBRZT010000004.1:0-40137 GCA_038236395.1 Candidatus Acidiferrales bacterium
CTGCAGGAGGATGGCTTCCAAACGTTCGCGAACTGCGGGGAGGATCATTTAGAAATTAAGATGCCGCGGGAGTCGCGGGCGGCAGATTGCGAATTTTCTCGAGAATGGCGCTGGTGGAGTAGGTGGGGACGACGGGGATGGAGACGACGCGGCCACCGGCGGCTTCTACTTCGGCGCGACCGACGATTTGATCATCGGGCCAGTCGCCTCCTTTGACGAGGGTGTCGGGGAGGAGCGCGGCGATGATTTCGCGGGGAGTGGGTTCATTGAAGATGACGACGGCGTCGACGCACTCGAGGGCGGCGAGGAGTTCGGCGCGTTCGTATTCGGGGATGATGGGGCGGCCGGGGCCTTTTAGTTGGTGGACGCTGGCGTCGCTGTTGAGGCCGACAATTAGGGCGTCACCTAAGGCGCGGGAGGATTCGAGGGTTTGGATGTGGCCGGGGTGGAGGAGGTCGAAGCAGCCGTTGGTGAAGACGACGCGTTGAGCGGCGCGGTGGGGGCGGCCGAAGCGTTGCACGGCGTCTGGTAATGAAAGGATACGTTGGTTCAAGGGGTTCGCTCGTGGAGTAAAGGGGTAGTTTAACACGGAGGGTGATTGGGGGCGCGAGGGTGGGACATTTCGGTATTGGGTAAGTTTCCGATTACGCGACTTCCATGATAGGTTCTGGCAAAAGGCCGTTGGGTTACATCGTCTTGCCAATTTCTGGGCACCGGAGATTTCAATGAGACGTTCAATTTTGCTTTTCGTTTTGCTGACAGCGGCTGATTCCCTCCACGCGCAGCAAACTCAAGTGCCTGAGATCCGCTATCACTCAGTTCCTGATTTACTGAAACTCCCACCCGATTTGTATCTTGGTGAAGTCGCTGGGGTGGCTGTCAATTCAAAGGGACACCTCTTTGTTTTTTCCCGTGGCAATACGACGGGGCCCGCATATGCAGCGAGTGCTGCGCAACTTCTCGAGTTCGGGCCGGATGGTAAGTTTGTGCGCGAGATCGGCCACAACTTGTATGCGTGGTCCTACGCGCACACGGTGAAGGTCGACCCAGAGGACAACATCTGGGTTACGGACAAGGGTTCGGACATGGTGGTCAAGTTCAATCCGGAAGGGCGCGTCGCAATGGTGTTCGGCCGAAAGCAGGAAGCGTCGGATGATGGAACCGGGCCATTGAAGGAACCTGATCCACCGCTGCCTCCCGAGAACGGGATGTTTAGACAGGTTACAGACGTGGCGTGGGATGCGGATGGAAATACCTACATCAGTGACGGCTACGTCAATTCGCGTATCGCTAAGGTCGACAAAAATGGCAACTGGCTAAAATCGTGGGGGGAACCGGGCAACAAGCCCGGGCAGTTCAATACTCCTCACAGCATCGCGGTCGATGCGCAAGGAAACATCTATGTCGCGGATCGCGGCAATCATCGCATCCAGGTGTTCGATGACAACGGCAAATTTCTTCGCCAAATCATCATCGATGTCCCAGTTGATCCCAACGCCTTCCCGGCGATCGGCAACAAGACGGCCCAGACATCCGGATCGAGGACGCCCGGGTCCCCTTGGGCCATCTGCATTACACCGCCTCCCCATCAGGTGCTATACAGCTCGGACGCATTCCCCGGCCGTATATACAAGCTCAGCCTTGATGGCAAAGTTTTGGGAGTACTCGGCAAGTCTGGCAAGCAACTGGGGCAGTTCGGGTGGATTCACGAGATCGCGTGCCCAGAGGAAAACGAGCTCTATGTTGCGGAAACATTGAACTGGCGCGTGCAGAAGCTAATTCTGGAACCGGGTCACTAGGTTCAGCAGACTTGATCAGAACAGCCGGACGGACTCCCCAACGAATCGGTATACCTCCAAGCCGGTTTGACGCTGTCGGCTATTTGCAGACGACACTCAGTCTCATCACATTGTCGACTATGGTTTTCTAATAACTCCTGATGGTTGAGTCCCACCAACAAGGCGTCGCTTAAGGCGCGGGAGGATTCGAGGATTTGGATATGGCCGGGGTGGAGGAGGTCGAAGCAGCCGTTGGTGAAGACCACCCGTTGCTTGGCGCGATGGGGCGGTTGAAGCGGAGGATGGCGTCATTCAAGGAGAGGACGGGTTGGTTCAAGGGGTTCGCTCTGGGGGGGGTGCGAAGAGCTAGTTTAACACTTTGGGCATTGGAGGCGTGGAGGGACTCAATGAGCTTCGGAAGTTAGCATCAATTCTCGGGTCTATGCCTGATTGACGGGCTCCCGTGTCTTTGGGTTACGCTGGAGACTCTGAAGGATTCGAGGCAAGGATCGGGGCTGATTGCAGGAGAAAGCACATGGCATTTCTAAAATCTGAAGATCATTTCTTTTCTGCTGGGGTCGGGCTGTTGGTGAAGGGGCTGCTTGTTATTGCGCTGTGCGCCGGGCCATTTGCCGCGGCGCGGGCGCAGGATGCTCAGTCCAGTAAGGGCGATGAGTCCTGGACGACTACTTCGGAATCCAAAACCGAAAATACCAATCCGTCGCGGACGCTGGAGAGCCACAGCAAGTCCGGGAACCGAAGCGTGGATAAACAGAGGGTGGAAGTGCTGGGGCCTGATGGACACTATCAGCCCGATTCCGATACGGAGACAGAAACCATCCACGTTAATGATTCCACGACACGGACTGTGGTGCGCACCTATCGGTGGGACGGCAATGGACGAAGGCAACTGTCCCAGGTAGCGGAAGAAGACGCTCGAACGACGGCGAGTGGCGATAAGCAGGTAACCCGCACGACTTCCAACGCGGATGTGAACGGATCTTTGCAGGTTGTGCAACGGGAGGTCGCGGATACCACCAAATCCGGCCCAAATACACAGCAGACGAAGAGCACGCTGTATCAGGCGGATGGCAACGGCGGCTTTAGCAAGTTGCGGCAGACGGACGAACTCGAAAAGCGTAATGCCGACCACTCGGTGGAAGTGAAGAAGACTACGCAGGTTCCGGATGGAAACGGCGGCTGGCAAGTAGGCGAAGTAAAAGAACAAACTATTAAGCACGATGGCAAGAATCGCAGCACCGAAGAGCGTATTGCGCGCTCTGACGTGAACGGCAAGCTTTCGGAAGTGTCCCGCACCGTGGGCGAGGAGACGGAAAACGCCGCGGGAGATAAAAATACGACTGTGGATACGTATTCGACGCAACTTCCTGGCTCGGCCGGCGACGGAAAGCTACAACTGAACCGGCGGCTCACGACTGTACAAAAAAAGGATTCGACCGGAGAGAAGGCGGAGCAGCATTTCGAGGAGCGTAGTCTGGGCAACCCGAGCGATGGTCTGCAGGTTAAGGCCAAAACGAAATACGTGGTGCAGTATGCTGCGGGTGGTTCGCAGCAGACCAAGAGCGTTCAAGCTCGCGATGGCGGTGGGAATTTTAGCGGCGTTTCCGTTGAGACGCAGAAGTCGGATCGTCCGCCGCAAGCAGCCGAAAAACCTGTCGATAGTCCTCCGAAGCCGTGAAACGCGAATTGGGATTGAATTTGGCTGCCACGATCTCAGGCGTATTCGTGGTGATTGCCAAGATCATGCGGCAGAAAAGCAGATCCCTCACCCGCTGAAAAAACGCGGGTTCGGGAAGACAGGATTTGGGTGGGCGGGCGGTGTGTTTGCCAAGATCAGATGAACGGTAATTCCTCAGGCGGAACTGCGCGTGGCTCCGCGAGGGATTGTATCAAGGGGCATGTGGCGGTATTTGGGGTGGGGCCGGGGGTGGATTTTAGGTGCTATACTGCCTGAGGTTTTTGGCTGGTGATTGTCCCCGTCGCTCTGCACTGACCAAACCTGCCGAAGTTAGAATAAGTTTTTTGCACGCTGATAAGAGTTACAGGTACGCCAGTGAGGCGCGGCAATGTCTGAGATAGCGATCGTCGGCGGGGGACCATCCGGGGCCATGTGCGGCGAGCAGTTGGCGCGCGCGGGGAACAAGGTTACGATTTTTGACGAGCATCTGGCGTGGGAGAAGCCTTGCGGCGGCGGGCTTACGAATAAAGCGATTGAGTGCTTCCCTTTCCTGCTGGACAATCCTTATCCGAAAAAATTGGTTCGCGAGATTGAGCTGATCAGCAGCGATGAGCATCATGCTTCGCTGGAGATGACGCATCCGATCGTGATTTATTCGCGCACGGTGCTGAACGGGATGCTGCTGGACCGCGCGAGGGCTGCGGGATGCAACGTGCAGCGGTCGCACGTGTTCAGCGTGGATACGGCCGGGGCGAAGCCGCGATTTTGCGTGGATGGCGAGTGGCGCGACACGGATTTTCTGGTGCTGGCGGCGGGAGCGAGAAATCAACTGGTGCCGGAGACGCGGGCGCTGCAGCGTGACGAACTGGAAATGACGCAGGGGTATTTTGTGCCGCGGACGGCTGAGGCCATCACGATCAAGTTTTTGCCGCACTTTGAGGGATACATCTGGTCGTTTCCGCGCTGCGATCATTTGTCGGTGGGGATTTGCGGAAGCATGGAGGCGCATACCAGCTCGGAGCTGCGCTCGCACCTGCATACTTTTGTGGAGAAGCACAATATTCCGACGCAGGACGCGAAATTTTACAGCCATGTCCTGCCGTCGCCGCAGGAGCACACGCTTTCGAAGCGGACGGTCCTGGGGAAAAACTGGGCGCTGATCGGGGATGCGGCGGCGTGGGTCGATCCGCTGACGGGCGAGGGGTTGTTTTATGCGATTCGTTCAGGCGAATTACTGGGGCGCGCGCTGGCGGAGGGATGCCCCGAGAAATATCCGGTGTGGATACGGGCTTCGTTTTCGGCGGAGTTGGAATTTGCGTCGCGGATCGTGAAGCGGTTTTATCGCGGGTCGGTGCTGGGGACGGCGGTGACTACGCGGATGGTGCAGTTGATGCGGAAGAGTCCGGTGCTGCGGCAACTGGTGGGGGATTTGTTTAGCGGGAGCCAGGATTATACGAGTTTGAAGAAGCGGCTGTGGGGGCACCTGGGAATTACGGTGAGCGAATTTATTTCAAACGTGTTGAGCCTGGACAGTCCGATTGCGGCGCCGGCGGCTTCCCGCGGGGGAACGGGCGCGGACTGAACGTTTTTCGCTTCTTGTGATCGATTTTTTTTGTGTGCTGCAAAACCTGCCGATCCTCCGATATAACAGGCAATATAACAGGGCCACATGCCGGGACATCTAAAAACGAGGGGCGCGGAACGCCCTTCATCGATGGCCACAGAAAAAGAATCCGGCTCCATTCCCAAACTTAAAAAAAAGAAGAACGCCTGGAAAAATCTGCCGCACGTGTGGGAGCTGATCAAGCCGCGGCGCGGAATCCTGCTGCTCGGACTGGCGCTGATGGCAGTGAACCGCGTTTCGGGGCTGATATTGCCGGCGTCGACGAAATATCTGGTGGACGATGTGATTGGGAAGCACCGCATCGCGCTGCTGACGCCGATCGTGCTGGCGGTGCTGGGCGCGACGGTGGTGCAGGGGCTGACTTCCTTCACCTTGACGCAGTTGCTTTCGAAATCGGCACAGAAAATGATCGCGGATTTGCGCAAGCAGGTGCAGGCGCATATCGGTCGGCTGTCGATTTCGTTTTACGACGCGAACAAGACTGGGGCGCTGGTGTCGCGGATCATGAGCGACGTGGAAGGGGTGCGGAATTTAATCGGCACCGGGCTGGTGGAGTTTGTGGGCGGGGTGATGACCGGGGTGCTGGCGCTGGTGGTTTTGCTGCGCATCAGCGTGACGATGACGGTGATTGCGTTCAGCGTGCTGCTGGTTTTTGGACTGGGACTGAACAAGGCGTTTGCGACGATACGGCCGATATTTCGGGCGAGGCCGAAAATTACCGCGGAAGTTACCGGGAGGTTGACGGAATCGCTAGGCGGGGTGCGGGTGGTGAAGGGTTATCACGCGGAGGCGCGCGAGGAGAAGATTTTTTCGGGCGGGGTGCAGCGGCTGCTGGACAACGTATTGAAGACGCTGACGGCGACTTCGATCATGAGTTTGTCCGCTTCGGCGTTGATGGGGCTGGTGAGCGCGGTGGTGATGTTCATGGGGGCGCATCGTATCCTCGCTGGCACGATGACGCTGGGAACTTTTCTGACCTATACGATTTTTTTGGGGTTGCTGGTGGCTCCGGTGTTTCAGATTGTGGCGATTGGAACGCAGATTACTGAGGCGATTACCGGGCTGGAGCGCACGCGCGAAATTCTCGATGAAAAAATTGAGGATGAAGCGCCGGGGCGAGTGGTGCGGCTACCGCGCATCACCGGGCAAGTGGTGATGGAAGAGGTGAACTTTGCGTATGACACGCGCAAGGAAGTGCTGACCGACATTAATTTTAGAGCGGAGCCGGGGACGGTGACGGCGCTGGTGGGGCCGTCGGGAGCGGGCAAATCCACGATCATCGGATTAATTGCGGCGTTTTATGTGCCGTCCAAGGGGCGCGTTCTGGTGGATGGCGTGGATCTTTCTACCGTGAAGCTGGAATCGTATCGCACGCAGTTGGGCGTGGTGTTGCAGGAGACTTTTCTGTTTGATGGGACGATTCGCGAGAACGTGGCGTTTGCGAGGCCGGAGGCTTCGGAAGCGGAGATTTTGGCGGCGTGCCGGATCGCGCGCGTGGATGAATTTACCGAAGTGTTTGAGAAAAAGTACGACACGGTGGTGGGCGAGCGCGGAGTGAAACTTTCCGGAGGGCAGAAGCAGAGGGTGTCGATTGCGCGGGCGATTCTGGCGGATCCGCGGATTTTGATTTTGGATGAGGCGACTTCGAGCCTGGATTCTGAATCGGAGGCGCTGATTCAGGAGGGCCTGCGGTATTTGATGCACGGGCGGACGACATTTGTGATCGCGCATCGGCTTTCGACGATTCGGCGCGCGGACCAGATATTGGTGGTGGAGGCGGGGCGGATTATCGAGCGCGGTACGCATGGGTCTTTGTATGCGGCGGGCGGAAGGTATTACGACCTGTACACCAAGCAGCATGAGGTGGAGACCAATTTATTTTTGGCGCCGGGGGAAGGATCGATCGAGTTGGATGGCGAGGATGGCGGCGCGGGTGCGAGTGGGAATGGGGACTCGGCGATTCCGGATGCGATTCGATTGATTCGGGACCGAAATAATGCGTGAGGTAGTGCGCTTCAGGGGCTGAAGCCCCTTTCGGTTGGGGAAGCGTAGCGCGGGGGCTGAAGCCCCCACCTCCTAAAGAAACTACTCGATTTCACGCGGTGGGGCGGCGGGCTATTGGTTTGCGCGCTACCGTTAGGGGCAAAAGGCTGGCCATTTTGCGGATCATGGCGAGGACGAGGCGCTTGTCTCCGTCGGAGAGCGTGGTGCTGTAGCGCTTGATTTCGGCGAGGAAACGGATTTCGTCCTGAGACAGCTCGCCGAGCATTTTTTGGGTTTCTTTGTCGCGCGGGGTCTCGGTGCCGGGGAAAAAGTCGGCCAGGGAGATGTCCATGGCTTCGGCAATTTTCGCCAGCGTTTCGAGCGAAGGAACGGTGTGGCCGTTCTCTACGCGCGAGAGGTAGCAGCGCAGCAGGCCGGTGCGGCGCTCGATGTCGCCTTGCGACAGTCCGCGCTGGCTGCGAAAGGTTTTGATGACTTCACCGATGTTAACTCTGGGCTTTTCTTTGGGCACGTTATCTCTCCAGTAGATGGGGTATCTTAATTACTAACAGTGAGAGTGGCAAGATGGGAGTTGGGGGTAGTGACGCTAATTGGATAACAGGGGTTCGATGCGGGGGTGGGCCTGCCAAAGAGCGAAGATACGGAGTTTCGTGCTAGAGATTCGGCGACTTGGATCTCGGGAGCGTCTTGAAGGGATCGGATTTTCCTTCGATCATTTGCAAAAACCCCATCCGCCATGGCGGGCAGGCACGCAAATTCGGCGTGTGGGGCACGCGGTGGCGTAGAGCAACTTGGTGATTATTTTTGGGTGGGGGTGACGTTCACCGCTTGGTCCAGGCGGAACTCGAGGAGAGTTTCGCTGGGGACTTTGACTTCGTGGCCGCGGGTTAAGATTTGGACGCCGGCGCCTGCTGCGCCGCCTACTCCCGCGCCGATTGCGGCACCGGTGCCGCCTCCGGCGATGGCGCCGATGATGGCGCCAGCAACGGCTCCGCCGCCGACTTTCTTGGCGGTGTCTTCGCCGCGTCCCCTACCTTTGAGAGTGTAATCGCCGGTGAGGATGGGAAATTCCTTGCCGTCGATGATGATGCGGGTGAGCTCGAGTTGAAGTTCGGAGCTGCCGGAAAGATGGCCCGCTTCCTTGGCGTAGGCGAGGCGGCCGTAGACAGTGGTGCCGCGGCGGGCTACGAGAATATCGTTGACGACCAGGTCGGTTTCCAGGCTGGCCTTGAAAACATCGCCTACGTCGTTATGTTTGGAATCGATCTCGTCGATCATACGGATAAGCATGGGCTGGCCGGCTGGAATGGTGATGGTGGTGCCGGGGGCGGCGTAAGTCCATTGGGGGGCCGGACGGTTGTCGCGGGAGCGGTCTCGGTCGGCGTCGCGGTCGCGATCGGCCGTGCGGTCGCGATCACGATTATCGGCGTCGCGGTCAGACGGTGGAAGGCGATCATAGCTGGGAACCTGGCCGGAAGGCGGATTGTCGTCGGGGCGGGATTGATCGGGGGGCGGGGCGTCATTTGAGTAAGCGCCATCCGGCTGCGATTGGTCTGGCGGTGGTGGAGCGTCGGACGGTCCATTCGGCGGCGGAGTGGCGTCATCTCTACGATCGTCACGGGGCGAGTGGCGGTCGAAGGAGACAGCGGAAATTTCGTTGACACGGAAGGTCTGGACGTCGCCGTCGACTTCGAAGCGGACGACGACGCGAGTGCCTCCGAGGAATTTTCCCTGGAGGACGCGGCCGTCTTTCAGTTCCAGAGTGTCGGCGGAAGCGCCGGCGGTGAAGATTAGAGCCAGGGCGGTGACGCCTAAAAAGTTTGTGAAAATTTTCATCGGAAAAGTTTCCTCTCAAGCCGCGTGGGCTTGTGCATCGAAGGGCTGAACCTGGGGGCCGGCGAAGCTGCAGCCGCTTGCTCTATTGTATTCGATGAGGCGGAGCGGCTGATGGGTTGCGTTCTTTTTGTGTATGAGTGACTGGCTGGTCGTGAGCTGCGCTTCGTCCGCGATTTATAAGAAACAATTCACTGCTGGTGGTTGCCTTAGCTAGTGGGTGAGCAGCGATTTTCACAAAATCCCCACACGCGAAGGCGGCGTGTGGGGCACCCAGAAACACCGGAAGAATCAAACAAAACTATAGGGCGTTTAGGAAGGCGATCAGGTTTTCCTTTTCTTCCCTGGTGAGGTTCATCTGGAAGCGCTGGTTGTAAAAGTCGACGAGTTCGACGAGGTCGCGGGCGGCACCGTTGTGGAAGTACGGGGCGCGCGCGGCTAGGCCACGGAGGATGGGGCCTTTGGTGCGGCCTACGTCGCTACACAATCCGCTGATTAAGCCCTTGCCGGGATCGGTGGTGAAAATCACATAAGGGGTTATGGTTGGCTGTTGCGGGTCGGCGAATGGATCGGGGCAGCCGGTGATGCGGAAAATTGGCAGGTCGGGGAAGCTTAATTGGGTTACGCCGTTGGCGATCAAGGGATCGGATTCGACAGTGGGATCGTGGCCTGTGCCGATATCGAGAGCCAGAGGCAGGGAGTGGTTGCCAACATTGGGAGTGTCATGACAGGTGGTGCAGAAACCCTGGAACGGCGGGATGGGTACCGTAGTGCCGAGAGCCTTGGCGAGGGCGGCGTTGTCGTTGAGGCCGCGAACATTGGAGATAGTGAGCGCACGGGTATTGAAGAGTTTTTCGCCGGCGGCGACATCCTGGCGGGCATCGCGGCGCGTGCCGTCGAAGCTGTTGTAGAGAGTGAAGGCAGTGGAGTTGAAGGCTTGGCCCTTGGGGTCGGCACCCAGCGAATCGTTGGTGCCGGGGTAGTAGGTTTGCGCGGCCAGATTTGTGGGTCCGCCTTGCGCTCCGGCGGCGTCCAATTCGCCGGCGCGGAAGCTGAGGGATTGGGCGGAAGTCAGGCCCAGCTCAAAATTTACGATGGCGGTTTGTTGTTCCAATGTCGGTGGCTGAGAAGCCTCTGCGTGAGTCAACGTAGCACTAATCGACTGATGCAGAAGATTGTTGAACATGTTGGCCTGAACGGTGGCGGCGTCAGTCAGCGTGCTAAGTGTTTCGCGACCGTCGAACATAATGGCGCTGAGATAACGCAGGTTGGCGGTCGGCAAAGGGCGACGATAGACGGACGCGGTTTGCACGCCTGTGGCGGGATCGGTCTGCAGTGCGCATCCATGAGGATCGCGGTAAGCTTCAATTTTGAACTGGGCGTTGGCAGGAACCTGCACTCCGACGCGAATTAATCCGTTCTTCAAAAGAAGGCTGTGGGCCGCGGGATCATGGGAAGTGTTGTCGGGGCAATTGGCGCCGTCAACGGCAGCAAAAAGCGAGTCGTGGCCGTGAGTGCGAAAGAACTTGTTCTGGATGCTGCGAACGCTGAGCCCCATGGCGTCGCTACCCAGGTGGCAGGTGCCACAGGAGCGGCCGTTGGTTCCGATACTCTGGAAGAAGGGATTGTTGCTGCTCTCATCAATCGGGCCGCCATTCGCGTTATAAGTAGTGATAATTCCGGTGGGATCGAGAAAATGAAATAGATTGTGAAACATGGCAATGGAAGCGACTGCAGTGACACCCAACAAAGTGGCAACGAAAACCGATTTTCGACTATTCCGCAAATACGTTCGTATGGCCATTTTTCGCTCCATTCGGATGCCTAGACGCCGCTTAGCGGAGGACCCGATACTCACAAGTTGCGATTTCCAAGGGAGAACAGCCTTCTTGGGAGGACATTCGCACAGGGGCTGATGGGGATCAATGGCGGTGTGGTGAGCGTAGGGTGAAATCGGGGTGAAGACCGCGGAGTGCTATGTTTTTAGACAAGTTATATTGCCAACGGGTATAGCCAAGCCGCAGAATTCAACCGTCTAGTTTTCGAGTGAGTATGCCAGCCCTCAAATACCAATTCGGCCCGTTTCTGTTGAGGATGCGGACGCGCGAGCTGTTCCGCGACGGAACTAAGCTTAAACTGCGACCTCAGGCGTTTCAGTTGCTGGCCGTATTGCTGGAGCGGTCCGGGGATTGCGTTACCCGAGAAGAGCTGGAGGAGCGGGTGTGGCCGGGCAATCAACTGGTGGACGCGGAACATGGGCTGAATACAGCGATCAAGGAACTTAGGGCCAGCCTGGGGGACTCGGCGTCGAAGCCTTGTTATATCGAGACACTGCCGAAGTTGGGATACCGGGTGATCGTGCCGGTGGAAGCGATAGCGGATGCGGCGGTGGAGAGGGCAACGGGTGCGGCGTCAATCCCGGAAGAATCTATAACAGACCGATCCATTCCCGCGATAACAAGCGGGTCCGGGGTGAAGCGGCGATGGGCAGTTTCGATCGTAGTGGGTGCAGCGATGATCGCCGCTGCACTCGGACTACTCAAGTCTCCCTGGTCGCGGACGCCGGAGGCCCAGCAAGTTTCGGCGAAACCTGCGCGGGTGATGTTAGCGGTGCTGCCATTCGAAAATTTGACCGGCGATGCGACGCAGGATTATTTCAGCGATGGGTTGACGGAGGAGATGATCTCGCAACTGGGGCGGCTTGATCCAAAGGAATTCGGGGTTATTGCGCGCACTTCGGTGATGCACTACAAGCGCACCTCGGAAAAGATGGATCAGATTGGACGCGAACTGGGAGTGCAACACATTCTGGAAGGCAGCGTAAGGCGCGACGGCGAGAACGTTCGAATTAATGCGCAACTGATTGAAGTGTCTTCGCAGAGCCGAATATGGTCTCGCGAGTACAATCGCGAAACGAAGAACTTAATGGAAGTGCAGGCGGAGATCACTGAGGAAATCGCGAACGAAATACAAACGTCGCTGGGAACGGTCAAGACAGGTGTCACAGCAAGCAAGCCCGCACTGACGCCGCAGGCATACCAGGGGTACGACGCATATCTGAAGGGTCTATTTTTCTGGAACCAGCGAACGGTGCCGGCGTTTCAGCAGGCCATTCAATATTTTAAGCAATCCATTGACAAAGATCCGAACTACGCACCGGCTTACGCCGGGCTGGCCAATAGCTACACGCTTTTGACGGCTTACAGCGCTGCTCCGGCATCCGAATACATGCCCAAGGCTCGACGCGGCGCAACGCGCTTTGCAAATTGACCCGAACTTGCCGGAGGCGCATGTAGCGCTGGCCTTGATTCTGGCGAATTATGATTGGGATTGGATTGGGTCCGAAAAGGAATACCGGCGTGGGATAGAACTGAACCCGAATTATGCTACGGCTCATCACTGGTTTGCAGAGTTGTTGAAGTGGCTGGGGCGTTTTGATGAGGCGCTACGCGAAAGCGAACTGGCGCGGCGGCTAGATCCGCTTTCGCTGGCCATTGCCACGGATCGGGCGGCGATTTTTTATTATGCGCGACAATACGACCGGGCCATTGAAGAATTTCGCGTGGTGCAGGAAATGAATTCGAAATTCCCGCGCGTACACGTAGTGATTTATGCTTACGTGGAGCTTGGCAAATTTGAAGATGCGTTAGCGGACCTGGAGGTGTGGAGGCGCGATTCGGGCGATTTCGGCGACGCCGGGTGGATCCGCGCGACGCAAGCTTATGTATATGGGAGAGCGGGGCGACCGGACAAAGCGCGCGCCGCGTTAGAGAAATTGGAGCAGATGGCGAAGACGCAAAAGGTCAATTCCGCCACGATGGTTTGGGGGAATCTTGGAGTCGGGGACAAGGATGTGACGCTGGGATGGCTGGAAGAAGCGTATGCGCAGCGTTCGAATGCCATGACGGCGTTGAGGGTTGATCCAGCATTTGACCCGTTGAGAAATGAGGCGCGGTTTCAGGGATTGTTACGGCGAGTCGGATTGGATCGGTGAGTGTCGCGATTTTTGATAATGTTGCGGTAGTTCGCTCCTAAATATTGTGCGCTTCGAAATTTTCACAAAATCCCCACACGCGAAACCGACGTGTGAGCATCCAGAAACTTTCATTCAGAATCAACCTATCAAGAAACTGCTTACGCAGAGGCATTACCCGCAAATCGATCGACTAGAGCAATCGCGTTTCGCGGCTAGTTGTTGCCGCCGGAGCTGGTGGTGGCTTCTATGGTTTGTTTGGGGATGTTGAAGCCGGAGATTTCGAGGACGGGGGTGTCGCCGGATAGGGCGGAGGTGGAGTAGGTGGCGGAGACTTCGCGTTGTTCGCCGGGGAGGAGGGAGAAATAGTTGTCTTGCCAGAGGATGGGGGTGATGTCGGAGTTGTCTTTGGCGCGGGCGGCGCGGATGTGGACCATAAAGGCGACGTTGTTGCCCAGGTTTTTTACGGTGACGTGAGTGGTGTGATTGGCTGCCTCGTGTTTTGTGGTGGCGGTGGCGTCGAGTTGGACTTCGGGGAGCGTGGCGAGTCCCGTGAGGTCGCCGAATTCGGATTGGGGGGTGTAGACGGTGTCTTGTTGATTTTTCCAGTCGAGGACGTCGGGCTTGGTGGAGAGCCAATAAAAATTGTCGCTGAGGAGTTTTGCTGACGAGTCGTGGAGCTGGAGGCGGAGGAAATAAGTTTTGCTGAGGCCGTCGGACGCGGGGAGTTCGAAGGCGGTGGCGGCGCTGTCGGGGGCGAGGTCGAGCGTTTGCTCTTTGGTTCCCTTCTCTGTGGCGTCGAGGTTGTAGATTTTGGCGCTGACTTTTACGGACTTGATGGCGTCGTAGGTGCTGTTGATGACGGCGACGGAATTATTGTCGTAGGAATATTGGACGTGGACGGGTTCGCAGGCTTTTTTGGTGCCGAAGTAGCCGCCTGCCGGGACGAGATAATAATCGTAGAGATGCCAGATTAGCGAGGGCCAAGCGTTGTCGAGCATCCACTGGATGACGCCAGTGCTGGTGTATTTATTTCTGGCGTAGGCCTCGAACATGGCGCGCTGGCCGTCGTAGGTGACGGCCTGGGATTTGCGCTCGAAGTCGTCGAGCGAAGTGGCGGTGCCGTAGCGGCGATTGAGGCCGTCGGCGAAGACGTTGATGGTGGTGAAACGCTCCTTGCCTGCGTGGAAATTCCAGACATCGTCGATGGGCCAGAGATGATCTTTGGGAATGAAGCGCTCGAGGGATTCGCGCGTGGGGATGGCGGGGCCGGGACTGGTTTCAGTGTTGTAGCCGTGAGCGCCGCCGGCGATTTTGTCGGTGAGCCAGTAGACGGGCGGGACGTATTCGTAGGGGCCGGTCATTTTTACGCCGGACTGGCCGGTGACGGTGGTGGCCGTTTCGCTGGCGGAGGAGACGGACGGGTTGGGCCAGTCGAGGTCCTTGAGGATGCCGAGATACATGGATTCGATTTCGACGGGCGGGGGGCCGTCGCTGCCGTTGAGCCAGACGAAGACGCTGGGATGCTGGCGCAAAATGTGGATCTGGCTTTTGAGCGAGGCGGCAGCGATTTCTTTCTGATCGCCGTGCCAATCTTTCCAGCGTTCCCAGGCGTCGCAGCAGGTCCATCCCGGCATGACGAGAATGCCGAGGCGATCGGTTTTTTCGTAGAACTGTTCGCGGTCGAGGCGTCCTTCGAGGCGGATGGTGTTCATGCCCATGTCACGGACGTAGGCGAGATCGGCGTCGAGTTTGCCGGGGACCCAGCGCAATAGGAGATCGGGGGCCCAGGCGGCTCCACGGATGAGGATGTTGCGGCCGTTAATTTTGAAGAGGCGGAAATTTTTGTCGGTTAGTTCGGAAGTGACTTCGCGGATGCCGAAGGAGGTGGAGGCGGAGTCACTGACATGGTTGGCGACGGAGAAAGAAATTTTGGCGTTGTAGAGATAAGGTTCGCCCATGGTGTAGGGCCACCAGAGTTTGGGATGCGCGAGTTTCAGGGCGGCGAATTTTTCTGGAGCGAATTTTATGGTTTTGGTTTCGCCGGGGGCTAGCTGGACGTTTTGGGTGATTTTGATTTTGTCGATTTCGGCTCGGAGGATTCCACGGACTGGATGGCTGGCGGTGTTTTGTACGTCGGCGCTGAGGGTGAGGGCGGCGGATTGGTAGTTGTTGGTGAGTTTGGAGGAGACGAAGGGATTGCGGACGGAGACGTCGGCGCTTTCGGTGAGGAAAACTTCTTTCCAGATGCCCATGTCTTTGTCGGGCGGGGTGGGATTCCAATCGACCCAGGTGATGCCGAGATCGTCTTTGCCGGGGGCGAAGATTTCGACGGCGAGGGCGTTGGGCGCTCCGTGTTTCAGATATTTTGAAACGTTGAATTCGAAAGTGCGGTAGGTGCCGGCCACGTCTTTGGCGTCGGCGATTTTCTGGCCGTTGAGCCAGATGTTGGCGCGGTAATTGATGCCGTTGAAATGGAGCCAATCGGTTTTTGCTGCGGCGGCAGCGGAAGGCGCGGTGAATTCGGTGCGAAACCACCAGGAGCACGCAAAGGGACTGCCTTCGGGCATATCGACGTTGGCGAAAAATATTTTTTCAGAGAAAAACATGCCTGGGAAATTTTTGAGGTTGGTGCCGTAATTGGGATCGGGAAGAGATTTGTCGGTGACCAGGACGCCGACTACGGTGGCGGGGATGTCGGAGCGGTGCCATTTGGTGGCGTCGAATCCTGGAGCGGAGATTTTTTCGGCGGGGCTTTTGTCGTCGCAGGAGGATTGGACCTGCCAGTCTTCGTGGAGAAAAATTTTGGCGGCGGTGGTTTTTGCTGCGGGGTGCCTGGAGTCGGCCGCTACGCGGGCGGGAGCGACGAGTGTGGCCGTGATGGCAACGAGCAGGCAGTAACGACGGAAACGGGACATTGCGAGTCCTCCAGGTAATGCTAATTTTCGGGCGCGAGCGCAGTCGAGATGATTCAGGGCAGAGTCATATTAAACCGATTCAATGAAAGTGTTTAGGGGTATTTTGGTGAATAGCGGGATCGGAAAATATGGTGCCGGAGATAGGAGTCGAACCTACACGGCCTTGCGACCGGAGGATTTTGAGTCCTCTGCGTCTGCCATTCCGCCACTCCGGCACTTTTTTCTGCTGGAGGTATATTAACAAGATTGGGGGCGGGTGAGGAAGTGCGAGGTGGAGTTGTGAGTGCGTGTGCGGGCCTGGCTGGATGGCAGAGTGTCGTCAAGATCAAGAAATGAGTGAAATCGAGCATGCGGTTGCTGCTTCACCTTGAAGCGGGATACATGAGCCAGCCGAGGATGATGGCGACGGCGAGGAAGAGGAAGAAGGTCCAGGCGATGTAGCGGGCCCGTTGATAGGCGGTGCGGCGACTGAGGAAGCCGAAGGCTACGGCGGCAACCAGGGCGAAGATGGTCATGGCCTGGAGGTGGCTGAGGTTGAAATGGGGAGCTGTAGTCATTGCGGGCGGGCTCGCTTCGCTTCGCTGGCGGGCGGGACCACGAGGAGATTGAGGACGAGCGGCGTGGCTTCGCTTGTGTGGTGGAGCGCGGGGGGCATGCTCATGCTTTGCGGCCGCGGATGATTTCGTAGGCGTGCAGGGCGGCGAGGAGATTGAGGACTCCTGCGGTGGCGAGCAGGCGGGTGCCGTAGTCACCGGTGGCGCGGGAGACATCGGGGCCGTCGGCTTGGAGGGCGCGGGCGAGGAAGTAGAAGCTGCCCGCGCCCATGTCGGCTACGTAGCCGAGCTTGGAGAAGGCGTCGTCACCATTGGGCGGAAAAATGTTGCCACGCATGCCGGAGCCGAGGAGGGCGAGGAGTCCTACGGAGAAAAAAATGGCGAGAGCGCGGCCCCACATTTTGAGCAGGGCGTGGCCGAGGCCGGGGACGAGCCAGGCGGCTACGGCGGCGACGAGGGCGAGGGTGGCGCGTTTGGCTTCGGAGTGCGTGCGCGGCGGCGGCGTAGCCTGGGCGGCGTGCTCTGGCGGCGCGGGTGGTGAGGCGGGAGTGGTTACTGTGTTTTCTTCCGGCATGAAATTTTCGTGATGCGATTTTCGTTTGCCAAATTCTTGTGCAAGGCCGAGCCGATCGAATGGCGGCGTCTTTCGGAATTATTTTCGTTTGCTGGCTAGGCCAATAGCGCCAGAATTTCGTTTTGCACTGCGCCGGTGACGCGGGCTTCTTTTTCGCCGATATAGACATTTACTTCGCTGCGAATGCCGAATTCGGGGAGGTAAATGCCCGGCTCGACGGAATTGCAGGTGCGCGGGATAAGGCGGCGGACGTCGTGACTCTCGAGGCCGTCCATATTGACGCCGTTGCCGTGAATCGCCTCGCCGATATTGTGGCCGGTGCGGTGATAAAAATATTTCGCGTAGCCGGCTTTTTTGATGACGGCGCGGGCGGCGTTGTCAACTTGCCAGCCTTGGAGCGGTTTTCCGGCGGCGATGCTGGTGAGGATCAGGTCGACCGCTTTATCGCGCGCGTCTTTGACGATGCGGAAAATTTTGGCGTATTTTTCGGGGACTTTGGCGCCGAGATAACCGACCCAGGTGATATCGTAATAGACGCTGCCGGGGGCGTTTTGTTTGGCGAAGACGTCAAGGAGCAGCTGGTCGCCTTCGCGAATGGGCGAGGCGGTTTCGCGCGTGGGGCCGTAGTGAGGATCGCTGGCGTGGGCGTTTACTGCGACGTCCGGAGCGTGTTCGGCTTGCAGGCCTGCGGCGGCCAATTCTTTTAGAATCCACTGCTGCAAATCGTATTCGGTGAGCGTGGTTTTGGCGCGGACGGATTTGGCGGCGTGTTCGAAGGCCCGGTGGACGATGCGGTCGACGGCTTTGCCGGCGGCTTCGTGGGAGTGGAGCTGGGCGTCGGTCCAGCAGGCTTCGTACTTCTGGACGAGGTCGGCGGAGCTGACCACTTTGGGGCCGGCGGCGCGCACCATTTCGATGCTGCCGGCGTCGACCATGGAAACGTAGGGAATGGCGTTTTTTGGCGAATATTGCATGGCGACGATTTTGGCGTGGGTTAAAATTTTGCGGAGAGATTTTTCCAATTCGTCGAGGCCGGCGTAGTAGAGCGTATCGCCGGGGAGAGACGCGAGTGAGTTAGTTTCGATCTTGTGGACTAATTTTTTTGGAGTTCCTTTGGCGGGAACGAAATAAAACCAGCGACGGGTGCGCATGCCCGGGGGTAATTTGAGGATGTTCTGGGCGATGGGGTCGCGGCCGCGAAAATCGTAGAAGAGCCAGCCGTCGAAGCGGGCGGCGCGCAAGTCTGATTGCATTGCCTGGATGTCGATGGTCATTGTGGTTATCCCGATCCTGATCCTGATCGTGCCGCGATTCCGGCACGCTTGCGATGACGACGATTTCGGGCGATGCTTTTTTTTCAGGCGTCTTGTGCTAGCAGTTGTTCGATCCGCTGTTTGGTGACGCCGCGGATTTCGATGCGCTTTATGCGGCTTCGCTCGCCGCTCAAGAGTCTAACAGCGGCTTTGGGAGTTTTCAAAAGGTGGGCGAGGAATTCGATCAGGGCTTCGTTGGCGCGGTCTTCCAGGGCGGGGGCTCGAAGGCGAATTTTGATGGCTCCTGCCATTTCACCGGCGATCTCATCGTTGCGCGCGCGAGGCTGGACGCGCACGGTGAAAATTACCGTGCCTGCCGCGGCGTTTTTAACGATGTCGAGCACGATGTGATTTACCAGGCGCGCTGGTATTGGACTGGTGGAGTCAGCTTGACGCCCAGTTCCTGGGCGGCGCGGCGCGGGAAGTAAGGGTCGCGTAGCATTTCGCGCGCAAGGACGACGAGAGTCCATAGCCGGGTTGGGCCTGTGGCTGTTAGGGCTCGGTTTCTGCTCAATTACGGCCGGCGGGCTCGTAACCATAAACCAACTTGCGAAGATGTTTCGGTGAACGGCTAGTAGATTTTCGTCAGGCCGGAGTCGCGTTGTAAACATTTTTGTTTGAGGGGCAAGCATGCAATGTCCGAAATGCCATACGGATGTTATTGAGGGCAGGAGGTTCTGCAAAATTTGTGGCACCGTGCTCGATGCCTCTGCCCCGATACAACCCGCTACCGTATCGGTACCCCTACGACAAATCCCGGCTCCGGCGCATGCAGAAATCGCACCAACGTTGAATTGTCCAAAGTGCGGAGTGGCCGTAAATCCGGGAAGGTCGTTCTGTGGGCGTTGTGGTGCAGTGCTCATTCCTCTCCAACAAATGAACGCTGCCCCGCCAGCGTTCACCACAACACGCCCTGTCCGTCCTCGCGTGCGGAAGCCTGTTAACTGGCGCAAATTAATTCTGGGTGTGGGAATTCCGGCCTTTCTTGCCGCTGCAGAGTTTGCCGCTTGGCGTTTTTTGCCTCGCACTTTACTGCCTCCAGAGAAAATTGGAAACATCCTCGATCAGGCCACTTCGGGTAACTTGCCTTCGTTTGGTGGGGAGCTCACCGGTCACGGCGTCAGAATCATGTCGGGGGGAACCGTTTGGGAAATGCCGAGCGGAGTTGTTGTGACGCAGGGACTGAACGACGGTGGAATGCTTTCGCCTGACGGGGAAAACCTAGCTTACGGCAGTAGCATTTACAGTCTGCGCACAAAGCAGAACATCACGTTGGAGAATCCAAGCCTACAGATTTCCCAGTATGGAATACGTTTGATGCGCTATTCCCCGCGCGGCACATTGATTGCCGTAGGACGCAGCGGCACACTCTACCTACTGGATTCTGTCACAGGAAAAGTTGTCCATATACTCGTCGATCCGACCGGCCCAAGAACTCAAAACGGAGCCTGCTACATCCTTAGCGCTACTTTCTCCCCAGACGAAAGAACCGTGGCCGCTGGCGACGCCAATGGAAACATAACCCTGTGGAACGCCAAGGACGGAGAACAGCAAGGCACGCTAGGTGCAGGAAACGCCAAGCCGTGTGCTGAGGTACAGGAAGCTTGGAGGGGTAATCCTTCAAGTGCAATAGGGTCGGTCGCTTTCTCACCCGACGGCCGCCTACTTGCTTCGGTTGATTATTTCGGCGTGATTCGCTTATGGCAGATTTCATCTCGAAGCGTGATCCACGCGCTCCCTTTTCATCTCGGGTCTGGAGGAGTGAGATTTAGCCCGGACGGCAAAATTTTGCTAACGCCCGGAACATACGTTGAATCTGGACAGCTGCACAGGGCGTATCTATTCGTGGACGTTGACAGTGGCCGACTCCTGCGGACTATAGACCTGCCCGGTTATGGCACCGTGGGCTTTTCGTCCGAGGGAAACTTGTTGATCGCTTCGATCATGAGCGGCCGAATCAAGGTGGATTCCTGGTCGTTGCCGACGCGCATCCGGGTTCCATATACCACTCCTACTCCAACGGCAGCGGCCTCGGCTGAGCCGGGCCTTTTGGCGGCGTACGAAGGGCAGGCCGTCAATCTCCTGGAATTTTTGCAGACCAATCTTGGGTCATACAGAAGCGGCGGAACATTCCCTCACAGCTTTCAGGACTTGGCGGACGTGTTAACGCCTCGTGTCGGGGAATTTCGAGAAGGAGTCCACGGATACAGATACACATATACGCCTGGGCCAGCCGCCGCTCAGGGCAATATCCTGAGCTACGCGATTTCCGCGCAACCGCTGGTCTACCAACAGACAGGGTCGCGTAGCTTCCTTATGGACCAAACCGCGCAAGTGCACGCAACTGAGGAACAGCGTCAGGCAACAACGTCTGATGCTGTTTTTCGCAGTCTCTTGGACGCTACCTTTATTGCGACACCTGCGAAGGACGAATTAAAAACTGACGGCGCGCCATCGCCCGAACCAGACCCTCGCTTTAAGAATCCTTCCCCTATGCCACCACCTCCTCCTGCTTCTCGACCGTCAACGGCACCCCAGATAGGTCAGTGGTTAACATTAGCGGAAAACAAATTTCAGCAAGGCGACTACCGCGGTGCAATTGACAATTGCGAGGCTGTTTTGCGGCTAGATCCGGGTAATGTGAGTGCTACCCGACTCAAGGCCAAAGTGCAAGAGACTATGAGAATTTTGGGCAAGAACTAGGACAGGCCGCGAATCGAATGTTGAGAACTGTCAAAGACCCATATCCTCGAGCGGCTACTATCTCCGCCCCGCGAGGCCACAGCCTCGTTTTAATTATGACGATCCTTTCTCTGATTCTGCTCGCGCCGACCTTGCTCTATGGCCAAGCGCAGGGCCGCTTAACACTCGAGCAAGTACGTAACCTGGTGAACATTGGCGCTCCAGACGCCACAATTGCCCACGAAATTCAGATTCGCGGAATCGACTTTAGCCCCAAGCCAACGTTCTTGGATCAATTAGAGAAAGCCCACGCAGGCCCGCAAACCATTTCGGCGCTACGCGAATTATTACCGGTTCTGGAAGAAGCCAAGAAGCAAATTCCCAAGGTCCTACAGACTATTTATTCCGCTTTGGATCAGGGCAACCCCAGTTCGGTGAGCGCATCGCTCACAAGTGATATAGCCAATAACCCAGAAAAGCTTGACAAGATCTGCAAACCATTTACGTACCGCGCCCACTATGAAGAAGCAATTATTCAGCGACCGAATCGACTCTTCGAGGTAAGAGTTCGCGCGCTTTTCAAGCCATTCGAAGAAAAGGCCTATGTACTGGTCTTCGGAACATCTCAGGGCCACTTTCTATTGCAGGATATAAAGCCTCCAACGGATTGGTTCACCACTCAACTTACCGCTGCCGAAGAACTGTCGCGGAAATTTGTCTACGCTGCAAAGGCAGGACGCAAGGATGTTCTCGATGCCTCGACTCTTCCGGGAGTCGACACGTCCCGCTATATCTCGGATCCCAAGTTGAAAAATGTCATCCAATGTATTCCCGTCAGAGCAGAAGACGTTCAGATGGTTAACTACCAAGGCCTGAAGATTGAACTCCAAATGTTCAGTGGGGCTAGTTGTGACACTTGGGGAACTTGGAAGTTCCTAGTCGATCAATTCCAAGGTGCTGCGCGGATCGCCTGTATCCTTTGGCAAACTCCTGACGGAAAAGTTGACGCTAATTGTTCACCCGAGCTAGAAATTGACACTCTGCACCGTTTTAAGCTGGAGACGTCATCCGCGAATGTATCTCCATCTCCTCCAGATACTACCCAAAATTCGTCGCAACAGTCCGTAAAGAGTTTCACTTTCCAACATCGCCACATAAACATGCTAGGACCGGGAGACGCAATATATTATTGCACTGGAAATTTGGTAGTCTCGCCTGATGGTTCAGTTCGTTTTGATTGTACCGGAACAAACGACCCAACCGGCCGGTGCGATCACGTCACCTTCCCTGCGGGCTCAATCAATGACCTGAAGAAGAAGTTTGGCGGTTTCCATGTTTCGGCGAGGGGTATCGGCAACTATGATTTTTTTGGGGATGCAGCAAGCCAACAGGCCGCTTATCAGGCGATCGTTCCTTCGGTATCCCCTAAGAAATGACAAGTTCGTTTCGACTTGTTATTTGACTCGAACATCTGGTTCCATTCCCAACTTTGAGCACTCTTTCGTCTGACTCTTGGTCGTTGTGCCTAGACACTCCCGACAAACGTCCGATCTAACAGACTCATGCTGAGAAACGAGGCTCCGGGCCTTTTCAATTCTGCGCACATGAATGTCGTTCCCCGCTGAGGATTCGTCCCTACGGATGTGGAACATTTCCCGCTTGACAATTTCCCGGGCAAGAACTAATTGACAGGCGCAGACGGTCGAACCGATGGGTAGTCGGTGTCGGCCGTTTTTCAGAAATGCTCCGCAGCAACTCTCTCTCCGCTGGAGGAATCCGTGACCTGGACTCAAGTCTACGATCCGCTCGGGCATTGGTGGCTTTCCACGCTTGTCGCGGCGTTGCCCATATTGGTGTTGTTGATTCTGCTGGCGGGTTTCAGGGTGAAGGCGCATTTGTGCGCGGTGGCAGGCGCGGCGACGGCTATTGTTTGCGCCATTCTTGTTTTCGGGATGCCCGCGCGGCTCGCGTTGGCCAGTTTTCTTTATGGCGGCGCGTTTGGATTGCTGAAAATTGTATGGATCGTGATTGCGGCGGTTTTTCTGTACGACATTTCGGTGGACACCGGGCAGTTTGAAATCATGAAGCACTCCATCGCGGCCATCACGCCGGACCGGCGGTTGCAGGTTTTGTTGGTGGCGTTTTCTTTTGGTGCTTTTTTGGAGGGGGCGGCGGGCTTTGGCGCGCCCGTGGCGATTGCCGGCGCGTTCATGATTGGATTGGGATTCAAACCGTTTCAGGCCGCAGTACTGAATCTGATCGCGAATACCGCGCCGGTGGCGTGGGGCGCGATTGGGACGCCGGTGCATACGCTCGCGGCGGTGACTGCTCTGCCGGAATCCGATTTGAGCGCGATGGTGGGAAGAATTTTGCCATTTACGGCGATCATTGTGCCGTTCTGGCTGGTGCGCACGTTCGTGACGTGGGCAGAAACTTTCGAAGTTTTGCCTGCAATCCTGGTGGTGGGCGTGTCGTTCGCGGGAGTGCAATATTTCTGGTCGAACCACGTGGACAGCAACCTGGTGGATATCGCCGCGGGCAGCGCGTCGATTGTGGCGACGCTTTTATTTTTGCGGGTGTGGCAGCCGAAGCATATCTGGAGGTTTGAAGAGGAGCGCGGCGAGGATGCCGCGAAGTTGAAACGCGGAGATGTTGCGTTGGTGCACACGCCGGGGGTGCTTTTCCGCGCGTGGATGCCATTCGCGCTGTTATCTCTCTTTGTTTTGCTATGGGGATTGCCTACGATCAAGGCGGCGATGGGGAAAGCCACCACTCCCGCGTTTAAAACCGGCGGATGGGAAGTGCCTTACCTGCACAAGGCGGTTTATCGCGCAGCACCGGTGGTCAATAAGCCGACCGCGGAGAATGCCAAGTTTGATTTGAATTGGCTTTCCGCGACGGGCACAGGTTGCTTTCTGGCTGCGATTGTCTCGGGTCTTGTTCTTGGCTTGAAGCCAGGACACATAGTGACAATATTTGGCCGCACGCTGCATCGGCTAAGATTTGCAATCATTGCGATGACTTGCATGCTTGGATTGGGTTACGTGACGCGGTATTCGGGGATGGATGCGGTTCTGGGGCTGGCGTTCACGCGGACGGGATGGTTCTTTCCGTTTTTCGGCGCGTATATCGGGTGGCTGGGCGTGGCGCTGACGGGCAGCGATACGGCTTCGAATGCGTTGTTTGGCGGACTGCAGCGCATCACTGCGCAGCAACTGAATCTGAGTCCGATCCTGATGTGCGCGACGAACAGCGCCGGCGGTGTGATGGGCAAGATGATCGATGCGCAGTCCATCTGCATTGCCACGGCGGCGACGAATCAAGTGGGCAACGAGGGATCAATATTTAGATATGTTTTCTGGCACTCAGTGGCGCTGGCGGCGATTATTGGCGTGATCGTGATGCTGTACGCGTATGTATTCCCGCAATTCATACCGCATGGCCTGACATTTGTTCACTAGCAAGCACTTTGCGCTGCATGCGACGACAAGTATTTTTTAGGCTAGTTTTCTGCCCAATCTTTGGGGATGCGGACGTAGGAAGCGTCCAGGTTGGCGATGCCGGGGCAACCGAGCAGGACGAGGGTGCGATTTATGTCTTCGCGCAAAATTTCGATGGCGCGGATGACTCCTGGTTCGCCGGCGGCGGCCAGGCCGTAGGCGTAGGCGCGGCCACAGAGCACGGCGCGTGCGCCGAGGCATAGCGCTTTTACGATGTCGGTACCGCGGCGCACACCACCGTCCATCAGGACTTCGATCCGGCCATTCACCGCGGCGACCACTTCAGGTAGCGCGCGTAGCGACGCGGAAACACAATCGAGCTGGCGGCCGCCGTGATTGGAAACGACGATGGCGGCGGCGCCTTCATCGACAGCGCGCCTGCCGTCGTCGCCGGTGAGCACACCTTTCACGACAATCGGGCCGTTCCACACTTCCCTGATCCAGGTGAGGTCTTTCCATGTGGCGGTGGATTCAGCGAGAGCATTGGCGATGTCGGTGAGCGGCATCGGTCCTTTGCCGGGCAAGACGACGTTTTCGAGCGGAGGAACTCCGCCGTCGCGCAAAAAAGAAAGCAGCCAGCCCGGGTGCGTGAGGAATTGTTCGGCGTAAGGAAGTTTTTGAAAAAATCCCGGATTCAACAGCTCCTTCATGCCGTTGCGCGGATCGCGTTCGCGAATTCCGCTGACGGGTGTGTCGATGGTAAGGACCAGGCCGGCAAAACCGGCGCGGCGAGCGCGATCGATAGAAGCTTCAGCGGCGGCTCGTCCGCCCATCAGGTAGAGCTGATAAAAAACCGGGCCGGTCGAGCCGGCTTTTACATTTTCGAGCTTGTGTCCCGAGATGGTCGAGAGAATGTAGCCGGTGCCGGCTTTTCCCGCGGCGCGCGCGGCGGCGACTTCTCCGCCGGGATGCATGAGGCGGCTGTAGCCCACGGGAGCGAGCAGGAACGGAAGCGAAATTTTGTGGCCGAGCACGGTGGTGCTGAGATCGCAGCTGGCATGGGAGACGGCGTGGCGCGGGCGAAACGTGACGTCATCGAAGATGCGGCAATTTTCGCGCAGGGTGACTTCGCCTTCGGCACCGCCATCGAGATAATCGAATACGACTTTGGGCAAGCGGCGCTTGGCCGCGGTTCTCAAATCGCTGATATTGACCACGTGCGGCGAGGTTACGGGACGCATGGCATTCGAACTCCGTGAAGAGCCAACGGGAAGCAATTAAGCCACAAATCGGGCGGGGAGGCGATTTTTTTGATGCCGGCAACGCAGGGGCGAAATGACAACGGCAAATCGGTCTGTGCGACAATCGTTAGCTGACCTCTATGTGTTCTTCACGCTCCGGAACTGCGGCAGGATGCCGTCGCTATTTGCTGCTGGTGGTATTTGCGGTACTTCTGCCTTCGAGCTCGCCGGCCCAGAAACAGAGCGTCGTCAATCCGCCCTCGACTGCTGCCAGCTCCGGAAAATTTGTGGATATTACGGAGGCGAGCGGGGTTCGCTTTAAATATGTGGCTTCGCCTACTTCAAAAAAATATCTCATCGAGACCATGGGCTCGGGCGTGGCGCTGTTTGATTATGACAACGACGGCCGGCTGGATATTTTTCTGGTGAACGGAGCGCCGCTCAGCGATCCGACGCCGAAAGGAACGATTCCGCAGAAAGACGGGCCGCGCACCTGGAACCGGCTGTTTCACCAAAAAGCGGACGGCACGTTTGAGGATGTGACGGAAAAAGCGGGGCTGCAGGGATTCGGCTATGGGATGGGCGTGGCGGTGGGCGACTACGACAACGACGGGTTTGAAGATTTATTTGTAACTTCGTATGGAAAAAATACGCTGTATCACAATAATGGAAACGGAACGTTCACGGACGTGACGGCGGCGAGCGGCGTGGCGGGATCGGGGTGGTCGACCAGCGCGGCGTGGGTGGATTACGACGGGGACGGATTGCTGGACTTGATCGTGCTTCGTTACGTGACCTGGGATTGGATTGATTACTGGTGCGGCGAACATAAGGAAGGCTACCGCTCGTATTGCCACCCGGATATTTTTCCGCCGATCGCGCCGCTGGTTTACCACAACGATGGCAACGGGCATTTTTCCGAAGTGGCGCAGAAGACAGGTTTAGCCAAGCCAGCCAAGGGATTGGGTATTGCGATTGCGAACTATGATCGCGACGGGCGTCCCGACATCGTAATCGCCAACGATTCCATTCCTGAATTTCTTTATCACAACGATGGCAACGGGAAGTTCAGCGAAGTCGGCTTGATTTCGGAGGTGGCGCTGGATGACAACGGCAAGACTTTCGCGGGAATGGGAGTGGATTTCGCCGATTACGATAATGATGGCTGGCCGGACGTGGTGATCACCGATCTGGCCAATCAGCGATATTCGATTTACAGAAATAATCAGGATGAATCGTTTACGTATGCAAGCGGGGCGACCGGGATTGGGACGATGACGGCGCTGCATTCCGGATGGGGAATACGGTTTCTGGATTTCGATAACGATGGCTGGAAGGACTTGTTGATCGCGCAGGGGCACGACCTGGACACCATTGAGCTGACCGCGCCGCAGCTTCGCTATCGCGAGTCAATGATCCTGGCGCGCAATGAGGGCGGGAAAAAATTCGTGGATGTGTCGGCGTCTTCCGGCGCGGTGTTCGCGCAGAAATGGGTGGCCCGCGGACTGGCAACCGGCGACCTGGACAACGATGGGCGGGTGGATGCGGTAGTGACCACCAACGACGGGCACGTGTTTGTGCTGCGCAACGAAACGCAAAACCAAAATCACTGGATCACCTTGCAGCTTACGGGGCATAGGAGCAACCGCGATGGTATTGGCGCGGAGATCACGCTGACCACCACGGACGGATCGCAATACGCGATGGTTAGCACCGCGGGAAGCTATCTGTCGTCCAGCGACAGGCGAGTACACTTCGGGCTGGGGCGCGACGCAAAAGCAAAAACGATCGAAATTCGCTGGCCCAGCGGCATTGTACAAACTTTGCAGGACGTGCCAGGGGATCGAATCTTGCAGGTGGAAGAGCCGGCGAGGGGCGCCCCATTGCGAAACGATGGTCGTTGAAATGGCGACATAAACGGAACTACACCGCCGCCGCGGGCAAACGATGGATCTCCAGGGATTTTATGGACATACCCGGTATAGAATGCCTGCGCATCGATGGCGGCACGAAGGTCCGCGAGTTTGTTAAAGAGCTGCAGTGGAATGACGTGTACTATCGCCTGGCAAAAGGAATCTGAAGCACGGAGAAAATGATGACGGGTTTTTTGGCCCTTGTTTCGGCGCCGCGGCTTGTACATCTCTCGACGATAGACCTGGTCATCGTCGTTTTTTATTTTGTGCTGGTGCTGGCCATCGGTTTTTACCTGAAAAGCCGCTCCAACACCGCCGAAGATTTTTTTCTGGCCGGGCGAGAGATGACCGCATGGATCGCCGGACTCAGTTTTCTTTCCGCCAACCTGGGCGCGCTGGAATTGATGGGCTGGGCGGCGGCCGCTTACCAGTACGGAATCCTGGCGGCGCATTGGTACTGGATCGGCGCGATACCGGCGATGTTGTTTCTGGGCATCGTGATGATGCCGTTCTATTACATTTCCAAAACGCATTCGGTTCCCGGCTACCTGAAATTGCGTTTCGGCGAAGCATCGCGCGCGCTTTCGGCAATTTCCTTTGCGCTGATGACCGTGTTGATGAGCGGCATCAACATGTATTCCATGGCGCTGGTGATGAAAGTGGTGCTGGGCTGGGACATCAATTTCAGCATCTGGGTGTCGTCGCTGACGGTAGCGATTTATGTGACGCTGGGCGGCTTGCGCTCGGCTATTTTTAACGAGGTGCTGCAGTTCATTTTGATCTGGGCTGGCGCGTTGCTGATTCCGATTCTTGGGTTGGTGGAAGCCGGCGGGTGGAGGCAGCTACAGGCGCAGGTCACCGCCAACGCTTCCGCGGAGTACACGCATTTGTGGTCGACGCTGGGCTCATTCAGCGACAACCCGATGGGGATTCACTGGACGGGAATTGTTTTTGGATTGGGGTTTGTGGTTTCGTTCGGATACTGGACCACGGATTTTCTGGTGGTGCAGAGAGTGCTGGCCGCCAAGGACCTGCGTTCGGCGAAGATGGCGCCGATTATCGGCGCGGCTTTCAAGATGTTTGTGCCCTTCATCGTGATTTTGCCGGGGCTGCTGGCGCTGGCGGTGTTGCCCGTCAAGCTGACCGGCGAAGCGGCTGCGGTGGCCACCGGCGGGCACAGCTACAACGAAGTCTTGCCGCTGATGCTGGCGCGCTATTGCGGGCCGGGCTTGCTCGGGTTGGGGATTACCGCGCTGATCGCGGGATTCATGTCCGGCATGGCAGGAAACGTCAGCGCGTTTTCCACCGTGTGGACCTACGACATCTACGGCGCGCTGATCAAGAAAAACGCCAGCGACAAACATTACGTGAGCATGGGGCGCTGGTCGACCGTGGTGGGCGTATTGATCAGCATAGGAACAGCGTACCTGGTGATGCAGTTTTTGAGCATCATGGATTACGTGCAAGCGCTGTTCAGTTTTTTTATCGCGCCGCTGTTTGGCACGGTCATTCTGGGCATGCTGTGGAAGCGCGCCACTGCGGCTGGCGGTTTCTGGGGGCTGCTGGCCGGGACAGTTTCGTCCATATCGATGTGGGCGTGGGTGAAGCTCGATCCGTCGGCGCTAAGGTACGTGGCGCTTTCGAGCCATGCCAAGGACATGGCTGAAAATATGTATCGCGGGCTGTGGTCCTGGTTGGTTTGCGTGATCGTCACGGTGGGCGTGAGCTTGATGACCACGCCAAAACCGGTGAGCGAGCTGAACGGCCTGGTGATGGGCGTTACCGATATTCCCTCCGAGGAGCAGGTTTCACTTTTTCACCGGCCAGCTTTCTGGGCGGTGGCAGTGTCCGTCGTGTTCGTGATCTTCAACCTGGCTTTCTGGTGAGCATATGAAAACGGATGGCTCAATTTCGATCTGGTTTTTTATCGGCATATCGCTGCTGGTGAATGGGGCGCTGATTCTGGCCGCAGGATTGTATGAACTGTCGCATCCACCGGCGTTCAAAGTTGTGCTTTACGACCTGCACGCCAATGTCTGGTGGGGAGCGCTGCTGGTCTTATGCGGATTGGCTTTTTGCGTGCGGTCCAGGCCTTCAGCCGCTCCGGCGAAATGAGAAGTTATTTCCGCGCCGGCGCTTCACTGCTGCTGGCACTCCTGTTCAATTCGCTTTTGCAGGTGGCGCCGGCGCGCCCTCTGGATTCGCCGCGGGCTGATTCGCGCTGGACGGATAGCGCTGCCAATGCGTGGTATGCGAAGCAGCCGTGGCTGGTGGGCAGCAATTTCATCCCGGGTACGGCAATCAACGAGCTGGAGATGTGGCAGGCGGACAGTTTCGACCCCAAGGAAATTGACAAGGAACTGGGCTGGGCCGAATCGCTGGGGCTGAACAGCATGCGAGTTTTTCTGCATGACCTGCTGTGGCAGCAGGATCCGCAGGGATTCAAGGAGCGCATCGCGATTTTTCTGGAGATCGCCGCCAGACACCACATCAAGCCGCTGTTTGTGCTGTTTGATTCGTGCTGGGATGCCAACCCGAAGCTGGGCAAGCAGCGGGAGCCGCGGCCGGGAGTCCACAACTCCGGGTGGGTGCAAAGTCCCGGCGCGAAAGCCTTGCAGGATCCATCGCAGTATCCGCGATTGAAGAATTATGTAGAAGGAATTGTCGGCGCGTTCGGGCAGGACCAGCGGGTGCTGGGTTGGGATTTGTGGAATGAGCCGGATAACACCAACGAAGGAAGTTACGGCGAGTTGGAGCCGCACGAAAAAACTAATCTGGTGCTCGCATTGCTGCCGCAGGTTTTTGCGTGGGCAAGGGGCGCGTACCCCGTGCAGCCGCTGACCAGCGGGGTTTGGCACGGGGACTGGTCGTCGCCAGAGAAACTAAGCGCGATGGAGAAAGTTCAGCTGGAGATGTCTGACGTGATCTCGTTTCATAACTACGACCGCCCGCCGGAATTCGAAAAGCGCGTGTTGTGGTTGCAGCGCTATCACCGGCCGATTTTGTGCACGGAATATATGGCTAGAGGAAATGGCAGCACGTTTGAAGGCACTCTGCCCATCGCCAAGAAATATCATGTCGCGGCCTACAACTGGGGGCTGGTGGCGGGCAAGACACAGACTTATTTGCCGTGGGATTCCTGGGCCAAGCCCTATACCGATCGCGAACCCGCGATATGGTTCCACGAAATTTTCCGCCAGGACGGCCAGCCGTATAAACAGGAAGAAGCGAATTTCATAAGGAAAATCATCGCCAAGTGAGGCGGGACACGCCTAGGCGAAAAACTGTTGTCACCGTTTGTGACTGTCTGACGCGACGAAATTCTCTCGCGAATCCGAGTTGGCTAGTGCACGTGCTCGAGGGCTGTGGCTGCGGCGACTTTTGCGGCGCCGGCTGCGCGCCTGGCGGCCAGCGTGCGGCTCCCGGCCCACACCAGTTGTAGCCCGGCGAACAGGGCGACCACCGCGACCGCCGTTTTCAGTTTGTTGGCGGGAACCTTCCGCGCCAGCAGGCAACCGAGCACGACTCCCGGAACGCCGCCGATAAGCAGGTCGAAAAGTATGGGCGTGCTGATCGAACCAAAACTCCAGTGAAAGGTGCCGCCGATTACGGCCAACACCAGTCCAAAGAGCAAATCCGTTCCCACCACTTGCGCCGGTGTCATTTCAGAATAGTTCAGCAGCAGCACTGTTCCGAGCGCACCGGCTCCTGCAGAGGAAAAACCTGATTCCACGCCGATGGGCAGAGCCAACCAGGGAAGCCATCGATGGTTCTTCGCCGCGAACGAGGGATTTTGTACGCGACGAAAAAAGGAGATGCTCGATGACGCCGCCAGGATCACGCCCAGAACCAAAATCACCAGTGGGCTGCCCGCGTCTCGACTCAACAAACGCAGCAGCCATATGCCCACGAGCAGACCAGGAACGGCTCCTTGCAACAGCAGCCAAAGATAGCGCGAGTGAATCTGTTTCCCGGCCAGGTAGAAAGGAGTTGCGATCAAGCGGAGCACGCCGGCAAACAAGAAGGCGGTTCCGACTGCTTCTCCCGCCGTCAATCCGACCAGAAGTATCAGCGCCGGGACGGTAAAACTCCCGCCGCCAATTCCCGTCAATCCCACCGCCAGGGCAATCAGGAAACCAATGAGGGCGTGCATCAATGCCCGCCTTCAGAAAGCGTGTGGATTCCGCATTCCAGTTTTTTACCGCTCCAGCGGCCCGAGCGAGGATTGCCCGGGTCATCCGGGATTGCCGTACACGGCTGGCAGCCGATACTCAGATAACCTTGATCGTACTGCGGCAAATAGCTGAGTCCGTTTGTGGAGGTGTATTCCCACAATCGCCCCCAAGTCCAATCTGCAAGCAGACTCACTTTCAATAGCTTCTTCCCTGCCGGCAAGCAGTGCTCCTCAATTTTTTTCAAATTCTTTCGAGTGGGTGATTGCTCGCGGCGCAGGCCAGTGAACCACAAATCGTAGGGCTCGAGCGCCTGGAACAAGGGGTCTACTTTGCGAAGCTGGCAACAGGTTGCGGGATCACTGCGGTACAAAATCCCTAATTCGGATTCCTGTTGTTCCACGGTTTTCTGCGGAGCGACATTGACCAAGTTCAAGGACCACTCCTTGGCCATGCGATCGCGGTATTCATACGTTTCGCCGAAATGATAGCCAGTCTCAAGGAACAGAACGGGAATCGACGGAATCCGTTCTCGAAGCAACTGCAGCACGATCATGTCTTCGGCCTGGAAGCTGCACGTGAGGCATGCGGATTGTCCGGCGTATGCGGCGAGCACGGCATCCAGGGCCGCATCCGCGTTGAGATTTTCTATGGCGCCGCTCGTATGAGTTGTCTCCATGTCAAATCACCTTCCGGGAATTTTCCGCAGCGGGCAGAATGCGAAACGATTCGGCCAAAGCCAGCACTCGCCTGACGGCTTCCGTGTCTGCGCTCGGCAGATCAAGTTCGGCAAGATCGAGAAAGTGATCGCCGGCCGCGGTCAGCAGTTCGGCCCGCTCCTCGATTCCGAGGGAAGGGCTCTGGTAGATGACCACAAACCCTGCGGCATGCAGGGTGGCCCAGGCGGTTCTAGATGAAATCGAGGAAGCGTTTTTTTCTATAACGGTCACTTCGAAGCCTGCTTCAAACAGAGCCCGCTCCAGCGGCCGGGCCAGCGCGGCATGCGCGCCGGTCAAAATGATGGCTGGATAGTGGCCATGACGGCGATGCCGTTCGAGCGGAGTTACCGAGGCTCGCGCTCTCTGTTGTTCCGCGGCGGGAGGCATGTCCACGTCTTCAGGGAGATCTTCACGAATCATCCCCGCGCCCCAAAAAGTGGAGTTGGTCAAAGGATCGATGACGATGAAACTTCCAGTCGTGCGATTCTGTCGATAGAAATCAAAGAACAGCGGAGTGCTGGTTTCCAGTTCCACGGCGGCGATATCGTTTATCTCGAGCCGCTGCACTGCTTCCGGCTCCAGCGTGTTGATGTTCATGCGATGACGAATTCTGGTGATTCTGCCGCGCACTTCCCTGGTGGTCTGCTTGATCAGATAATTTCGTCCGGGTTCGAGAGGTTGCGCGTTCATCCAAACGACCATGGCCTGGAATCGCTTGGACACATGCGGCGGAGTGTGCGGTGAAACGAGCATGTCTCCGCGGCTGAGGTCGATCTCGTCTTCGAGCTTCAACGCGACGGACATGGGGGCGAACGCTTCGTCGAGCGGCCCGTCGTAGGTGACAATGGATTGAACTCGGGTTTGCCGGCCGGACGGCAGCGCGGTTAGAGCGTCACCGGGGCGGATGGTACCGCCGGCGATTTGTCCCGCGAATCCGCGGAAGCTGGCGTCGGGCCGCAGCACATATTGCACGGGAAATCTCACGGCTTGCGCCGGCGCTCGCCCGGCGATCGAAACCGTTTCCAGATATTCGAGTAGCGTCGGACCCGCCCACCACGGCATTTGGTCGCTGCGCTCGACGATGTTGTCTCCCGCAAGAGCGCTGACGGGAATGCACCTGGCTTCCCGGAAGCCCAACCGATGCGCGAGCGTCAGGAAATCCTGTTCGAGCTTGAGAAACGTCTCTTCTCGATACCCAATCCGGTCCATCTTGTTGATGGCCGCCAAGACGATCGGAATTCCCAGCATCGATGCGATGTAAGAATGGCGCAGTGTCTGCGGCAGGACTCCCTTCTCTCCGTCGATGAGAATCACGGCCAAATCCGCGGTCGAGGCCCCCGTGGCCATATTGCAGGTGTACTGCTCATGACCGGGCGCGTCGGCGATGATGAATTTTCGCCGCGAGGTGGCGAAATAGCGGTAGCCCACATCGATGGTGATGCCCTGCTCGCGTTCGGCGCGCAGTCCGTCGGTAAGCAGAGAGAAATCGATAGGCCCGCCCGAACGGTTAATGCGGCTCTGTTTCACCGAAGCGAGCTGATCCTCATAAACAGTCTTGGAATCGTGCAGAAGCCTGCCGATCAGTGTGGACTTTCCATCGTCCACGCTGCCGGCGGTCGTAAATCGCAACAGTTCCTTGTTCAGATTTTGCTCAAGAAATGAGGCGAACTCGTTGCGCACTTCAACGCCGGTTGCGAGGGCCATCAGAAGTAGCCTTCCCGTTTTTTGATTTCCATCGACCCTTCTTCGTCATGGTCGATGGCGCGGTTCTCTCGCTCGGACCGCCGGAAGGAAATCATCTCCTCGATAATCTCGGGAACAGTTTCGGCCTGCGAGCGGATCGCGCCGGTGCACGGCACGCAACCGAGCGATCTCATGCGGCACTTGATCAACCGCGATTGTTCTCCGAGGCGCAGCTGGTCTTCGGTGTAAATCAGAACGAGCGACCCGTCGCGCACGACGGCTTCGCGCTCCCGCGCAAAATAAAGCGGCACAATGGGAATGTTTTCCGTGTGGATGTACAGCCACACGTCCAGCTCCGTCCAGTTCGACAGCGGAAAGATTCGAATGCTTTCCCCTTTGTCGATCCTGGAATTGAAAATGTTCCACAACTCGGGCCGCTGGTTTTTGGGATCCCATTGGCCGTGCACATCGCGAAACGAATAGACCCTTTCTTTTGCACGCGATTTTTCTTCATCGCGCCGCGCTCCGCCAAAGGCCGCGTTGAACTCGCCTTCCGCAAGCGCATCGAGGAGCGATTTTGTCTTTAACAAGCCGCAGCACTTCTGGGTTCCGAGCGAGAAGGGATTGGCTCCGGCAGCGAGCGCTTCGCGGTTCTGGTGCACGATCAGTTCCGCACCAATCTGTTTCGGGTAACTATCCCGAAATTCGATCATCTCCGGAAACTTGTAGCCGGTGTCGACATGGAGCAAGGGGAATGGAATTCGTCCGGGATAGAAGGCTTTTTGCGCCAGCCGCAGCATCACGGAAGAATCCTTGCCGATGGAATAAAGCATCACCGGCTGGGAAAACTCGGCAGCCGCTTCGCGCAGGATATGGATACTCTCCGCTTCCAGATGCTTGAGGTGGCTGAGTCGCGGCTCCCCAGGCTTCCTGTCACTTACGGTGCGAATCGCTGGTTCGCTGAACAGCTCGTGCGGCGCAATTGCCATTTATTCTGTCCCCTTGTCCGAATGGTGTGTCCAAAAACAAAAAACCCACCTGCCAGATGTCTCTGGCGGTGGGCTTTACAGCTCTTTCGGCTAGTATGAAGCGCTTAGTTCACTAGCCTCCCGGTGCCAGAGGACACGTATGCGCTACACAGACAACAAGTCTGCGCGGTTCTCTGGTGTGCACGGGTCGACATCATCGGTTTACTATACGCGAGCAGCCGCCTTCCAGCAACAAGAGTGTCGCGGGCTCCCGCGAAGTGGTCATGAATGAATCATGCCAACAGGGCGCTGAACATCGCCGGGTTGATTTCGGCGGAGAAAGCCAATGTCTCTTAGAAAGTGGAGCGGGCGATGGGAATCGAACCCACGTCCGAAGCTTGGGAAGCTTCTATACTGCCATTGTACGACGCCCGCTCGAGTAGCTTAGATTGTAACCATCGGTGCTTTACGGGACAACTGAGTTTTTAAAGCCAACTTTATGTCGCCTTGATCATTCTGCAGCGAATAGTCGCATGTGTAGGCGCAAGGACCACTCACTGCACCTCGACGTGCTTATACGCGTTGGCAAATGAAGCACGACAGAGTCGTGAACTCCGAAGCCAACGAAAAGCGTGCTTCATTGCCTCCGACTGTATGCAAAATTCCTCCGGAGAAGTGTGCTAATCGAGATGGCGTGGCCCAGCACGCTTCCGAACGGCGACGCCAGATCCTGCGGAACAACGGCATGTTGTGCATAGGTGCGCCGTTGCCGTCCGGAGCATCGCCAACATACCAGTCAGGTAATAGACTTTGTTGATTAGGTAGGCGACTGCGTCTGCCTGGGTCGAATTCTCGCCGTAGGATTCCAAGTTTCGCTCGCGTCGCTAAACGCCTAAGGTTCCCGTAGCGACGCATTTATATGCGCTGTTGTAAATATTGGATGCCTTGTCCAGCCGGGCGTGCGGATTCGAACGGACTTCGTGCATAAAGTCTATGCGAAGTGAGAACTACCACTCAGTACCGGCAGGGGCGTACAAATAGGCGGCGATGTCGCGAGCATCCTGTTCCGTCACGTGCATGTCAGGCATGGCATTGCCGGGGGTAACGCTTTGCGGGTTGCGCAGCCACTTGATCAGATTGTCAGGGTTGTTGTGGAGCATGCCGGCGATGTAAACGCAGGCCGAACTGTTCGAGCGGCGGGCCAACGTGACCCATTGCGGTGGGGATGCCCGAAATGGTGTGACAGGAGCCACAGCCGTACTTCTGGATTAGTGACGGTGCCCGCGACGGATTGGCATCCACGATTCGCCACGCGGCTGCTTATCCGCGACGACGATCGGCGTGCCGGACTTCATGTCGAATCCGCTCGACCAGTTCTGATACGCAAAGGTGCTGGCCTCTAAAACTTCTCCGGTGGCCCGATCGATGGTGTAGGGGTACGCGTTGCGATCGAAATGAACGAGAACTTTGCGAGTCTGCCCGTTGATCGGGAGGTCCATCAAAATGTTTTCGTTGACGGCGTCATAATCCCATTGGTCATGAGGAGTGGTCTGGTACGCCCATCGCGCCATGCCGGTGTCGGCGTTGCGCGCGAAAATGGTGCTGGACCACAAGTTGTCACCGGGCCGCTGATCCGGAACGCGCGGACTCGGATTGCTGGTACCGTAATAAACAAGATTCAGCTGGGGATCGTAAGAAATCCACGCCCACACGGAGCCGGCGCCGTGCTTCCACATATTGGCGGGCCAGGTGCTGATGCCCAGGTCCTTCCCTTTCATGTGGTCATAGAAGGGCTTGAAGTCATCGCCGATGCGTACATCTTTATCCGAGCCTGTGCTGTACGCGCGCCATACTTCCTTGCCGGTGTCGACGTCGAGCGCGGCTATCCAGCCCCAGACGCCCATTTCGCCGCCGCTGTCACCGACGAGCACTTTGTTGCCGACGACGAAAGGCGCCATGGTCATGGTTTCGCCGGTTTCTACGTTTCCCATCTTGGTTCGCCACACCTGCTTGCCGGTCTTGGCGTCGACGGCAACGGTGTGATCGTCAAGCAAGTTGTAAATCAGTTTTCCGTGCGCGTAGGCAACGCCGCGAGTAACCGTGTCACAGCAAGCCTTGCCCTTGGCGGTGGGAGACGGATTGGATTTGAAAATCCATTTGATTGGCGCTCCAGCCTTGGTGAGATCCAGAGCGAAGAGGACATCGGGAAGCGGTGTCACCACGTACATAGTGTTCTCGACAACCAGGGGCGCGGCTTCGTGGCCGCCCATTGTGCCGTTCGAAAAACTCCATGCCATTCTCAGTTTGCTGACATTGCCGGTATTGATTTGATTGAGGGTGCTGTAACGAGTGTTGGCGTAATCGCGCGCCTGGCTTCGCCACTCTCCCGGCGGATCGTTGGGCGCAAAATTCATCGACGCGCCGGTGACGCTGGCGTCTTCACCTTGATTGTTTTTTGTAGAGGCTTGCGGATGGCTCCAGGCATTACTCGCGCCGCACGAAAGTACGATGATTACTAAGCCCAACCGCCCAAGAAAAGAACCCATCGCGCGGGACATTGCGTGCTCCACGAACCGCGCTCATCCTATATTCGCGATGAAAAACCAAACTGTGCAATAGCGCACACTTTTTTAAAAATGAAGAGAATCCGTCGCCCAAATAAAGGAAAGACTGTAGATCCGTGCCGCTAATCGCCGCCACAAAATCAAAACCATAAACTGGGCGGCGACATTGCTGTGCGATTCTGCATATTTTGCCTGAAAGCAATTTGTTGAAATAGATGTGAGTGCCGGAAAGGCCGCATCTGAAAATTTCATACCTGCTGGTTCTGGTTCCAATTTCGCTGTTTCTTGGCTTCTGGCTGCCGACGCCCGCGCTGTGGATTTTTGTGACCTCGGGCCTGGCTATCATTCCCATCGCCGATTGGATGAGGCGCGCCACCGATCAACTGGCCAAGCGAACCGCGCCAGCCATCGGCGGACTTGTGAATGTGGCCTTTGGCAGCGCGGCCGAACTGATTCTGGCGCTGTTTGTTCTGAGCCACGGCAATACCGAAATCGTGAAAGCCCAGATCACCGGGTCGATCATCGGCACCAGTCTTCTCGGATTGGGTGTGACCATCTTCGCCGGCGGCATCACTCGCCAGAAGCGACCTTCGACCGCGAGAGCGCCGGATCGCTCGGCAGTCTGCTGATCCTGTCGGTTATCGCCATGCTGTTGCCGGCGATGTTCGACTTCACCGAGCGCCATTTATTTCTGGCGCCCAACACCAAAGTTCTGGACGAACGCCTCAGCATTTGCGTATCGGTGGTGCTCATCGTCATTTATGGGGCAAATCTGATCTATACGCTGGTGACCCGGCGCAATGTTCTTCCTTCACGCGAGGCGCAGGAGGGATCGACATGGCCGCTGTGGCAATCGTTAGCGGTGTTGCTGGGAGGCACAGCGCTCGTCGCGCTGGAGGCCGATCTGGTTGCCGGCAGTTTGCAGGTGACCGCCGATCGCCTGGCGGTGAGCTCCCTTTTCCTGGGCATCATCGTTCTCTCGGTCATCGGAAATGCCGCGGAATTGATAGCGGCCGTTTATTTTGCGCGCCAGGATCGCATGGGATTGGTGGTCAGCCTTTGCCTGGGTTCGAGTGTGCAGGTGGTGCTGGTGATTGCCCCGGCGCTGGTTTTGATTTCGCACTTCATGGGGCATCCGATGAACCTGATATTTTCTAATCCACTGGAGCTGATTGCGATTTTTGGCGCAGTGTTCGCAGTCCGTTCCATTGCCGCGGATGGCGAAACCAACTGGTTTGAAGGGGTGCTGTTGATCGGGGTGTACACCCTGTTCGGCATCGCGTTTTTTTTCTCCACGGCGTGATCGATTTCTGGAACGACTTCGCCGCCAACCGGAATGGCGGCGCCGGCTGAGGGATAAGTACAATTCATCGGATTCAAAACTACGGGATGGTCCTAATTGTTCCTGCGTCCGAAACGCCTAGAGTTAAAAGAACTACCAGATCAAGAACGAGACTAAAGTTTCGCTGCCATGAGTGGACGAAGCCTATATGCAAAGCTCGAATGAACTTTTCCGTCGGCCCGGAAAGTAGCACGGAGGAAATTTGCCGAGATGATTTCCGTCGCACAAATTTACGTGTATCTGGCGGTGAGTTCCATCGCTACTCCCGATAATTCTCCCGTTGAGATTTTTGGCACCAAACTTATCGGCGTCACTCGCGATAACGGCCGCAAGTTGCTGGTCACCGTGGTCTTTGTCGTCGCCTTGGTTTTAGTCAACTGGCTTTTGCGATCGCTGGCGCGCCTTTTCCTTCGCATACACCGCAGTGAAGCAGCCGTTTTCTGGGTGCGGCAAGGAATCAGCTTGTTTCTCACCGCGGTGATGTTGTCCGGCATCATCTCCGTCTGGTTTGACAATCCCGTCCGGCTGGCGACGTTCATGGGTCTGGTCACCGCGGGCGTGGCCTTCGCTCTCCAGAAGCCCATCAGCGCGCTTGCGGGATACCTGGTGATCCTGCGTGGCAAGACGTTCGGCGTGGGCGATCGAATTACCATGGGCGGAGTGCGCGGCGACGTCGTCGCTTTGGGCTTCGCGCAGACCAGCATCATGGAAATGGGCCAGCCGCCCGATGTGCAAAACGACCAGCCCGCGATGTGGGTACACGCGCGGCAGTATACCGGTCGAATCGTCTCGGTTTCCAACTCCAAGGTCTTCGACGAACCCATATACAACTACACGCGAGAGTTCCCGTATCTTTGGGAAGAGATGCGATTGCCGATTTCGTATAAGGATGACCGTTATCGCGCCGAGCAAATCCTGCTGGAAACCGCCAAGCGTCACACCATTCAGATGCGCGACCTTAGCGAAGAGGCTCTCAAGGAACTGGGGAGGCGCTACTTCATCGCCCCGGCGCAGCTCACCCCGCGAGTCTTTTGGCGCCTGACCGACAACTGGCTGGAAATGTCCGTGCGGTTTATCAGCGGCACTCACGGAGTGCGCGAACTTAAGGACGCCATGAGCCGCGACTTGCTCAAGGCTCTGGAC
>JBBRZT010000005.1:0-38228 GCA_038236395.1 Candidatus Acidiferrales bacterium
AAAGAGCTGGATACGCCTTATAAGCAGTGGCTGAACGAGGACGTGACGTACATCATTTCGCCCGAAGAGCGCAACGCGTTCGGGCAACTGGCTACCAACGAAGAGCGGGAACAGTTCATCGAGCAGTTCTGGCTGCGGCGCAGCAGCAATCCGGATTTGCCGGATAACGAATTCAAGGAAGAGCATTACCGCCGGATCGCGTACACCAATGAGCATTACGCATCGGGCATTCCGGGATGGAAGACGGATCGCGGACGCATGTACATCGTGTGGGGCCCGCCGGACGAGATTGAAAGCCATCCGACAGGCGGAACGTATGACCGGCCGATGCAAGAAGGTGGCGGTTCGACGTCGACGTATCCGTGGGAAACGTGGCGGTGGCGATACATCGAAGGCATGGGCGAAAACGTGATCATGGAGTTTGTCGATCCGAGCGGAACTGGGGAATATCACTTAACGATGGATCCTTCGGAGAAGGACGCGTTGTTGCATGTTCCGGGCGCGGGATTGAGCCAACTGGAATCGATGGGGCTGGCGTCGAAGACAGACCGTTTTACCAGGTCGGATGGCACGCACATGCCGACGACGCTGGGCGGACAGCCGGCGAGCATGAACGAGTTCACGCGGTTGGAAGCGTATGCCAACGCGTTCAGGCCGCCGGCAGTGAAGTACAAGGATCTGGAAGCACTGGTGACCTCGCGAATCGTGCGCGATCAGGTGCACTTCACATGGCGGACGGATTTTCTGAAAGTGACGAACGATACGGTGCTAGTGCCGGTGACGGTGCAAGTTCCGAACAGCCAACTGTCTTTCCAGTCGAAAGAAGGAGTACATTCCGCGACGCTAAACATTTTTGGGCGGGTGAGCACGCTGACGGGCCGAGTGGTGCAGACGTTTGAAGATTCGGTGAGCCGGGATTTCCCGGACTCGCTATTTCAGCAATCGATAAAACTACATTCCATCTATCAAAAAGCAGTGCCGCTGCGGCCGGGTCTTTACAGGCTGGACCTGGTGATCAAGGATGTGCAGAGCGGAAACGTTGGAGTGATCAATTCACGCCTGCAGGTGCCGCGGTATGAGGATGACAAGCTGGAATCGAGTTCGCTGATCCTGGCGGACCAGATCGAGCATGTGCCCGCCAAGCAAATTGGCGCGGGGCAATTCGTGCTGGGATCGTCGAAGGTGCGTCCGAGACTGGAAGCCGACTTCACGACGGCAGACAAGCTGGGGATCTACATGCAGGTGTATAACCTGAAGCCGGACGACAAGACACACAAGTCGAGCGCCACATTTCAATACACGGTGAAAAAAGGCGCGGAGCAGGTGATGCAGTTCAACGAAACGTCGGCGGAAATGAAGCAGACGGGCGATCAAATTACGATTGAGCGATTACTGCCGCTGTCTACGCTGACTCCCGGCAAGTACACGCTGGAAATCAACGCGACGGATACGCTTTCGAACCAGAGCATTTCGCGGACGGCGGATTTCACGGTGAAGACTGCGGCAGAAACTAAGAGCGCGGCAAACGTCGCGCCTGGGGGTAGCACAAAGTGAAGCACAGTCTCCGGAAGACGGGGGCCCTGTTGTTGGCGGCGGTGGGAATGATGTCGCTGGCGGCAAATCCTGCGGGAGCACAGACGAGGACCGGAGCAAAATCCGGCCCCGGCAAACTCGCGGGAGTGGTGCTGGATGCAAGCGGAACGCCGCAGATGGGCGCGAGCGTGGAACTGCTGGCGGAAGCGTCGGCGGTTTCCGTAGGACGCGATTTCCTGACCAACACCCAGGGAGTTTTTCGCGGAGAAAAACTTTCGCCCGGGCTGTATGCCGTGCGGGTGACGCTGGCGGGATTCCTGCCAACGCTGGAAAAACATATTCGCATCGTGCCGAACGTGACGACGGTGGTGCGCGTGGAACTGGAGTCGATGTTCGCATCGCTGGATCAATTGCGGCGGCAGCCGGTGAACATCCCGGTGGAAGGCGACGACTGGAAGTGGGTACTGCGTTCGGCGTCAGCAACGCGGCCGGTGCTGGAGTGGATGGGCGACGGGCAAATCGTGTCGGTGGACGCGAGCATGGATCGAGGAAGACGGCGCATGCCGCGAGCGCGGCTGGAATTTACTGATGGAGCGCGGCACCCGGGTTCGGGTTCGAACCTGGTGTCGGCGCCGGCTACGGCGTTTGCCTACGATCAAAGGCTGGGCGGGACGAGCCGGCTGATTCTTGCCGGGCAGATGAGTTATGACCAGGATGCGCCGGCTGGAAGCGTGGCGACCGTGTGGCTGCCAACGGGATCGCTGGGAGCGGGGCCGCACACCGCTGTGGTGTTGCGCGAAGCAAAACTTGGAACGGATGGGCAGACTTTCCGGGGCGTGCGCATCGATCAAGGCGGAGCGCTGGCGCTGGGCGATCGCGCGATATTGAGCTACGGCGGAGAATATGTGCTGGTGGGGCTGGGAGCGGCGGCGTCTTCTTTGCGGCCGCGAGCGAAACTCGACGTGCGGGTTACGGACGACTGGAATGCGACGCTGATTTTTACTTCGGTGCCGAGTGGGCCGGGTCCGTTGGAAGCGGCAGGCGGCGAAGCGGGCAATGACGCTCTGGCCGCGGCGCTGAATGAACTGGATGGATTTCCGACGTTGATGTGGCGCGGCGGGAAGCCAGTATTGCAAAACGGATGGCACGAAGAAATAGCCGCGGAGCGCAAGCTGGGAACGCGGGGCAAACTGCAGGTAGCGGGCTTCCACGACGACAACCGGCATGTGGCGGTTTTCGGGCGCGGGAACAATTTACCGGCGGGCGATTATTTCCAGGATGTGTTTTCGAACGGGTTTGTGTACGACGGCGGATCGTCGAGCAGTTGGGGAACTCGCGTGGCGTTGCGCGAAAAGCTGGATGACGACGTAGAGGTTACCGCGGTGTATGCGTTTTCCGGGGCTTTGGCTCCGGGTGAGGATTTGAACGGTGTGCTGCGGGATATTTTGCGGACGGCACCGAGGCACTCGTTGGGAGCAAGCGTTAAGGCAAAGGTTCCCCGCGCGAATACCAAGCTGGAAGCCGGCTACAAATGGGTTAGCGGAGTAGCGGTTTCGCGAGTGGATCAATACGGCGAGTCAATCTTCCAACTCGACCCCTATCTGCATGTGGGCATAAGGCAGCCGCTACCAAGGTTCGGGTTGGGGCGCTGGGAAGCGGTCGCGGACTGCGATAATTTGCTGGCCCAAGGAACCGTGACGCTGAGCACGAGGGACGGGCAGGCGAACCTGATCCCGGCGTTTCGAAGCTTCCGCGGCGGCTTAAGCGTACAGTTTTGACAATTAAGGCTTTAGAAAGCCATATCTGCTCTTCCGAATAACGTATCCCGCCCGAGCAGTATCCTTTTTGGCGTTTGAAACCGTAGATATGAAAGGATTTAACCGCCCGTTGCCAGGAGGCCAGTTGGTCTCTAATTTGCACCGGATTATCAACGGGAAGGTGTATCCCTGTCGGGCCGGGCTATGAAACAGAACCTGCGGGTAAGTCTTGGGGCGGTGGTTCTGGCGCTGGCAACGCTGGCGGCGGTGATTTTCGCCTACATCAACTTCCAGCAGCGCAGCAAATTTGAGTTGGTGGACGACGGGGTGGCGTGGCTGGATACCGACCATGGCGTGGATGCCTGGAAAGTCAGTCCCGGGTCCTCGGGAGCGCGGGCGGGTATTCGGCCGGGCGACCGGCTGGTGGCCATCGACAGTGTGCCGGTAGCGCGAGCCGTGCAGGTCACCATGCGGTTGACGCGCGCGGGATTGTGGACGCAGGTGCGCTACAAGCTGGCGCGCGATGGGCAGGAATTCGAGACGCCGCTGGTTACCGCGCCCGCGGAAAAACCTACATCGATTGAAAATTATCTGCGGGTGGTAGGACTACTTTATCTCTTTATCGGATTGTTTATTTTTGCACGACGTTGGAACGCACCGAAGGCGGTGCATTTTTATGTGTTCTGCCTGGTGTCGTTCATTCTGTATTCGTTCCACTACAGCGGAAAGCTGGATGCGTTCGACCAGGAAGTGTACTGGGCGAATATCGTGGCGCGGTTGCTGGCGCCGGCTTTGCTGCTGCACTTCGCGCTGGTATTTCCTGGGCGCACCGAATCGACAATACGTTCTTCATCGAAGCTGCTGACGGTTTACCTGCCGCCGCTGGCGCTGCTGCTGGTGCATATCAGCACGGCGCGAAACACGCTGGGATTTGTGCCGTGGCTGGGCTCGCGCATTTTGCTGGACAAGATCGAGCTGAGCTACCTGGGCGCATGCTTTCTGGCGGCCGGGCTGGGTTTTTACAGAAATTTCAGAGCGGCGCCATCGGGAGTTTTGCGGCAGCAACTGAAATGGCTGACCGGCGGGACTCTGGCGGGGAGTTTGCCGTTTACGCTGCTGTACATTGTGCCTTTCGTGGCGGATGCAGGGCCGCGTGCGTGGATGCAATTTTCGGCGGTGAGCCTAGTTTTGATTCCGCTGTGTTTTGGCTATGCCGTCATCCGTTACCGGTTGATGGACGTGGACATTATTTTCAAGCGCGGCCTGGCGTACACGGCGGCGACGGCGGGCGTGGCGGCCGTGTACTTCGCGCTGGTGGCGCTGCTGGCGCAAATCTTCCACGCGCAGACGACCGGTCCGGTGGGCGGGATGATCGCGATCGTGATCGCGGCGTTTTTGTTTCAACCTTTTCGGGAATGGACGCAATCGCGGCTGGACAGATTTTTCTATCGCGACCGGCTGGATTACCGGCGGACGCTGATTGAGTTCGGACGCACACTGACAAATGAAGTGCGGCTGGAGCCGATGCTGGGCTCGGTGATGGACCGTGTTTCGCAAACGCTGCTGGTGGACCGGTTGGCAATTTTTCAAGAAGATCCCGCGCGGCCGGGTCATATGCGGCTGGCGAGGTCGATGGGCGTACGACTTTCCGAACCACTGGATCTTAGTTTCCTCGAGCCGGCCCGGCCCGAGTTCGCCCGTGGGGCGCTCTTTTTTGAGTCGCCCCGCGCGGCGAGAGATGTCAGTGATACTGTGCGGCGAACGCTGGAGCAACTGGATCTGAATTATTTTGTGCCCTGCCGGATTCGCGAGCATACCGTGGCGGTGCTCGGCCTGGGTAAAACGGTGGATGGAGATTTTCTTTCGAGCGATGACGTGGAGCTGGTGGAGACGATCGCGGGCTACGTGGCGATCGCGCTGGACAACTCACAGCTTTATACGTCGCTGGAGCAGAAGGCTATCGAAATTGCGCGACTGAAAGATTTCAGCGAAAACATCGTGGAGTCGCTGAACGTGGGCGTGCTGGCGGTAGACCTGGAAGGGTTGGTGGAATCCTGGAATACGCGCATGGAAAGCTTGTTTGGAGTGGTGCGGGAACAGGCGGTGGGCCGGCCGTTGAATTCCCTGCTGCCCGAAGAGCTAGCGCGAGAGATAACCGCGCGGGGCGACGAAGAGCTGATTACCGGAATTTACAAGCAGCGGCTGCAACACCTGGGGAAGACGCTGACATTGAACGTTTCGATTACGCCGCTGGTCAGCAAGTCGGGCGAACGCATCGGACGGTTACTGTTGTTTGACGATGTGACGCAGCGCGAGCGGATGGAAGAACAGATGACGCAGACGGAAAAGCTGACGTCACTGGGATTGCTGGCGGCGGGTGTGGCGCATGAAGTGAATACGCCGCTGGCGGTAATTTCGAATTACATACAGATGCTGGCGAAGCAGATGCCGGACGGGGATCCGAAGCAGGCGATTATTGAAAAGATCGTGAAACAGACGTTTCGCGCCAGCGAAATTGTGAACAATTTGTTGAATTTTTCGCGTACCGGCGCAACGGAAGTAGCGGATATCGATGTAAACCGGGTGGTGGAAGAGACGCTATCGCTGGTGGCGCACCCGCTGAAGACTTCGCAGATACAAGTTGTAAGGCAATTCGGGGAGACGCTGCCCGCAGTGCGGGGTTCGGCGAACAAGCTGCAACAGGTGTTTCTGAATTTGTTTCTGAATGCGCGGGACGCTATGCCCGGCGGCGGCATGCTGGAAGTGCGCACGGCGGCGCACAACGGCAGCGTAGAGGTGGAAATCGCGGATACCGGGGCGGGAATTCCGCGGGAACACATTCACCGGATTTTCGATCCGTTCTTTACGACCAAGGCGAGCGGACGCGGCACGGGGTTGGGATTGTCGGTGAGTTACGGGATTATCAAGGAACATTCCGGGAAGATCGATGTGCGATCGACGCCGGGTAAGGGCACGTCGTTTCACGTGGAGTTCCCCGCGGTGAGGAAAGCGATTCATGTCTAAGGGCTCGATTTTAGTAGTGGACGATGAATCGGAGATTCGCGAAGGGCTGGAGCTGCTGCTCACCGGAGAAGGTTACGGCGTATCCATCGCGGAGACGGGCGAATCCGGGCTGGTGAAGCTGGGCGAACACCCGTTCGATTTATTGTTGCTGGATGTAAGCCTCCCTGACCGCAACGGTCTGGACCTGCTGAAGGAAATTCATAAGCGCGATCCACATTTGTCCATCGTACTGATCACCGCATATGGGTCGATTGAAATGGCGCGCACCGCGTTCAAGAGCGGGGCGATGGATTACATCACCAAGCCATGGTCGAACGACGAACTGCTGGCGCAAGTGGCGCAAGCGGTGGAATCGCGGCAACTGCGCGAAGAAAACGTGCAGCTGAAGCGCGCGCTGAAACAGCGCTTTAACTTCCCGAACATCATCGGGAAGAGCGACAAGATGCACACGCTGCTGGACCTGGTGACGCAGGTGGCGCCATCGCGGTCGACGGTGCTGATCAGCGGGGAGAGCGGCACTGGCAAGGAACTGATCGCCAAGGCCATTCATTCGGGATCGACGCGGGCGGACAAGGCGTTTGTTCCGGTAAACACCGGATCGATTCCGGTGGATTTGCTGGAGTCGCAGCTGTTCGGGCACGTGAAGGGCGCGTTTACCAGCGCGGTGTCTTCGAAAAAGGGATTGTTTGAAGTGGCGGATCAGGGGACGATTTTTTTCGACGAAATTGCGACCATCAGTCCCGAAACGCAGGCCAAGCTGCTGCGCGTGATTCAAGAGCGCGAGTTCATGCGGCTGGGCGGCACGGAACAATTGAAGGTGGATGTGCGCATCGTGGCGGCGTCCAACGTGGATTTGCTGACGCTGGTGCGCGAAGGGCGCTTTCGCGAGGACTTATATCACCGCCTGAACGTGATTCACCTGCAACTACCGCCGCTGCGGGACCGCCGCGAAGATGTGCCGATGCTGCTGGCGCATTTTCTGGAGCGCTATTGCACGGAAAATGAAAAACCGATGAGGCAATTCACGCCGGGCGCGCTGAAGCTGATGATGGACTACGACTGGCCGGGCAACGTGCGCGAACTGGAAAATGTGGTGGAGCGCGCGGTGGTGCTCTCGACGCAGGAACGGGTGGACGCCGACCTGTTGCCGGAAAGCATACGGAGCAAAGAGATTGTGCGCGGAGTGCGGCTGCAACTTTCTGAATTTCTGCCGCCGCTGCCTGGTGAGCCGGGGTCGCGGACGGGAGCGGACCATTCGCAGCCGTCGCTGTTTCAAATCATGGATGAGATCGAGCGCCGCATTATTATGGATATGCTGGAACGCACGGCGTGGAACCAGACGGAGGCGGCGGAACGATTCATGATCCCGCTATCGACGCTGAACCAGAAAATCAAGCGGCTGGGAATCGACGTGCGGCGCCGCGGGCGCGGCGACGAAACGTTTTCGGTGACGTTAGGCAAGTAGGTTAGATTCGAACCCGGTGACCGCCGTTTTAGTCCCGGCTGACCTGTAGAACTCGTACGGCATCCAAAAACAACAGAGCACGGCTCGCAGATTGGCGCGAGGTTTTTTTTCCGCAAAATAATTGACGCTTGCAAGTTGGAAACCGGCTAGGCAGAGTACCAGCGAATGATCGTAAACCTCTCGAGCCCCGTGAAACGCGGCGGGTTGGTGTGCATAGCGGTGGCGGTGGGGATCTACCTCACGTACTTCAGTCTGCGCACCGCGCGGGCGACGTATTACACGGGATTAGAGACGCTGTACGGATACGAGCGGGCCACGCAAATTGAGCCGGAAAACTCGCGGAACTGGTATTTGCTAGGACGCTACCTGCAATACAGCCTGGAAGATGCAAATCCGGAGCGGTCCATCAATAGTTATTTGACCTCACTGCGGATCGAGCCCCAAGCGACGGTGACCTGGCTGGATCTGGCCGCGACGTACGAAACCGACGGCAAGGACGCGGAGGCGCGAAGCGCGTTTCTCAACGCAAAAAAAACGTATCCGGCGTCGGCGGAAGTTTCGTGGCGCTATGGAAATTTTCTGCTGCGGCAGGGCGAACTGGACCAGGCGTTTTCCGAGATAAGCCATTCGGTGGAAACCGATCCGCTGCGGGCGCCGGAGGCTTTCTCGCGTTCCGTGCGGATCGAACCCAATGCGGACGTCATTTTGGACCGGGTGATTCCGGCAAACCGCGAGGTCTACATTGCGGTGATGCACGATCTGATCGGGGATCGGCAAGTGGAAAACGCGTTGAAGGTCTGGAAGCGGCTGGTGGACATGCACGCCGAAGTTCCCATGTCTGAAATTTTCGGGCTGGTGTCTACACTGCGACAAATGGGGCGTGGACCGGAAGCGCATGAACTATGGATGCAGGGGGCGGAACGCGCGGGGCTGGGGGATTTGCAAGGACCCAAGGATTCGCCGGTGTGGGACGGCGGATTCGAATCCACAGTTTCGGGGTGGGATTATTCGTGGCGGTATTCGACGGCAGCGCACGGCGTACAAATCGGGACCGACCGGCAAGAACAGCACTCGGGGAAACAATCGCTGCGGGTGTCTTTCGACGGCAGCTCCGACATTTCCTTCCGGGAAGTGTGTCAGACCGTGCCGGTGAAGGGCGGGACTACCTACGAGCTTTCCGGATGGATGCAGACGAAGGGGCTGACGACGGACAAGGGAGTGCGACTGGAGTTGCAGCCGTTTACTCCGGTAGGGTCGCTAGTAAATACCGCGGAGGTTCATGGGACCGCGGGATGGACGCGGCTGGCGGCAGCGTGGGAGGGTTCGAAGGAGAATCAAGACGTGGAGATTTGCCTGCGGCGGGACGCCAGCGAGCAGGAAGACAACAAGATCCGGGGAACGGTGTGGGTCGATGACGTGGCGCTAACGCCGATCCCAGCGGCCAAGATCGGCGATAAAAAGTGAGATTTCTACGCCTCGGGATTTGCGCGCTGATCGCGATCGGGGTGCTGGCACACGGAGGGGTGGAAGACTGGGCGCGGGCGATTTTTGAGACGGGCGCCGCAGCGTTGTTTCTGAGCTGGGCGATATGGGTTTATCTGGGGAAAGAAGAAACGGCGGAGATTTCACCGTTATTGCCGCCGCTGGTCGGGCTGTTGGTGGTGGTGTTGGTGCAGATCGTATTTCGGCGCACCGCGTCGATGTACAACACACAGACAGAGTTCGCGCTGCTGCTGGCCGATGTGCTGGTGGTGTTCGTGGCGGTGCAGGCGTATCGAACACTGGAGGAGTGGCGGGGATTCGTGTGGTTCCTGATGATCTTCGGATTCCTGGTGTCCATCTTTGGAGTGCTGCAGCACCTGACATTCAACGGGAAACTGTACTGGTTCCGGACGATGCATTACGGAGGAATTCCGTTCGGTCCGTATGTGAACCGGAATCACTTTGCGGGATTTGCGGAACTGTTTATTCCGTTGGCGCTGGTGCCGCTGATGCTTGGAAAAGTGCGGCGGGAGCGGTGGTTCATCGTGGGAGTGTTCGCGGTGGTGTCCATCGGGAGCCTGTTTCTGGCGGCGTCGCGCGGAGGAATCATCAGTTTTGTAGTTCAGGTGGCGATCATCGTGGTGTGGATGGGCGTGCGGCGAACCGGCAAGAAACAGGTGTTGGCGGGAGCGGCAGTGTTGGCAGCGGCGCTGCTGATGGTGTCGTTGCTGGGAGTAAAAGAAATTGCCCAGAGGTTTACGACCATGAAATCGTTGGAGGTGGCTACCGGAAAGCGCGCTTCGATGCGCCGGGGCACCTGGAGAATTTTTATGGACCACCCGTGGACAGGAACGGGGCTGGGCACACTGGAGGTGGTTTATCCGCCGTACGAGATGGACTACGACGGCCGAGTCGTGAATCATGCGCATAACGATTATCTGGAAGCTCTGTCAGACACGGGCATCGCGGGTGGATTGTGCTGCGCATTGTTTCTGGGAATGCTGTTGTTTCATTCGCTGAGGGAATTATCGGAGAACAAAGCTTCGCTGGGCGTGATCCTGAATCTGTCGGGGTTAGTGGCCTGTGCCGGATTCCTGGCGCACAGCGTGGTGGATTTCAACCTGCATTTGCCGACGAATGCGTTGCTTTTTCTGTTGATGGCGACGCTGGCGACTTCGACGATCCGGCCGGGGAAAATGGTTAGAAGTGAGAGCTCGAAGACGGGTCACCGCAAGGTAAAACACTGACTTTCGCGCACCAGCAACCTGTATACTACGACGGGGGACATCTATTGATGCAACCAGGAAAACTGGGTGCGCGGCCGTGGTGTTTTGTGGCTGCCTGGCTTCTGATGTTGACGGTCGCGGGTGTGCCCACGCGCGGCCAGATCGTGGTCGGAACCCCACAAGAAACGAATGAGCGAATCAGGGAGATGTCGTTCGCGGCGCGCATTACGCCGCACGACTACATTATCGGCAGCGGAGACACGCTGACCGTGGATGTGTTTGATGTGAAGGAATTGAGCAGGGACGTGCGGGTAAGCCAGACGGGGACGATCGGGTTGCCACTGGTGCCGGTGCGGTTGCACGTGAAGGGCTTGACTGAAACACAGGCGGAAGAAAAGATCGCCGAAGTGCTGCAAGCGAACGGGTTAGTGAGTCATCCGGAAGTGAGCGTGGCGGTAAAGGACCGGAAGAGTAAGCCCATTACAGTGGTAGGCGCGGTGCAGCATCCACTGGTTTACCAGGCGGAACGGCCGACGACTTTGCTGGAAGTGTTGGCGGAAGCCGGGGGAATTGCCAACGACGCCGGCGACACTGCGATCGTGACGCGGCCCACCGCTGATTCGAACGACAAGGAAAACCCTGCGGACGCGCCGGCGATCAGCAATGATGATGTGATACCGGCTCCGGTGCAGAAAGAAACGACTCCGGTGACGGGAAGCGCTCCCGCGGCAGCGGTGTCCAGCCAAGGTCCCGTGAGCGCGGCGACGGCTAATACCGGGCCGGATTTCAGCGCCGTCACGAAAGATGCTCCGGTGCCTACCGAAGCGCCGCCGCTATCGAACACCATCACCGTAAATTTAAACGAATTGATGGAAACCGGAGACGCCGCGAACAATATTATTCTGCAGTCAGGGGATATTGTGACTGTGCCGCACGCGGGAATCGTTTACGTACTGGGCGCAATATCCAAGCCCGGGGGATACGTACTGGCCAATGATCGCAGCCACATGACGACATTGAAGATGCTGGCGCTGGCTGGCGGATTTAATCGGACGGCGAAGTCGGATCACGCGGTAATTATTCGCAGGGACCGGCAAGGGCAGCAGCACGAGCAGATGGTTAACCTTAAGCTGGTGGTGGAAAGAAAAGCGGAGGATGTGCGGCTGGATCCCAGCGACATTCTGTATATACCGGACAGCAAGGCCAAGCAGGTGCTTTACCGGGCGGCCGAAGCCGCGGTGGCACTGGCGTCGGGCGTAGCGTTATACCGGGTGGCGTACCGTTGAGCATGACGGACAACAACCAGGCAGGCGGATACCAGAACGGCTCGAACGGGGCTGTGGAACTGGCGCCGATAGCGACAAACATGCCGGCATGGGAACTGTCGCCGCGTGAGCCGCATCTTTACGACTATTTATTGATATTGCGGAAGCACCAGTGGCTGATTCTATCGTTTATGCTTTCGGTGGTGACGATAGTGGCGATCGCCACGTTCCGGATGCAGCCAGTTTACGTAGCGACGGCGCGCATCGAAATCGATCGGGAAAATTCGAACATTTTGCCGTTTCAGGGTATGGATTCCTACGATTTAATGATGGACAGCGACAACTATATTGAGACGCAGGCGAAGATCCTGACCAGTGAAACGCTGGCACTGCTAACCATCCGAGACAATGGACTGTCCGCGAGGCCGGAGTTTTCCGCTCCCGGGGGAGTATCGGAAGCGATGGCCACCGGGAGTCTTGCAAACCAGAAGAGGCCGCCGGAACTTGGGGCGTTTCTGGGAAGTCTAAGCGTGAAACGGGTGCCGAACAGCCGGTTAATGGATGTAAGTTTCGAATCAACGGACCCGCAACTAGCGGCGCGAATCGTAAACGCGCACCTGGAAGCGTATGTGAAGCGAAATTTCCAAAGCCAGTTCGACGCGACGAAGCGAGCTACTTCCTGGTTGCAAGGTCAACTGGCCGATCTGAAGACCAAAGTTCAAAATTCGGAAGATGCGCGCATTGCCTATGAGCGGCAGAACCAAATCTGGACGCTCGATGATAAACAAAGCATTACGACGCAGCGATTCGCCGACGCGAACCGGGAATTAACGCTGGGGCAAAGCGAGCGCATGAAGAAACAATCGCTTTACGAATTCGCAAAGTCCGGGAACCTGAGCGCGGTCCCACAAATTCAATCGAATTCGACGCTGATAGAGTTGCAAAAAAAACGAAACGATATCAAGTCAGAGTATGGGGATGCGCTGGCACAGTTTGGTCCAAATTTCCCAAAGGTGCAGCGGCTGAGCGAGCAAGTCAAGGACGTCGACAGCAACATCGAGAAGGAAAAACAAAATATCATCGACACGCTGGAAAGCGAATACCGGGAAGCAGCCAGCCGGGAAGCGCTGTTGACCAAAGCGCTGGAAGAGCAGAAGGCGGCTGTGAACGAAATGGCCGGAAAGATGGTGGAGTACAACATTCTGAAACGGGAAGCGGAGGCGAACAAAGTACTGTACGACGGTTTGCTGACGAAGCTGAGGGAAGCGGGAGTATCGGCGGGATTGAAGTCTTCGAACATTCGAATGGTGGACCCGGCGATGGTGCCTTCGACTCCGGCGCGACCAGCTAAGACGCGCAACGTGGCGCTAGCGTTTCTGGTGGGCCTGGTAGGCGGAATTGGGCTGGCGCTGATGCGCGAATACCTGGACAACACGGTAAAAACTCCGGATGACATCGAGACGCTGGCACGCTTGCCGTCGCTTGCGGTGGTGCCGCAATTCGCGTCGTCGAAACAGAATGGCAACGGGAAGCGGCAGAAATTACTGGGGTTGTCTTCCAACGGGCATGACAAGAGGATGGAACTGGTGGCGGAACACCTGCCGAAGTCGCAGATGTCGGAGGCCTTCCGGGCATTGCGAACGTCGCTATTACTTTCGCGGGCGGAACATCCGCCACAGGTGATCCTGGTTACCAGCGCTCTGCCCCGAGAAGGCAAGACCACCGCGGCGACGAATTTGGCGGTGACGCTGGCGCAGCTGGGCGATAAGACGGTGGTGGTGGATGCCGACTTGCGCAAGCCAGGAGTCGGGCGGCTGCTGAATATGAGCGGCGGGAACTATGCGGGATTGAGTTCCTATCTTGCCGGAGTATCAAGCCTCGACCTGGTAACCGTGCCGCACCCGACGATACCGAATCTGTGGGCGATCCCGACGGGCCCTTTGCCGCCGAACCCGGCGGATTTGTTGTCATCACACAAGCTTTCGGAAGCGATCGCGGAACTGCGGAAAAAATTTAAATTTGTGGTGATTGACTCACCGCCAGTAATGGCCGCGACGGATGCGGTAATTTTATCGGTGAAAACGGACGGGGTGTTGCTGGTGGTGAGAAGCGGCGAGACACCGAAAGAAGCGTTTACGAGAACGCGCGACCTGCTAGTGACCGTGAAGTGCAACATTCTGGGCGTGGTGCTGAACGCCGTGGATGCCAGCGCGCCCGACTATTATTATTCTTACCGGTACTATCCATATTCGTATGGATACGGCCCCCAGGAAACCGGGGAACACCGGGAAGACGAAGAAGATTCCGAACCCGTCAGCGAAAGTATGTCCCGCGATCGAGACGAGGACTCCCAGGCGCTTTAGGAGGCTTTTTGCGATATCTAATAACCGGCGGGGCCGGATTCATCGGCTCGCATCTGGCTGAAAGATTAGTGGATCGCGGCGATCACGTGGTGTTGCTCGACAATCTTTCCACTGGGAGCATGGAGAACATCCGGCATCTCAAGGCTTCGCCGCGGATGGAATACCATCTCGATGGAATAGAAAACCGGCAACTGGTTGCGGAACTGGTGGACGACGCAGACGTGGTGGTGCACCTTGCCGCGGCCGTGGGCGTGAAACTGATCGTGGAAAGCCCGGTACGCACGATTGAAACCAATGTAAACGGGACGCAGATGATTCTGGAAGCGGCGTGCCGCAAGCGGAAACTGGTGCTGGCGGCGTCCACTTCAGAGGTGTATGGAAAAAACACCAATGTGCCGTTTCACGAGGATGCCGATCTGGTTTTGGGACCGACGACCAAGGGTCGCTGGAGCTATGCGGCGTCGAAGGCGCTGGACGAATTCCTGGCGCTGTCTTACTGGAAGGAAAAGAAATTACCGGTGATTGTGGTGCGGCTGTTCAATACGGTGGGACCGCGGCAGACCGGGCGTTACGGGATGGTGCTGCCAAATTTTGTGAAAAGCGCGCTGGAAAACAAGCCAATCAGCATTTTTGGAAACGGGAAACAAACGCGATGTTTCTGTGATGTACGCGACACGGTGGAAGCGCTGATGCGGCTGATGGATACGGAGCGCGCGGTAGGGGAAGTGACCAACGTGGGTAGTACCGAAGAAATTACGATTGAAGATCTGGCGCAACAGGTGAAAGAACGGACCAAGAGCACGTCGGCGATCGAGTATATTCCTTATGATAAGGCGTATGAGCCGGGGTTCGAAGACATGATGCGGCGGGTGCCGTCGGTGGACAAGCTCTTCGCGCTGACGGGGTTCCGTCCGGAGACGCGCTTGACGGAAATCATCGATCGGGTAGCGCTATCATTCCAGGCCAAGCAGGAACGAGCCGCGGAATTCCAACCGCAAGTAAAGGCCAACGCTGCCGGGCAGGGCAGCGAACTTTTATCGTAGACAGTTCGCCTGATACGCAGCTAAAACAATCCAGCATGAAATCGATCACTACACTTTCGGTTCTGGTGCCGGTTTACAACGAAGAGCACCTGGTGGCATCGAGTTTGGAACGCCTGAAGTGCCTGGCGGATTCGGAACTGCTGGCGCACGTACAGATAGTCGTGGTGGATGATGGGTCTGCGGATCAGAGCGGCGCGGCGATTTCGCGATTTAAGGAATCATTAGCGCAAGAGCCGCAGCAGAAGTTGACCTGGTTGTTTATCCGCCACGAGAAAAACAAGGGCAAAGCTGCGGCGATCCACACAGCGTTATCGGCGGCGACGGAAGAACTCACGGTGATTCACGACGCCGACCTCGAATATCATCCCGCCGACTTGGTGAAGATGGTGCAAGTATTCCTGGCAGAACAGGCGGACGCGGTATTCGGTTCGCGGTTTATGGCCAGCGAGTACCGGAGAGTGCTTTTTTTCCGACACCAGGTCGGGAACCGCTTCCTGACCCTGCTATGCAACGTGGTTTCGGATTTGAATCTCAGCGACATGGAAACCTGCTACAAAATGGTGCGCACCACGCTGCTGAAGAGTATTCCGCTAACAGGTAAAGGATTTGAGCTGGAGCCGGAAATCGCCATCAAGCTAGCCAAGCGCGGAGCGCGAATTTTTGAGGTGCCGATTCGCTACGCGGGGAGAACATATCAAGAAGGAAAAAAAATCGGATGGAGAGACGGAGTACGCGCGGTAACGGCCATCCTGCGATTTGCGTGGTCGGATGAAATTTATGTGCAGGACAAATACGGCAGCCAGATATTGGGGCGCCTGAATCGCGCGCCGCGATTTACGGCGTGGATGGCGGATACCATACGGCCGTACGTAAGGCAAAGGGTTTTGGAAATAGGCGCGGGAACGGGTAATTTGACAGCGCAGTTAATTCCGCGAGTTCTTTATTGGGCGACGGATATCAATCCGCTGTACCTGATGTATCTGGAAAATGTGGGCCGCAATCGCCCGTACATGAAGGTAGGGTTTACCGACGCGGAAAAGGCAGAGTCCTATCCGCAAGAGCAGAAGTTTGACACGGTAATCTGCCTCAATGTTGTCGAGCACCTGGTGAACGATCGTGGTGCGCTCATGAATATTCGAGCGGCGCTGGAAGACGGCGGGCGGGCGATCATCCTAGTGCCCTGCGGACCCGCTTTGTATGGGACGCTCGATGAGGTTCTTGGACACCAGCGCAGGTACACACGAAAGAGCCTGGAAGAACTGATCACGCGAGCGGAATTCAAGCTGGAAAGCATGCTGGAATTCAACCGTACTGGAGTGATTGCCTGGTGGCTGAACGGGCGAGTGTTTCGGCGGAGAACATTTGGCCTGGGACAAATCATGGCGCTGAATTTCTTGACGCCGGTGCTCCGGCTGATCGACAAGTTATTGCCGTGGGCTCCGCTGTCGCTGATTGCAGTGGCCAGGAAGCCGGCCAGTGGGGACCTGCATAAGAATTCGCAGGCCACAGCAATGGCTGAAGCTGGAATTCAGGACCGCTTGCCAACCACATGAGCGACTCGGTCCCGAATCGGCCCGGGAGCGAACCAGTTGCCGCGCGGCGAGACATTCCCTATCAAAAGATCCTATTGGCTTTCTTTGTGCTGTCCCTGCCATTCGTAAATCCAACGGTGCATGGCGACGGAGTGGGTTACTACGCCTACGCGCGAGCTGCTTTGATACAGCACAACCTGCGCTTCGAAGAAGACTGGCGCCACGCCAACAAATATTTCACTTCCTGGAGGGTCCAAGCCGACGACGAACTGAACTCCAATCAATATACCGACACGGGGCACGTGGAGAATCACTTTACTGTCGGTCCCGCGATGCTATGGGCGCCGTTTCTGATTTGTGCGCACTTGCTGGTTTTGACCTGGAATGCTTTCGGCGGGCACATTGCCGCGGACGGATTTTCAAAACCGTATTTGCTGGCGATGGCCTTTGGGACGGCAGCTTACGGTTTCCTGGGGCTTTTGTTTTCTTTCCTGCTGGCAAGAAAATACGTGCGTGATCGCTGGGCGTTTCTCGCCACCACGGGCATCTGGCTGGCTAGTTCCCTTCCGGTATACATGTATTTCAATCCGGCGTGGTCGCATGCACACTCGGCATTCACGGTGGGGTTATTTGTATGGTATTGGGAACGAACGCGAGCGTCGCGCACGGTCTGGCAATGGACTTTACTAGGACTGGCCGGCGGGCTGATGTTGACGGTTTATTTCCCGAACGGGGTTTTCCTGTTGCTGCCGATGGTGGAGGCGTTAGTTGAACATCGTTCAGCCTGGAAAGCTGCGAATAGAGGGGCTTCGCAAAAGGAAGCCCTAGTACGCGAGGCGCTGTTCGCAGGAGCGATATTGCTTGCGCTGGTGCCGACATTAATCACACGCCGGATTATTTATGGGGGATTGTTTCGCTTTGGAGCATATACCGCCTATCCGTGGAACTGGACAGCACCGCACTGGCGGGAAGTGTTGTTCTCCTCGAATCACGGAGCGTTGAGCTGGACACCGATTTTGGCATTGGCGCTTATTGGACTGTTGATGGCTCCGCGAAGCGCCAGAGTCGTGACTTTGTATCTTGGTGCAGCAGCGGCGGTTTTTTATTACGTCATCGCGTGCTACCCGTTCTGGTATGGGATGGCATCGTTCGGAAATCGGTTTTTGATTTCGCTAACGGTGGTTTTCGTTTTTGGACTGGCGCTGTTCTTCGAACGATGCAGCCGGTATTTTCAGGACGGCGGGCGGGCGTTTGTTGCCGCCGCTGGCCTGGTGGCCGCGCTGACAATGTGGAATGCCGGGTTCATGTTTCAGTGGGGTGAGCACCTGGTGCCGGTTCGCGGAGAAATTTCCTTTCGAGAGATGATACACAACCAGGTTTTTGTGGTGCCGCGGGAATTCGCGGGACATCTGCGCGGGTATCTATTCAAGCGTAAGGATGAAATGCGCAATATCGAAGAGCGGGACATCGAGCAGATGAAAAACGCTCCACTACGTTGATGATGCGACGATACTACGTTCAGGGAATTTAAATGGCTTCGTTGACCACATCGCCACCAGTTGTGCCGCCGCTTGCGGCGCCAGCCAACGCGCCCGCCACGGTGCGCATCGAGCCGCCTCGCGGGTGGATGGAGCTGCGTCTAGGGGAAGTGTGGCAATACCGCGAGTTGTTATATTTCTTTGTGTGGCGGGACGTAAAGATTCGCTACAAACAGACGGCCATCGGCGTGGTGTGGGTGGTTCTGCAGCCGCTGCTGACCATGCTGGTGTTTACTTTATTTTTTGGGCGACTGGCGAAGTTGCCTTCGCTGGGCTTACCTTATCCTGTTTTTTATTTCGCGGCGGTGGTGCCGTGGATGTATTTCGCGGGCGCGCTGCAAAACTGCACCAACGTGGTGGTCGACAATCAACGGGTAATCACCAAGGTGTTTTTTCCGCGGCTGATACTGCCGATTTCGGCGGTGCTTTCGGGGTTGGTGGACTTCGCGATCGGATTTGTAGTGCTGGTGATTTTTACCTTGGCATACGGCTTTCATCCAACGCTGGCCGCGCTGTGGTTGCCCGGTCTGGTGCTGCTGGCGGTGATGACGGCGCTGGGCGTGGGATTGTGGACTTCAGCGTTGAACGCGCTGTATCGCGACGTGCGTTACGTGATTCCCTTCCTGGTGCAATTCTGGATGCTGGCGTCGCCGGTGGCGTATCCAAGCGCGCTGGTGCCGGCACGATGGCGGTGGCTGTATGGATTGAATCCGATGGCCGGGGTGATCGATGGATTTCGCTGGGCGATGACCGGGCACGGGCAAGCGCCGGGGATGTTGCTGTTAGCATCCGCTGCCGGAGTTGTGACGTTGGTGGTTGGCGGATTGTTTTTCTTCCAACGAATGGAAGGGGAAATCGCTGACCGGGTTTAGACCGCCGCAGGCGTGGCGCGTGGGATTTGCTTGCCGCCGGATTTCAATCTCAAATTGAATTACTAAAAATATTTCACCACTGCACGCCAGGATACAGACTGGGAATGCGGAAGGCGCGATAGGCGTTTTGGCCCGTTACGGTCATTTGGAAGACGGTTTGTGGCGGGGTGGTTTTTGTTACTTCGGTGATTACGCCCTTGCCCGTAATCATATTGGTGCCGGTCACGGTCGGGGCACACTCGTCGAACTCCACGTTGCCGTTGGCGAGCAGGCGGGCTGATCCGCCGAAGATCGAATACAGCGGGTCCAGGTCGTCTACCCATTCGATAGTTGCGGTCTTGGCAGTTTCATCGAGTTGCAGGATGGGAACTCGGCTTTCGCACGGTACGGTGGTTCCGCAGGTGGTGCCGGTGGAATCCAGCAAGCGCTGATTGCCGTTGTCGAACATCAACAGTTGGAAAATACCGCTGCTATTGGGGCTGATGATATTGACGTCGTGTGGTGCGTAAAACCAGTCCTGGGGATCGGTGCCACCCACCAATGTGAAATCACCTTCGTGGCCGAGTTTCCAGATTATGTTGCCGTTTCCCTGTCCGTCGTTGTAGTCGATTTTTACAACCCAGTGCTGATGCCGGACCGAAATGATCAAAGACTTATCATCGGGGGAATAGACGATGCCGTTGGTATGAGTCCAGTCGGGAAAGAAAATGGGATGGCGGTTCAGGTCCAGATGATCGAACTCGGACCAAACCCATACCGGATTGCGATTTTCATCCAGATCGATGATGACATCGCCAGTTACATTAACGGGATTCGGGAAACCGGTCAGGCCGGATTCGGACTTGGTCTGCGCAGCGAGGACGATGATATGGCCGTTGGGGAGAGCGACAAAGTCATGGTGGGTACCGATTACGGTTATGTTGCAGCCCGGGCAGGTAGCCAATCCGAGGGCTTTATTCAGCTGGCCGAAATTCATTGACCATATCGTTTTCCCGGCAAGATCCACTTCGGCCAAGATGGAGTTGGCCCCATCGGGAGCCCCCACGCTCAAATTTATCAAGAAGTGTCCATTAGGCAGCATTTTGATGGGGTTGGCGATGAAAGTTTGTCCCAAGCCCGGATCGTAAGTCCATATGACATTGCCGGCCAAGTCCGTAACGGCAATCAGGCGCTGGGCTTTGCCGCCCACCAAATCCAGCAACTCGACGCCGGGCTGCGGAGTGGCGCCCGGAGTGATGAAGGTCGTAACGGACGGCAGGTTGGCAACGGGAATGTCTCCGGTAGTGAAGGTGTGATCAACGTCGTCGAATTCGCTGCCGTCAGAAAACTTCAGCACGGCACGCATATGATAGGGGGTGTTGATGCGCATGCCCGCAACAAAAATGCTGACTGGGCCGCCGCCTGCTGGAGTGGGCTGCTGCCAGGTGGTGAGTCCGTAGGTGGTGTCGACGCCGAACTGAATGCTGACATTGGCTGTTGAGGGCGGCGTGATGGTGTAGGTCGCTACCTGGGGATTGGCCGTCGAGGCCACGATTCCGGCGGCGACGATGGTTACGGAAGCGGACGCCGATTTGGTGGGGTCGCTCGTACTCGCGGCAGTAACGGTGGCAGTGGAATTGGCGGTCACGGCGGGGGCAGTGTAGTTGCCCGCGGCATCGATGGTCCCCACAGCGGAGTCGCCGCCGGGCGTGCCATTGACGGACCAAACCACGCCGGACGAACCTCCAGTGACATTAGCAGTGAAAAGCGCGACCTGGCCGGCGCCGACGAACGCCGACTGCGGAGAGACTGTAATACTAGTGAACTGGTGCATGCTTCCGCCACCACAACCAAAGGTGAACATACCTGCGCACGCGATGACCAAGCCCCACGAGAAAGTTTTTAGCATTTTTTTCCGGTCCTAACCCCGGATATTTATAACACAGCGAAGTGAAAAAAGTCTTGCCTGGGCCGGGATTGGCGAGGCATGAACAGCGTGAATAGAATAAAATGGGATCCGTGATGGATCGTGCAGCCATTATAGGCGAAGGGCTAGGTAAGAGCTACCGGCGGGGAGTTGATCAGAGCTCCGGGTTGAGGCACTCGCTCGACCGGTTCCTCCGTTCGCCAATGTCCGCTCTTCGGCGGCGAAAACAGGAAGCATTTTGGGCATTGAAAGATGTGTCCTTGGAGGTGCGGGAGGGCGAGGTTCTCGGGCTAATTGGCAGGAACGGGGCTGGCAAGACGACACTTTTGAAGATTCTGTCGCGAATCACGCCCCCAACAACCGGCTGGGCGGAGATTCATGGGCGGGTGGGTAGCCTGCTTGAGGTAGGAACCGGCTTTCATCCGGAGCTGACGGGGAGGGAGAATACGTTTCTTAGCGGGGCGATTCTGGGCATGGGCCGGCGCGAGACGGCGCGAAAGTTCGATGAAATCGTGGCGTTCGCGGAACTGGAGAAGTTCATCGATACACCGGTAAAGCACTATTCGAGCGGCATGTACGTGAGACTGGCGTTCGCGGTGGCGGCACATCTGGACCCGGAAATTCTGCTGGTGGATGAAGTGCTGGCAGTTGGCGACATCAATTTCCAGAAAAAATGCCTTGGAAAAATGGGGGATGTAGCCAAAGCGGGCCGGACAGTGGTGTTGGTGAGCCACCAACTCAATCAGATTCGACGGCTGTGCAATCGCGTGGTGTGGATCCAGGAAGGTGCGGTGCAACAGGATGGGCCAGCACATCAGGTGGTGAGTACTTACGAGAGTGCGATGGCAGGAAGAGGTATCAGTGAAGTGCGCGGCTCTGAGGGCGGGACCGCGGGAGTACGATTCATAAAATGGGAAATCGATGATTCCCCGCCAGGCGAGCCACACGTCCTTATGTGCAAGGGCACGGTCAGCATCAAAATCACATTAGATGTGGATCAACCGATCAAAGCGGGATTTCACGGAATTTCCTTGCGAAATCAGGACCGGCAATTGATCTGGGCCTGGGCGACCAGCGAAACTCTACAGCTGAACAAAGGGCGGCATCAATTCAGGCATACATTTCCAACGCTTCCGATTCGCCCGGGGCCTTACCATTGGCAAGTGAGCTTGTACGATGACGGCACTCTTCTGGAGCTGTGGGATTGCGTCCCGGAAATGAATGTAGCTACAGAACTGCACACGCATCCTCTGGATGAGTGGAACGGGATATTAAACATTCCGACCCGTTTTGAGCACGACGGAGAGTAAATGGGTCAACTGGCTACTCGCGTAGCCTTCAAGGTGCGCAAAATGTTGCGAATGCTAGACCCTGAGGAGAGGGAGTTTCGCCGGATTTGGCCCCTCATCGATTCAGTGGAAGGCCACTTGGTTAGTGGTCAAGAGCAGTGGCTTTTTCGTGCGGCACGCGCACTGCCGGAAAATTCGAACATCGTCGAAATCGGCAGCTTCAAGGGACGGTCAACTTGTTGTCTTGGGTTCGGATGCCGAGGCAGCCAAAAGAAAATTTTCGCGGTCGATTCCTTCAATGGAAATGATTGGGATTTTCCTGAGCGCGATTTTTTGCAGGAATTTCAGCACAACATCGACCGATGTGGGTTGTCAAATTTCGTGAAACCTACGGTGGGGCTGAGCACAGAAGTGGCGAAGACTTGGAAAGAGCCCATCCACCTGTTATTTGTGGACGGCTCACATCGCTACGAGGATGTAGTGGCCGACTTTGCCGGGTTTTTTCCTTATGTCGTCGATGGTGGCCTGGTGGCTTTCCACGATGTTGTGGACACCTGGCCCGGAGTTTACGAAGCATGGGACCAAGTGCTGAAGCATAAGCTTACGAATCGAGGGTCCTGCAGCTCACTTGCATTTGGCCGGAAACCGTCGGGTCCGAACCCAGGCAATCCCGACACGGGCCAGCTGGATAAGCTCAATGGAACAAGCTAAACGCTTGTTGTTCTATTCCCGCTACGCCTTTCTGCCGCAACTCTATGCCGTATTTGAAGAGCTGTGCTCCAACTATGAACTTCAAGGGTTTGTAATCACTCATGAGCGAGCGGAAATCCCGAAGGTTTATTCGCCTTCCGGGTATGTGACGCATGAAAACGCTGGACTCACGTCATTGCCGGCCTTTGCGACGGTGATTCCTAAAAACGTGACAATCGATGAGAAATCCAAGGTAGTGCGGCGGAAAATCCAGGAAATCAAGCCGGATTTCATATGGGCCCACGAAGAACCAAACGATTTTTTCCTGAATCAGATTTTGCACTGGTCCAAAAATAACCGCCAACTTCGCATTGTTGCTCCCGTGGTAGAGAACATATGGCCAAGTCCAGGCGGCTACCGCGAGCGTTGGGCGAAATTTCGACTGCGGCGACGCTGGAGGAGATATGACGGGGTGCTGGCGTGCGCCACGAAATCAGCCGAAGCAATCCGCAATTATGGGATGCCTGCGAGCGTGCCTATCTCCATCGCCTGGGTGCCTAATTTGCCGCGCAAAAGGGAAAGAGAGAACGCAGACAGGCCTCCTTTGCCAAGGAAACAGCCGGGCGATTTTTTTGTGGGTTTTGCGGGGCGTATTACCGCGGCTAAAGGGTGGCGGGTATTATTGGCGGCACTGACGCAACTTCCGGAGAATTTTAAGGGCTTGATTGCCGGAGGCGGAGAGGAAGAAGCGGAGTTGCGGCAGGGTTGTGAAGCACCGGGGTTGCGATCGCGCGTCCATTGCCTCGGCGTTCTAGATACGTCTGGTATGTCGAGTTTTTACAGCGCGCTGGATGTTTTTGTGTTGCCTTCGCTCACGACGGCGCGATGGATGGAACAATTCGGGTTTGTACTGGCGGAAGCGATGGCATGCGGAGTTCCTGTTATCGGATCAAACAGCGGCGCCATCCCCGAAGTGATTGGCGATTGCGGAATCATTGTTCCGGAGAACGACTCCAAGGAATTGGCAGCAGCGATCCACACCATGGCGAATGATGAGAGTCTGCGCACGCGTTGCGTAAAATGCGGATGGGATCGATTTGAGCGCGAATTTTCAATCCACGCCTACGCCGAAAAGATTGCCGCGCTTCTCGGGCTTGGTACTATGAAAACATGAGCCTGATGCAGCGTATTCGTTCGAGATTTGGGTCCGGGCGAATCGAACGGATGGTGCGGCCCTACACGTTGGTCGGGCCGGAGCGTATAAGGAATCTGCATACGCTGGCGCTGCGAATCGAGTCGGAAGGAATTCCGGGAGACGTTATCGAATGCGGGGTGTGCAACGGCGGGACGGCGGCGGTCATGGCGCGATCGGCGACCCATTCGAATATGGACCGGACGCTATGGCTGTTTGATTCGTTTCAGGGAATGCCGGAAACAACAGAGGTGGATGGAACCGCGGCCAAAGAATATGTCGGGCAAGTATTAGGCAGCGCAATGAGGGTCCGGGAATTGCTTCGCAAGGCGGGCGCCGACCTTGAGCGGGTGGAAATTTTGGAAGGCTGGTTTGAAGATACTTTTCCAACGGTTTCTATCTCGCAGATTGCATTGCTGAATATTGACGCCGACTGGTACGAATCCGTAAAACTGTGTCTCGAAACGTTCTACGACCGCGTTGTGCCTGGTGGGTTTGTGTCCATCGACGACTATGGACACTGGCCAGGTTGCCGCAGAGCCGTGGACGAGTTTTTTGCGGCCCGGCAGCTGGAGTATACGTTGCAGGAAGTTGACTACACGGCGCGATGGTTCCAGAAATTGTGAACGAGCGGGGATTATGTCCGCTGTGCGGAAGCGTGGGCGCAATAATCAAGCAGGAGTTCAAGGGCGACATGATTATCGATGCCTGGCGGCAAACCTATCAAATGGATGTGTCGAGTGAATTCCACGGCATTTCTGACTTTCGGCTGCTGGAATGCCAGGATTGCAAACTGCAATTCTTTGAACCGGGGTCGCTGGCGGGGTCGCCTGCGCTATACGAGAGCCTGGAGAAATTTGACTGGTATTACATGCGCGAAAAGTGGGAGCACGGAGTCGCGTTGGAAGATCTGGCGAGCTGCAAGAATGGAATAGAAGTGGGATGCGGGTTTGGGGAATTCGTGGCGCGGGTGGTGAGAGAAAAACCGGGGATTATGTTTGAAGGGTACGAGCAAAACCCCAGTGCGGTGAAAATTGCGCGCGAAAACAGAATCCCCGTTCAACTGCTGAGCCTGGAAGAACTAGCGGAGGCAAATGAGGGAAAATATGCCGCGGTCTGCGCCTTTCAGGTGCTGGAGCACGTGGCCGATGCGAAGTCATTTGTAACCGCGGCGTGCAGATTGTTGTGTTCCGGAGGCAGACTGATTCTTGGGCTCCCCAACGCGCAAAGTTTTTTGCGCCAGCAGTTCAATCTTCTGGACATGCCGCCGCATCATGTGACGAGATGGACGGCGGCGGCGCTCCAACAGATGGAACGGCGGTTCCCATTAAAAATTCGACGGATCTGCTACGAGCCGCTAGCGGATTACCATGTGGAAGCCTACGTGGAGGCCTACACAGGTGTGTTGTCGCGCGCCGGGGTTAAATTTGCAGCCGCTCCGGGAATTCAATCTCGATTGGCGCGCGTCGTGCGGGCGTCAGGGCTACAGCAAATCCTTAGAGGTCAAAGTATCTACGTTTGCTATGAACGGACTTAAGATTACGCGATGAAATGTTTGAACCTGGGATGCGGAACGCGATTTCACCCTGAGTGGGTGAACCTTGATATTGCTCCTGCTGCGCCGGAGGTGAAGAAATGGGATCTGCTGGGCGACTTGCCGTTCGGCGATGGCTCTTTCGAGGTGATTTATCATTCGCATGTGCTGGAGCATTTTTCGCGTAGCGATGGGCAGAGATTGCTGCAGCGTTGCCACCGTGTTCTTGGCCGCGGGGGAATCATTCGGGTGGTGGTGCCAGACCTGGAGCGCATCGCGCGCATTTATCTGCGGGCTTTGGATAGATGCCTTGCGGGGGACGAGGTTTGGAAAAATCGCTACGACTGGATTTTATTGGAGATGTACGACCAGGCGACGCGGGATGTTTCCGGAGGCGAGATGCTCGCCTATGTGAGAAGAGAGCCCATCCCCGACCGGGAATTCGTGATCGAGCGCATCGGTCGCGAGTTTCATGCCATGACGGCGACGCGGCGCCATTCGCGGCACAATCGCACGCCTGGAGAGACGCTACGTGAGGCTGCGAACTGGATACGCCGCAAAATGGTGCGCCTGGTGGTGGGCCAGCAAGGAATGCACGCGCAAGCGATTGGCGCATTTCGCGAGTCTGGGGAAGTGCACCGCAACATGTATGACCGTTATTCGCTGACGCGCGCTCTATTGGAGGCGGGATTTTCTTCGCCGAGAATTGTTGGGCCTGCCGAGAGCTCGATCGAGGGCTGGGCTGGATTGCATCTGGACACTGAGCCGGATGGCCGCGTCTATAAGCCGGATTCGCTGTACATGGAAGCTGAACGCGCTTGAAAATTACGCATCTTGCTGATTGCGATGTAGCCGGCGGGGCGGCACGAGCCGCATACCGGTTGCATACCGGGCTGTGCGGGATTGGGCAAGAGTCGCGGATGCTGGTGCAGAGCCGGCAGAGCGCCGATCCGCAGGTGATTTGTTTTCAGCCGCCGAAGAGTCCATTCGCCAGGTTGCGGCGTGGGATAAAGAAGCGCTATCTGGCGCGAGCGCAGACACGTTTTGTGCGGGCGCGGGGCGCTTCGCTGTTCACCGATGATCGCAGTCCGAACAATGCCGACGTTCTGGGACAACTCCCGCCGACCGATATTTTGAATCTGCATTGGGTGGCGGGATTTTTTGGTTACCGGGAATTTTTCCGCAAGCTGCCTGCTCATCTGCCGGTGGTGTGGACGCTACACGACATGAATCCATTTACGGGCGGATGCCACTTCGACGGCGGGTGCGGCAAATTCGCAGAAAGGTGCGGTGCGTGTCCGCAACTGGGTTCGAACGATCCGGAGGATTTGTCGGCGCGGGTGTGGAAGCGCAAACGAGAGGCGTTTTCTTCGCTGAAAAGCGCGGAGGGTGTTCATCTTGTGACGCCGAGCCGCTGGCTGCAGAGAGAGGTGGGCAAGAGCACGCTGATGTCAAAATTTCGCTGTACGGTGATTCCCAACGCGCTGGACACCGAGCAGTTCCAGCCTCGCGATCAGGCCGCGGCGCGAAAACTGTTAGGGATTCCGGCGGACAGCGCGGTGATTTTATTTCTGGCCGACTGGGCGGGTGAGAAGCGCAAGGGATTCGATTTATTGGTGGAGGCGCTCAAGCCCTTTCGAAACGATCCGCGCGTTTTTTTGCTGGCGGCCGGGAGAGAGTTGCCTGCGCACGACCTTGGACCGCAACTGGTTACGACCGGTTATCTGACTGGCGAAAAGCAATTGTCCGGGGTGTACAGCGCGGCGGATGTTTTTGTGCTTCCTTCGCTGCAGGATAATTTGCCGAATACCGCGCTGGAAGCATTGGCGTGCGGTGTGCCGGTGGTGGGATTTGATGTGGGAGGAATACCGGAGATCGTGCGCGAAGGTGAAACGGGGCTGCTGGTGCCGGTGCAGGACGTGGCGGGCTTGCGTGCGGCAATTACCTCCGTAGTGGAAAACAAGGATGTGCGCGCTCGAATGTCGGACGCGGGTCGGCGATACGCGGTGGCGAACTATGGATTGGAGATTCAAGCGCGGCGTTATGTGGAGCTGTATACCGAGCTGCTCGCTGGAGCGAAGTAGTGACACTCGCACTCGCAACCGCTTGGCGGGGTAAAAGGGATGTGGTCTTCTAGAGAGTAATGATCCGGATAATAAAGACGACAAAACTGCGTTGGCATTGGGTTGTGAGACTGCTGGTATTTGTGTGCGCGATGGGCGGCGCGAATATTGGGGCTGCGAATGGCAACGGTCCGGGGAACCGGGGACAGGAACAAGAGCATGAGAGCGAGCCAGGAGTGATCCGGTTTATACGCGAGCCGGATGCGGCGCCGGCAATTTCTTTGAAAGGGTTGGATGGAGGCACGGTGAGTCTGGCGGCGGCGCGCGGGAAAGTGGTGCTGCTGAATTTCTGGGCCACGTGGTGCGGGCCGTGCCGCATGGAAGTGCCGGACCTGGTGGAACTGCAGAAGAAATATCCGGAGCGGCTGCAAGTGATCGGGCTGGTAGTGGACGACGAGGAACAAGACGCGGTGCGGGCGTTTGCGAAGCGCTACGCGATCAACTATCCGATTGCGATGGCCACCAACGAAATACGTTTTCGTTTTGGCGGCGTTCCGGCGTTGCCGACGTCATTTATTATTGATGCGGAAGGGCGGGTGGTACAGAAACATATCGGGCTGCGCGACCCGGTGCTGTATGAAACGGAAATTCGCTCGCTACTGGGTTTGCCGATCGATGCGCGGGTGGAGACTTTCGAGGATACTGGCGAAGTTTTTCTGGCACATGCGAACCGGGCCAGCGAATTACCCGGCGTGGACCTGAGCGGGCTCACCGTGGAGAAAAAAAATGCGGCATTGCGCCGCATGAATGAAGAGACGTGCACGTGCGGATGTAAGTACACACTGGCGCAATGCCGGATTTACGATTCCGCGTGTCATATCAGCAAGGAGCGCACGGCCAAGATTGTGGCGGAGACGGCGACCGGTGCGGCTCCTTCCCCCGCGCCGAAAGAAAACGTCGCACCTGCACACGCTGTCCCGCCTGCAATTGCCCGCCCCCAATAAATGGCTCTCGCCGCAAAGATAATTTTTGTCGTGGCGCTGCTGCTGTGCTTCAGCGGATGGATCTCGCCGCCGGTGGCGTTGACGGCGGGAATTATTTTCGGCTTGAGCGTGCGGCAACCGTACCCGGAACTGAGCCGCAGCGCTGCGAGGATTCTACTGCAGGTATCCGTGGTGGCGCTGGGGTTTGGGATGAACCTGCACGAGGTGGTCAAAGCTGGGCGCAGTGGGTTCGTCTACACGGCGCTGGGGATTTTCTTCACGCTGGCCGCGGGCTTGGCGCTGGGCAAGGTTTTGCGAATCAACGGAAATGCTTCGTACCTGATTACCGCGGGAACAGCCATCTGCGGCGGCAGTGCGATCGCGGCGATCGGGCCGATTCTCCACGCGGACGACGAAGAGATGGCCGTGTCGCTGGGCACGATTTTCATTTTGAACTCGATTGCGCTGCTGACGTTCCCCCCGATTGGGAACGCGCTGCACCTGACGCAATCACAATTCGGACTGTGGGCGGCGCTGGCGATTCATGACACCAGCTCGGTGGTGGGCGCAGCGGCGAAATATGGTAAAGAAGCGCTGGTGATTGGCACGACGGTGAAACTGGCGCGCGCACTGTGGATTGTGCCGCTGGCGCTGGCGACCGCGGCGGTGAAACGCAGCAGGACCAAGGTGCCGTGGCCGTGGTTTATTTTATTTTTCTGCCTGGCGGCGGTGGTGAATACCTACGTTGCAGGAATGGCACGTCTTGACGGCTGGGTGTTCGGGGCGGGGCGGCTGGGGCTGACGGCCACGCTTTTTCTGATCGGCAGCGGTATTTCGGTGGCCACAGTGAAAAGCGTGGGGTGGCGTCCGATGTTGCAAGGGGTGGCGTTGTGGGTGTTGGTGGCAACGACGACGCTATATCTGATTCGCGCGCGGATTATTTCCTATTGATTAGCAGAACGACTGGCGCAATCAGTTGCGGGTTGAAGTGGCGGATACTACACTTTCGTTCGCGGTCTCACGGGATTTCTGTTTCAGGGAGGCAATTGTGAATCGACGTATACTGTTTTTCGTGGCGGCACTGTTGGCGGGTGGATTTTTTGTGGCGCGCGATTCTTTTTCTCAGGCTACGCCGCAGGCGACAGCGCGGCGGGCGATCAATCTGCCGGACGATAACCCCAAGCTGCCTTTCAGCGGCGCAATACTGGCGGGGAATACTCTTTATCTTTCCGGGCGCATCGGGCTCGACCCAAAAACGGGGCAAGCGCCTGCGGATGTTAATGATGAGATCAGGATATTGCTGGATCACATCAAGGCCACACTTGCCGAAGCGGGAATGACGATGGACGATCTGGTGTACGTGCAAATAGCGTGCACGGACCTGAGCTTGTACGACAAATTCAATGCCGCTTATCGAGGTTATTTCAGCGCGAAGGATTTGCCGGCGCGCGAGTTTATCGGCGCGGCGACGCTGTTGAGGGGTGGGCATTTCGAGGTACAGGCAATAGCGGTTAAGCGATAACTGTTGGTTGTGCCCACATATTGCCTAGTGAAATCGCCAATTAGTTATCGTTAGCCCATATAGCATCAGCCGCTTCTGTTAGCGGGCGGTCAACATCTAGTAACTAATTTAAAATCATATAAATAGCATTACAACTATTTAACATGCATTGGTGTGTGCCCTGCAACTACCCACCGGGCGGACATCACTATGCTACGCATAACAATTGATCAAACCCCCGAAAGGATCAACCTCACGATTGAGGGGAAGCTTGCGGGTCCATGGGTCGCGGCTCTGGAGCAGAGCTGGGGAGAGCTGCGAAGGAATTCCGCGGGCCAAAAAGTTAGCGTGAACCTGTGCGGCGTAAGCTTCATCGACGCGGCGGGCAAAGCGCTGCTGAAGGCAATATATAAAGAGGGGGGCAAGCTGGTGGCCGAGGGATGTTTGAACCAGGCCATCGTGCGGGAAATCGCCACGCAAGAAGGCGGGTCGACAGAAGAGAGCGGGCCGAAGGGGTCAAAGCGTACCCCAATCATTTTTTATGTTTTGTTTTTCGGGCTCTCGATGGCGAGCGCGAGTTCGCTGAAGGCGCAAGCGACGCATGGTCACAACGCGCTTCCTGCAAATCCTAAAACACAGGTGTTGCGGCTCACTCTCGATCAGGCAGTTAGGTTGGCGTTGAAGCAAAACACGACGGCGCAAATTGCCGTCATTCAAGCGGCGGAAGCCGTGCAAGACAAGAATGTGGCCAGGGCAGCGTTATTGCCGCAGGCGCAGTTGGAGGCGAGTGACAGGGCACTGCGGTCGAACCTGGAGGCCAATTTTGGGCAGCCATTCCCGGGATTCCCGCAGCATATCGGACCGTTCCAGGTATTTCAGGCTGGTCCTTCTTTTTCCGCGCCGGTGTTTGATTTGACGTTGTGGCGGCGCTACCAGGCGCAGCGGTCGATTGCCAATGCCGCGAAAGCGACGAGTCTTTCTACTCGGGAGCAGGTAATCCTGCTGGTGGTATCGCAATACATCGGAACGCTGCGTGCTGTCGCTACGGTGCAGGCGGCGGATTCACGAGTCGATTTGGCACAAGCGCTTTATAACCAGGCGGCGGATTTGCAGAAAGAAGGCGTGGGCACGGGTATCGACACGCTGCGCTCCAACGTGGAACTGCAAAACGAAAAGCAGAGATTGTTGGAAGCAGAAGCGGATCGCGACACTTCCCTGTTCGCTTTGAGCCGGCTTTTGAATCTGGATTCGAGGCAGGCGATTGAACTGGGTGACTCATTGAGCTATTTCGAAACACCGCAGCCCGAAGTGGAACAAAGCATCGAGCAGGCGCTATCGGAACGGCAGGAGTGGAAGGCGCTGAACGATCAGATCAAGGCAGCGGAATCGGAAAAGAAACAGGCGTGGGATACGCGGCTGCCGGCGCTGCACGTGGACGGCGAGTGGGCGTACCAGGGCACGCGGTTGAACAACGGGATTCCGACTTATAACTACGAAGTAGCGCTGAATATGCCGCTGTTTACCGGCGGTCGCATTCGGGCGGAGACCGTGAAGGCGGACCTGGAAATACGCAGATTGCACCAGCAGCAAGCGGACTTGCGAAATGAGATCGGGCTGGGGGTAAAAAACGCGCTGATCAATCTGACGTCCGCGCGCAGCCAGGTGCAGGTGGCGAATCTCGGCGTGCAGTTGTCCAAAGAGGAAGTGGACCAGGCGCGAGACCGCTTCCGGGCGGGAGTGGCGAACAACATTGAAGTAATCCAGGCGCAGGATTCACTGGCACGCGCGAACGATAACCAGATTGCGGCGCTTTACCGGTTTAACCAGGCACGAGCGGACCTGGCGAGGTCCGTGGGACAGATGGAGCGGGTGTACGCGAAGTAAGGGACGGGTGAGGAAACGATGAGCATTGAAATCGAAGTCGGGCTGGAGAACGCGGCGAGAGTTCCGCGGGCGAAGGTGGAGGAGCTTTCGCTCGCGCCGGAACCAAAAGGACTGAGAAATCCCAAAGTGCAGCGATTGCTGGTGTTGGGTGGAGTCGTGGTGTTGGCAGTGATTGTTGGGCTGTTTCTCTACTATCGCAATCGCGAGTCGACGGATGACGCGCAGGTGGATGGCCACATCACGCCGATCGCTGCGAAGATCTCCGGCCGCGTAGCGGAAGTGCTGGTGCGCGACAACGAGCCGGTGAAGGCCGGGCGGGTATTGGTGAAGATCGATCCGCGCGATTACCAGGCGGCGCTGGATAACGCCAAGGCCGCGCTGGCGTTGGCGGAAAGCGAAGCGCAGTCAGCCAAGGTGGACGTTCCACGCACGCGGGAAAACGTGGCGAGTGGAAACTCCAACGCAGGCGCGGGATTGCTAGGGGCGGAAGCGGACCTGGCCCAGGCGCAAGCTGCATATTCGCAAGCCCAAAATTCTGATTTGGCTTTCGCGCAGGCCAACGTGGAGAAGGCCCGCGCCAATGCGCAACTCGCGCAGGCGGACCTGGAACGCTACCGGCCGCTGATGGACAAAGGCGAAATTTCGAAGCAGCAGTTCGATGCGGCGAAAGCTAACGCGGAAGCGTCGGCCAGCGCGCTGAACGCGGAGCAGGAAAAAATCGCGCAGGCGAAGAGCAATATCGAAATCGCCAAAGCCCAATTGAACGCTGCGAAAGCGCGAGTGGAGCAGGCACGAGCTGGAGTTTCTTCGGCGCGTGCAGATGTGCAGCAGGTGAGCATGCGGACTGCGGATGTGCAGGGAAAACTCGCAAAAGTGGACCAAGCACGGGCAATGGTGGAGGCCGCTCAACTGAACTTGAGCTACGCGCAGGTTGTTGCGCCGCGCGATGGGGTGGTGACGCACAAGCAAGTGGAGCCGGGACAGATCGTGCAGGCGGGACAGGGACTACTGGTGGTCGTTCCGCTGCAGGACGTGTGGGTCACGGCCAACTTTAAAGAGACGCAACTGAAAAAGATGCACGCGGGGCAAAAGGCGCAAGTGAAAGTGGATACCTATGGGAAAACGTTCAGCGGACATGTGGACTCCATCGCTGGAGCCACGGGCGCGGTGTTGAGTTTGCTGCCACCGGAGAATGCCACGGGCAACTACGTAAAAGTGGTGCAGCGGATTCCGGTGAAGGTGATTGTGGACCCGATTCCGGAGCAGAAAGCGATTTTGCGGCCGGGAATGAATGTGGATGTGACGGTGATTACGGAATAACGATTCGGGACGGGTTCCGTAGCAAGTAAAGGGATTCCGCGGTTAGTTAAGCGATGCGCGAAAAAATCTTATCGAAATTGCGGATGCCGGACGGCTCGATCAACCCCTGGGTGATCGCGGTGACGGTTACGCTGGCGACGTTCATGGAGGTGCTGGATACCTCCATCGCGAACGTGGCGCTGCCGCACATCGCGGGCAATTTGTCGGCGGGATCGGATGAATCCACCTGGGTGCTGACATCGTACTTAGTATCGAATGCCATTGTGCTGCCGCTGTCGGGGTGGTTTTCGAGTTTGATAGGGCGCAAACGGTTCTATATGTCGTGCGTGGCGCTATTTACGGTGAGTTCGTTCCTGTGTGGACTGGCTCCTAGCCTGGGCGTGCTGGTGTTTTTCCGGATTTTGCAGGGCGCCGGAGGAGGCGGATTGCAGCCGAGCGAGCAAGCGATCTTGAACGACACGTTTTCGTTCGAAAAGCGCGGTATGGCGTTCGCGGTGTACGGTTTGGCGGTGGTGGTGGCTCCGACGATCGGGCCGTGGCTGGGCGGATGGATCACCGACAGTTTTTCGTGGCGCTGGATTTTCTACATCAACGTGCCGGTGGGCATTATTTCTTTGCTGCTGACGAACTGGCTGGTGACCGACCCGCCGCATATGAAACGCGCTAGCGTGAAGAGCGGATTCCGCATCGACTACATCGGTATCGGGCTGATCAGTCTGGGGTTAGGCAGCATGCAGATCATTCTGGACAAGGGGCAGCGCGACGATTGGTTTTCTTCGAACTTTATCCGGGTATTTTTCGGGCTGATGCTGGTGGGGATTATCTCCGGAATTATCTGGGAGTTGCGAGAGAAGAACCCGGTGGTTGATTTGCGGATGTTGAAAGAACGGAATTTCGCGATTTCGACGCTGGCGATGTTTTTTCTGGGCTTCGTGCTGTACTCCAGCACCGTACTGATTCCGCAGCTTTTACAGCAACTGCTGGGGTATTCGGCGGAGTTGGCGGGGAAGGCGCTGTCGCCGGGCGGAGCGGTGATCATGTGCATGATGCCCATAGTGGGTTTACTGGTGTCCAGGGTGGATACACGCATCCTTATTACGTTTGGGTGCATCGTATCGGCTTCCGCTCTATTTGTAATGGCTGGTTGGGACCTGGGCCTGGACTACGGGCATGCGGTACGCGCGCGCATGCTGCAGAGTTTCGGGCTGGCATTTCTGTTTATCCCCATCAATGTGGCGGCGTTTGCCTACGTGCCGCGAGACAAGACGAACATGGGGACGGGCATCATCAATCTGGCCAGAAATATCGGGGCCAGCGTGGGGATAGCCACGGTCACGACCATGCTGCAGCGGCGGGCGCAATTCCACCAGGCGCAATTGATGGACCGGGTGAACGACTATGGCCCGGCGTATCGCAACATGTTGAGCGGTTTACAGACCAAGCTGGTGGCGGCGGGTTCAAGCATTGCGCACGCGACGCAGCAGGCGCAGACCATGATTTACAACACGGTCCAGCGGCAGGCGGCGATGATGGCGTTCATCGACAATTTCAAACTGCTGGGCGTGGTGTTTTTTGCGGTGATACCGGTTTTGCTGCTGATGAGAAAGCCGCGAGTGCCGGCCGGCGGCGTGCCGGTGCACTAAGCACAAGATTTTTTAAGAGGCGATGAAAGAAATTCTATTGAATGGGGGCCTGAGATGGCGACACAAACTGTGACACCAACGGCAACACTGGCGAACGCGCAGTTGGCGGACGTGCAATGGAACGAACAGAAGCTGATCCGCGCGGGGCAGCGAGGCGACTCGCAAGCGGTAGAGGCGTTGTTTCGCCGCTACCAGCGGCCGTTGTTTCAGACCGCGCTGCGGGTGCTCGGGAATGCCGAAGACGCCGAAGACGCGCTGCAGGACGGCTTACTGTCGGCGTATCGCAACCTGAAGCGCTTTGAAGGGCGCTCGCAATTTTCCACCTGGCTGACGCGCATCGTGATCAACGCGGCGCTAATGCGGCGGAGAAGCGCGAAGTCTCGCCCGGCAATATCGCTGGACGAAACGCCGCGTGAAGATGAGTTGCCAGCGTCGGAGCGGTTTGCGGATCGGGGACCGAATCCAGAGCAGGTGGCGGCGAGCACGGAACTGCGCGAGATCATCAGCGAAAACCTGGACGAGCTTTCACCGCTGCTGCGCACCGCGTTTGTTTTGCGGGATGTGCAAGGCTACTCCACCGGCGAAGCGGCCAAGAAACTCGGCGTGACAGAGAATACGCTGAAGGCGCGGTTGTGGCGCGCGCGACACCAACTGGCTGAGCGCCTGGGGCGGCGCCTGCGGCGCATTAAGGCCGACGTGACCGGAGGAGACGGGCAGGGTCCGGCGATGATGGGCGGCGAGGCTTGCAGCTACTGCTGAAGTTTTTTCCAAACCGTGAAAGATGACTCGAGGGCCGGCGTTCAGCCGGCCTTTTTTTTTTGCGCCGCCGAATTCCGGAAGGGCGTGTTACTACGGCTATTCTATAATCTCGGTGATGATTCCCGCGGTACCGCGAGAAATCGCATGAAAAGGTTGCAGGATTCAAAATGCGCCCAGTCGTAGTGATTATCCTGGCTTTGCTTGCGCTGCCCGTAGTGGCCCTGGCGCAAACCGACGAGATCCAGGTTTACGATGCGGCGATTGCAGAACGTGGGGTGTTCAATCTCACGTGGCACAACAACTTCACTCCCATCGGGCTGAAGACCCCGGCATTTCCGGGTGGCTTAATACCGGATAAATCTCTCAACGGCGTGCCTGAATGGGCTTACGGCGTGACGGACTGTAAGAAACTCATTTCTTATCAGGGTCGAACGGAACAAAAGGCTTCCATCCATGCACCATAGTTATGTGTACTAGCGTTCCGCTGTCGAGGGCTGGGCCGTCCGCTCCCTTTGAGTGCATCGTCCCTTCAATAATGACGTACGTTTGATTCAGACTCTTGAATTGCCTTTCTTGTGCTTCGGTGAAATCGAGTCCGAACGAATTTTTGTACAATGGAATCTGACAATCTTCTTCGTGCGCGAAGATGGCATTATCATCAGGGCGAAGATTGAGAAATCCCCACGTTCGTATAATTTTGCCATCATACTTTTGGGGTGAAGCAAGAAGAGCCACCATTCCGACACTGATTGGCCCCCTAGGCTTTGCCGCGCATCGGGAGAATTCACCCAGTGTCCCGAACAACAGCGACGCCACCAGGAAGCAAATCGCTCCCCAAGTCGGCGCGATTCGTGAGAGTTGCTCCGACCTCATGGCATCCTCCATTGGTCGCATATTTGCTTGCCGACAAACGGATTCGACAAACTAATCTTCTTCGTCGTCGTCGAGTCTGCGGACCACCGTGGTCTTGTGGTGAATCTTCACTGAGTGCGCGCGTATCCCCGATATGATCGCCCGGCGCATTTCCACCGGCAGCATTTCGGGCGCATACACTCCGGACAGTTCTCGCGGGAAAAACTTGATAAACAGTGCGGCAACATGCGCCGTGGCATAAGCCACCGGCGTTGTAAATCGGCCCTGCTGCCGAATCTGGTACAGCGTCGGGAACGCGCAGTCCGTGCGGATCAGCAGGCGCACGTCTTCTTTCTTGCCGCGCTTGATGCCGGTCACTAGCACCGCCGCCGCGAAGCGCGCGTTCTGCAGCACGCCCTGCCGGATTAATTTCGCAATCATCCGCGGCGACGACGTCTGGGGAAACTGCTGCTTCTTCATCCCCCGGGACTTTGACAATTTCCCCGCCTTGTACCAGCGCCGCAGCCGGTCAAATTCGTTCCCGCCGATTTTCACGTCCATGTTTCGCATGGGAATTACATACGGCAGCGTGGTCACCTCGTCCTGCGCCGCCAGCACCACGTTCGCGGCTCCGATAGGCTCGGCAAAGCGGAATTTCTCCAGCTCCGCGAAGCGCTTCTCCATCCGGAATTTCCCGTCGCGGTAAACACGCGGATTCGAAATCGCTTCGTCAAACGACACTTCCGGCGACCATTGCGAAATGGGGTCGGCGCTTTCCGTGCTCTCGTACAGCCGGATCTGCACGGACTCCACTTCGTCCAGCGATTCCGCCGCGCGCTTTACCAGCAAATTGGTCAATCCCGGCGCAACGCCGGTATTGATCAGCGCCACGCGACGCTTGCCCTCAAACCGCTTGGCATACGCAAACTGTTCCGACCGGAATGGGTTACGCGTCAGGTGCGAGCTCAAATCCACATAGTGCGCGCGCAATCGCAACGCCGCACGCATCACGATCTGGTTGAACACCGACGCCGAGGCGTTCACGATCAACTGGCAGCCGCGCGCCGCGCGCACAATTCCCAGCAGATTGCGGGCGTTGACCTCGGTAACCGCTATGGTGCTTTTCCTGCCCAGGAAACGCCGCGCGCGCTCGGGGTCACGATCGCCGCACCACACCTCGTGCTTCTGACGTTCCAACAGTTGTGCGAGAAGAGAACCGGTCGCACCGGCTCCCAATACGAATATCCGCATGGCGTGGCCAAAACTCTATCACACACACCACGGTTCAATGGACATCGCGCGATTTAAGCGTGCCCAGAAAACCCAATCTGCCGAATTGCAGTACCCATCCCACAGGACTAGACTGTACCTGTAACTCCGATTCCTGCCGCCTGCCGGAGCGAAAACCAACGGCGCCAGGAACGACGCGTTAAGCGCAACGCAGATTGCGCCGCAACGCTCAGGGTTCAGGCGGAAACGCCCAAGCCTCCCGGTATTTGGAAAGGAGCTCTC
>JBBRZT010000006.1:0-37655 GCA_038236395.1 Candidatus Acidiferrales bacterium
ACCCGGAGCCGTGGTAGAGAAAATCTGTTCGGTTAAGGGCGCCGGGTTGGTGCCGTCGGCGTTTACCGACCAGAGCCAGCCGGCCACGCTTGGCGAATAGATGATGACATCGCGACGCCCCCAGGTGCCGCCACGAGCAGCAAAGGCGCTGGCGAGAACCTGAGCTGGGCCGCCACCCGAGGGGATTTTTTTGAGTTTGCCGTCGGCGAAGAATGCAACGTAGTTGTTGTCGGGTGACCAGAACGGGTAGGTGGCGCCTTCGGTGCCGGGCAAAAGGGTGACGGTAGAAGAGCCGACGCGCTGGATGCTGAGCATGTTCGCGCCGGTGGAATCGTCGGGAGAAACGAAAGCGAGCATGCGACCGTCTGGCGAAATGGCGAGGTGGCCGGCTTCGTGTTCCAGAGGAATGGCAAATTCCAGTATTTCGGCGACCGGTGCTTTTTGGCGGGTGGACTGGAAGATGAGGAAAGAGACAATCGCAAACGCGAGTGTGGCCGCGGCGGCGATGAGCCACCAGCGCGATGGCGAAGCGGAAGTTGCGGCGAGCGAGGCCGTGGAGTCCGTGCCGGAAAGCGCACCGAGGGCGAAAGCCAGGTCGCGCGCGGACTGGAATCGGTTGGCGGGATTTTTCTCCAGACAGTGCCGCACGATGCGATTCATGGCGGGGGAAACTTTTAGCTGCAGCGGATCGATCTCCGGCGGATCTTCCTTGAGGATGGCGTTCATGGTTTCAACACCGGAGTCGCCTTTGAAAGCGCGCTGGCCCGAGATCATTTCGTAGAGGATGGCGCCGAAGCTGAAAATATCCGAGCGGTGATCGAGGAAGTCGCCGCGCACCTGCTCGGGGGACATGTAACCAACGGTGCCCATGACTGTGCCAGGCGCGGTGGCGGCCGGAGAAGAGATGGTGGCGCTGCCGCCAGAAAATCCGGAAGAGAAAAGAGATTGCTTGGCGAGGCCGAAATCGAGAATTTTTACGCGCTCGTCGGAGGTGATGAAAATGTTTTCGGGCTTGAGATCGCGATGGATGATGCCCTTGTCGTGAGCGGCGGCCAACCCGTTGGCTAGTTGCAGGGTGTAGTCGGCGATTTTGCGTTGAGAGAGAGGGCCCTCGTTCATGCGCTCGCGGAGCGTGCGGCCTTCGAGAAATTCCGAGACGAGAAAGTGCGTGGAGCCCTCGGTGCCGACGTCATAAATGCCCAGGAGATTGGGATGGTTGAGGGTGCTGAGGACGCGAGCTTCCTGTTCGAAACGGGCGAGGCGGTCGGGGTCCGCGGCGACGGATTCAGGGAGGACCTTGATGGCTACGGTGCGCTCCAGGCGAGTATCGCGCGCGAGATAGACTTCGCCCATGCCGCCGGCGCCCAAGGGCGAGACGATTTCGTAGGGACCGAGCCTGGTGGCGTTGGGGAGCGTCATGCGTCGGGAATTATAACCGCGAAATGGGGATTGGAACGAATGCGAGCTGGGATTCGCGAAGATTATTGGAGAAGGGAGCGGAAGTCGGTGGTATCACGGATTTTTGCAAAGGCCGGCTCGGAATTGAGCCATTGCGCGAAGGCTTCGCGATCTGTCCATTTTTGTTTGGTGCGGCGCAGGGCCTCGAGAGCGGCTTTTTTGTCGCCGTCGCCGGTGCGGGCGACGGCGAGATTGGTTAACGCCCAGACGGAATCGGGGTCGGCGGCGATGGCCAGCTCGAAATAATCGCGCGCGTGGGTAGTGTCGTTGGCCTCCTGGCGTTCACGGCCGGTTTCCATGACGCTACGAAAATGCCGGCGAGGGCTCGCTTCATCACCCGAGCTTTGTCGGGATTTTTTTCGTGTTGGGCCCGGGACTGCAGGGAGAGGATTTGTTCGCGTAGGTCGTTGCGCGCAGCCGCCGGGGTTGTGTCGTCGGCCGCACGGCGCGACAGGGATGCGAATCCGTTGAAAATGGCGGCGGAGAGCTCATCCTGTTGCTTGATTTCCTGTTTTTCGCGCTTGGCGGCGTCGAGGACGGCTTTCTGGGACTCGAGGGATTTCTGTTCGGCGCGAAGACTCGGGGCGACGGCGAGGGAGTCGAAAATTTCCGCGGCTTGGCGATATTCAAACCAGGCGGCGAAGGGATCGTTCGGTTGGAACGATTGGGCGCGCTTCAATTCGAGGGCGAGTTGCTCGGCGACATAGGCGGCGTCGCGTGGTTCCCTGCCGGTCTTCATCGCTTGGAGGCGAAGCCACCCGAGGGCCTCGCCTAAAACCTCAGCCGATGGCCATTGATGGGGGCCGTCGAAGTGACGCAGAAAATGTGGTTTGGTAAGTTTTTCTAGAACTTCGTCGAGGGTGATCATTTCGCCGTAGTTGAAGTCGTAGGAACCGACGGCGGAGAAAACGGCGAAAGAGTCTTGAGCGGTGGGCTGGAAACCCGCGCCCGCGAGGATTACACCTGCGGCGCATGCGCAATGCTTCGCCAGCTCGGCGGAGAGGCGTGCGCCACCGGAGAATCCCGCGAAGTACACGCGGCGATCGTCGATAGATAGGCGCGCGTGAGTGTCGTCGAACATGGCCTGGGCGGCTTCGCCTTCGAGTTGGCCGGAGCCGTTACGCGAATTGTTGGAGCCGGCGACAATGTAGCCATATTTCTCGGCGGCGTCTTTCAGAAGGCCGACAGGAAAAGCACCGCGAGCAGCGGGGTCGAAGGCGTACACGATGGGCCAGTGTCTTTCGGCGATGTAGTTTGAGGGCAAGTAGAGAGCGTAGGATTGGCGTGCGTCGCGGGTTGTTGTGGTTTTTGCGAGTAACACGCCTGGCTGTAGGGCTTGTTGAGCCGCGTTAGCGTTTGGCGCGGAAAAAGCGAGGAGTAAAAAAAGTGCGGTGGCCAGCTTTGGGATGAGAGTGGCTCTAAGCGAATCGATAATAGCAGTACGCAACACTTCGCAACATTTTATAGCCGGCACGAAATTGGCGCTGGGATTTTCTAACGGGCACAACCGAAAAGCCGTTTGTTTGACTTGGTGTAAACCGCACTTTAAGATGAACGTCCACTATGGCAGATCCTCAGTCGCTCCTTGGGCAAACTGTTTCGCATTATCGCATTGTCGACAAACTTGGCGGCGGCGGGATGGGTGTAGTTTACAAGGCCGAAGATACGCGGCTGGACCGTTTCGTTGCTCTGAAATTCCTGCCTGAGGAAGTGGCGCAAGACCGCCAATCGCTGGAGCGATTTCGCCGGGAAGCCAAGGCGGCTTCGGCGCTGAACCATCCAAACATCTGCACCATTTATGACGTAGGCGAGGACGACGGGAAGGCATTCATCGCCATGGAATATCTGGAAGGCGTCACGTTGAAGCACAAAATTTCCGGCCGGCCGCTGGATTTTGCCACGCACCTGGCTCTGGCCATCGACATCGCGGATGCGCTGGACGCGGCGCACTCCAGGGGCATCGTGCACCGGGACATCAAGCCGGCAAACATTTTTGTTACCGGGCGAGGGCGCGCCAAGATTCTGGATTTTGGCCTCGCCAAAGTTGAGGATGCGATGCGTTCGCCAGACGGCGCGTCGCGCGTTGCGAACTTACATTCTCAGATGACGGTGGGAGTGCCGTTTGAGGACCTGACCAGCCCGGGGAGCACGCTGGGGACGGTGGCGTACATGTCGCCGGAGCAGGCGCGCGGCGAAGAGCTCGATGCGCGTACCGATTTGTTTTCTTTTGGCGTGGTGCTCTATGAAATGGCCACGGGGCTGCTTCCCTTCCAGGGAAATACCACGGCGGTTGTTTTCGATTGCATCTTGAACGAGACTCCCGAGTCAATTTCGAAGAAAAATCCGAAGGCTCCCGCGGACCTGGACCGGCTAGTGGCCAAGGCGCTGGAAAAGGATCGCGATTTCCGGTGCCAGACGGCGGCGGAACTGCGCGCGGATTTGAAACGGTTGAAACGCGATGTGGACGGAGCGGGGCGAATGGACTCCGGGTCGCGAAACGCGGAGGCGGCAAGAAGCGGGCGTCCTGCTGTTGTCGCGGCGGCAGCAAAACCGCAGAAGAAAACCGTGGCGGTGCTGTACTTTGAAAATTTAAGCGGCGCGAAAGAAGACGAATATTTTCGCGACGGGATGACCGAAGACATTGTGACGGAGCTGTCGAAGATCGCGCGACTGGAAATTTTCCCGCGGTCGGAGATGTTGCCTTTCCGGGACAAGCCAATCACCGCGCCGCAAGTGGGCGAAAAACTGGGCGCGATGTACGTGCTGGAAGGCTCGATCCGGCGGGCGGGCAACCGCTTGCGCATCACAACGCAACTGGTGGAGAGCAAGACGCGGCATTCGGTGTGGGCGGAACGCTACGACCGGCAGATGGAAGACGTCTTTGCCATCCAGGAAGAAATTTCGCTGAGCATCGCCAAGGCTCTGGAAATTACGCTGACGCCGCACGAAGAAAAAGTGATTGCCAGGAAGCCGACCGGCAATACCCAGGCCTACGATTTTTATCTGCGCGGGCGGAATTACCTGCGCCAGCGGCAATTCGAATACGCGCTCGCGATGTATGAGGAAGCGGTGAAGCTGGATCCCAGTTTTGCGCTGGCCCATGCGGGGATGGCCCACGTGTGGGGCGGACTGCATGAGTTGCGCAACGAGAATCCGGATTACCTGGTGAAGGGATTGGAAGCCTGCGCGAAGGCCGAGAGCCTGAATCCGGATCTGCCGGAAGTGCTTTCGGCGCGAGCGTTGATCATGTACGCCAGGCAGGATTATGACGAGACCATTCGACTGGCGCTGCAGGCCATAGCTCAACAGCCGGAATGCGAAGGCGCGCATGACGTGCTGGGAAGGGCGTACTTTTCTTCGGGGCGATTCGAGGAAGCGGCCAAGCTGGCGGAAAGCGCGATGGAGATCGTGAGCAACGACTATAACGCCCTGGTGCCGCTGATCAATTCGATGGAGCGCCTGGGGCGCATGGCGGATGCCGAACGGTTGCGGCGGAAAGAAATGGAAGTGCTGCAGGAGCAGCTTCGGCATTTTCCCGACGATGTGAGGGCCCGAATTTTGCTGGCGGCCGACCTGGCGATTTTCGGGGACAAGAAAGAAGCGGCGATGCAAGCTAGGATTGCGATCGCCATGCAGCCCAAGAATCCGAATATCCTGTACAACGCGGCGTGCACGTATGGACTGCTGGGGATGCGCGACGAAGCGCTGGACGCGTTCCGGAGATCGGTGGACGCGGGCTACCTGAATCTGGACTGGTGCCTGAAGGATCCGGACCTGAAGATCCTGCATGAAGATGAGGAGTTCAAGAAGCTCGTGAAGGAGCGGTCTGCTACCGCGCGCTGACCACGAATACCATTCCACTCTCGTTTTTACCAAACTGAAGTGATAGCTTTCTACCACGCGGCTCGGAATCGAAGAGCCGGGTTAGAGATTGCACATGAATGGAAATATGACCGCTGATACTCCGGGACCGGGACAGCTCAACGCGGCACTGCTGTTGGTGCGCATTGCGAGTGCGCTAGCGTTTTTGTTTCACGGCGCGGCGATTACGTTTGGGGCATTTGGAGGGCCGGGGCCGTCAGGATTTGCGGCCTTTACGCATACTTCGCTGACGGTGGCTTACCTGGTGGGGCTCGCTCAGCTCGCCGGAGGATTGGCGATGCTGACCGGCGTCTTCATTCGGGTTGGAGCGGTGTGCATTATCATCGTGATGATTGGGGCGATTTTCATGGTGCACCTGCCGCATGGATTTGATATCGCGAAGGGCGGAATAGAATACGTGCTGACGCAATCACTGGTGGCGCTTGCGTTGATTTTGACGGGGCCCGGGGCGTACTCGTTGGCGCGTATATTGCCGGAAGGATTGCGGAAGTTTTGAGCCAGGCGACGCTAGCGGCTTAGGAATTTTTCGAGGTCGGCGGCGGGGATGGCGCCTTCGCGGACGATCTTCCAGGTGTCGTCGCGCAAAACTACTATGGTTGAGACCAGGTCGGCGCCCAAATCGCCGGCGTCGAGAATGAGCGGGAGCCTCGCGCCGAGCTGCTCCATGACCTGCACACTGCTAACGCAAGACGGATGGCCGGAGATGTTGGCACTGGTTCCGGTGATGGGGCCGGCGAACTCGTCGATCAGGCCGGAGATGACTGCGTTGCGCGGCCAGCGTAATGCGATGCGACCGGTGTTGCCGGTAACTTTCAGCGGCAACCGATCAGCCGCGTCGACGACGATAGTGAGCGCGCCGGGCCAGAATTGCTGCGCGAGCCGCAGAAAATTTACGGGGACATCTCGAGAGAGCAGCATGGCCTGATCGATGGAATTGACCAGGATGGGCAGAGCGCGAGCTTCCGGTCGGCCCTTAACGCGGTAGATTTGGGCCACGGCCGCGAGATTGAAGGGGTCGGCGGCGAGTCCGTAAACGGTGTCGGTTGGGACGGCGATAACTCGGCCGCGGGTCAGTAAGTCGGCCGCGTAACGGAGCACGTTTGGTTCCGGGGATTGCGCGTTGACGCGCAACAGTTCTGCCGGCAATTTTTGGCCTTCTGCGACGATTGAAATACAACCCGCAGCGCTTCGCGCCCGCTGCTATGGTTCCGGCGACGCTACCATAGGGTGAGACGACGCGCAATAAGTGGTGAAGTGCGTTTGACGGTGGAAGGGTGCTACGCTTTCGGGCGATGGGCACACCTACGGAAGCGGCGGGTAATGCACGGGCGCACCGTTCGCCGGCTGGGCGCACGAGTGGGCGCGCGCCTGCGGGAGTGTTGACGAGCCGCGACAACAAGTGGCTGAAACAATTTCGAATGGCTTTGCGTGGCGGGATCCCGACGGAGTCGGGATTCGTGGGCGTGGAGGGGGTGCGGCTCGTGGAAGAGGCGCTGCGCTCGGGTTGCCGCATTGACGCGGTGCTTTTCAGCGAGAGCGGAGAGCGATACCGGGAAAGATTGGCGCCATTTATTGGCCGACCCGAAATTGCGGTTCCGGTTCTGTGGACGACGGACCGGCTATTTGAAGGGTTGGCGGACACGGAACACCCGCAGGGAGTGGCGGCGCTGGTTGAGCCGCGAGTGACGACATTTGATGATTTGCTGCGCGCGCCGGACGGAGTTTGTTCTCCGCTGCTGGTGGTGCTGGCTGGTGTGCAGGATCCGGGAAATGTAGGGACGATTTTGCGCACCGCGGCGGCATTTGGCGCGACAGGGGCGGCGATCGCGGCTTCGGGACAGAGTGGAACGGCGAGTCCATTTTCGCCGAAAGCATTGCGCGCGTCGGCGGGAGCCGCGCTGCACTTGGCCGTGTTGTCGGGAACTCCGCTGCCGATTTTGATGACGCAATTAAAAGTGGCGGGATTTCGGACGCTGGCGTCGAGCGTACACGAACCGGAAAATGGCGAGCAGCCACTGCTGGCTCCTTGGGAAGTGGATTGGTGCGAGGCCTCGGCGCTGCTGGTGGGCAATGAAGGATCCGGGCTGCCGGTGGAAGTGGAACGCAGCGCGGATGCGCGTATTCGAATACCGATGGCCAGCGGAGTCGAGTCGCTAAATGCGGCGGCTGCGGCGGCGGTTTTGTTTTATGAGGCGGCGCGGCAGCGCAACTCGGTGCGCACGCGGAACATCCAAGAGCCGTGAGCCTGTTCAACAAAATACCACTGGGCCCGGGCGGAAACTCGGCCGGAAATTCGCTGGAGTCGGATGTGCCGGCGGCGCATCAGCCGCTCGCGGAGCGCATGCGTCCGCGCACCCTGGATGAATTTATCGGCCAGGAAAAATTGCTGGGTCCCGGCAAACCGCTACGCACGCAAATCGAGAACGACGATATCGGGTCGATGTTGTTGTGGGGTCCGCCGGGTTGCGGGAAGACCACGCTGGCGAGATTGATTGCGCGGCTGACGCGCTCGGAATTTGTAGCCTTCAGCGCGGTGCTGGCGGGAATCAAGGAAATTAAGGAAGTGATGGCGGTGGCGGAGCGGAAATCGCGCTCCGGCAACCGCACCATTGTGTTTGTCGACGAAGTGCACCGGTTTAATAAGGCCCAGCAGGATGCGTTTTTGCCCTATGTGGAGGCCGGGCACATCACGTTCATCGGGGCGACCACGGAGAATCCTTCGTTTGAAGTGATTTCGCCGCTGCTTTCGCGAACGAAAGTTTATGTCTTGGCGGCGCTGCCGACGCCGCTGATCGCGGAGCTGTTGCGCCGCGCGCTGCTTGACAAGGAGCACGGGCTGGGAAATGAAGAATTCGAGGCCAGCGACGACGTGCTGATGCGCATCGCCTCGTTCGCCAATGGCGACGCGCGCTCCGCATACAACACCTTGGAACTCGCGGCGCGCAGCGCGATCCGCGATCGCAATGGTGTGCTGTCGATCACCCCGCTGCTGCTGGAAGATATTTTGCAGCGCAAGATGCTGCGCTATGACAAGTCCGGCGAGGAGCATTTCAATTTAATTTCGGCGCTGCATAAATCGGTGCGCAATTCCGATCCGGATGCGGCGTTGTATTGGCTGACGCGCATGCTGGAATCGGGAGAGGACGCGTTGTACCTGGCGCGGCGGCTGGTGCGCATGGCCAGCGAGGATATTGGGCTTGCGGAGCCGGGCGCGCTGGCAGTGACTTTGGCGGCGAAGGATGCGTTTGATTTTCTGGGGGCTCCGGAAGGACATTTGGCCTTGGCGCAGGCGGCGGTGTATTTGTCCCTGGCGCCGAAATCGAACGCGCTGTACGCGGCGCATGGCGCAGCGACGGAAGATGTGGAGAAGACGGAAGCCGATCCTGTTCCACTGCATTTGCGGAACGCGGTGACGGGATTGATGAAGAATGTGGGTTACGGCGAAGGGTACAAATACGCGCACAATTTTGATGAGAAAGTTACGGACATGACTTGCCTGCCGGAGAATCTGGCGGGGCGAACTTATTACAAGCCGACGGATCAGGGATTTGAGGCGCGGTTGCGGCAGAGGCTGGTAGAGATTCGGAAATTGAAGGTGCGAGGGGCGGCGAAGGAGTGATTGGATTGCCTTTGCCAAAACTTCATGTCCATGGTGACGATATTCAAACCGTAGTGAATTCCAGAGAACCAAGATGATCTGCCCGTGCTCCCGCAGCCGTTTCCAATGGCTCCGCAATTTGTGCGCACTCGTGTGCGTGGTGTTTGGCTGCTGCGCGATTACGCCGGCCAGCGCCCAGACGGTGGACATGGGCAAACCGCTGCAGACAATTGACGAGGACATAACCGCGTTCGCATTTGCGCCGGATGGGCGGATCGTTTATTCGGTGCGGCGCAATTTCAAGACGAAGCTGTACGACCTGCAGCACGACGACATTTGGCTGCAGGAGACCAACGGAAAGAAGCGGCGGCTGCTGCTGGGAGAAAAATTCAAATATGGGAGCACGCCGTTCAGTTATGCGGTGGATTCCTTTCGCTGGTCGCCCGACGGGAAGCTGATACTCGCTCGATTGTTTGTGACGACGGTGACGGACGACAAAGGTGCGACACAAGATTCCTACATGACCGTGGTCCTGGATGAAAGCGGCAAGGAAGTTCGGATTAATGGCGGGGAGAATGTGATTCGCGATTCGGCAGAAGCTTTCTGGCTGAAAGACAATGTCACGGTGATTTACATGGTCGAAGCGGTTAAGCCGCGAGTGCTGTTTTCATTTCAGTATATGAACCTGAAGACCGGGCCGGCGGGCGCGGCCTTCGAAGGACGAACATTTCTGGATGCGGAGGAGATTGCGGGCACGAATGCGGCGATTGGAGTGGAACAGGATCGCGCGCAGACGGGACCGCCGAGATTACAGCATCTGGATCTGCTGGCGCAGGACGACACCGAGCTGGCGACATTGCAGAGTTTCGCCGGCGGCCTTTCGATTTCGCCGAGCGGAAAACGAGTAGCGTACTACATTGATAAAGAGGTGCTGGAGATTCGGGACTTGAGCGCGATTCATCATGTGGCGCGTGTGCGGGTGGGAATTGGAGTTTTTCACTGGGCGCCGGACGAGCGACGCGCATTGCTGAAGCGCGCGGTGGAGAAAAAGACGGCGGAGCTGGCGTGGTTTGATATCCCGGAACTGGTTGAAATTGCCGACGGCAAGGAGATTCCAGTAGCGCAGCCGGAACCGCAGCCGATTTTGCGCGCGGTCGGATTCAGGGATTTCTCGATTTCGCCGGACGGGAAATTGCTGGGCGTGATCGCTCCTGGGAAGCACAACCTGTTTGTGTTTCCGCTGTCGGTGCAGTAGAGGCTTTTTTCCCTAACGCGATTGGAAGCGGAGACGGTGCTCGATGAGGATGCAGGCGTCCTCCACGACGAGCAGGCCGGCCGCGCGTGCTCTAGCGGCCGCGGCCGGATTTGTGATTCCCTGCTGCATCCAGATTACTTTGGCGCCGATTTTGATGGCGCTGTCGACGACGGGCGGGACGCTTTCAGAACGTCGGAAGATGTCGACGATTTCGATACCGTGCGATGACGGCACATCTTCGAGACGCGCGTAACATTTTTCGCCGAGGACTTCTGTTTCGTTGGGGTTTACCGGGATGATGCGATAGCCGGCCGACTGCATATATTGCGTAACGCCAAAGCTGGGCCGCATGGGCCTGGAAGACAATCCCACGACAGCAATGGTTTTGTAGTTCTTCAGGATATCGGCGACGACGTCGGCGCTGCGCGGAATGTTATCGGGTAGAGAGATGTTCATCGTGGAGCCGAGAGTGTTCGGCCGAAATTATCGCGGGCCGCGATTGCTGCTGGGTCGGAACGGCTTGTTGCGGTTCTCGAATTTATGCGAATTTCCTGGGCGCCCAGGGTTGGAACCGCTGCGTGGTCCGGAAAATTTATTTCCGGGGCGGCCAGACTTGGAGCCGTCGCGTGGTCCAGTAAATTTACTCCCAGGTCGGCCGGACTTGAAGCCGCCGCGTGGTCCCGCAAATTTTCCACCTGACCTGTTTGGCGGGCGAGTTCCTGAACTATTTGCCGGGCGGTTTGTTGGCCTGCTTCCTGAAAAGGGGCGACGCGGGCCGCGCTGATCGCTTACCGGGCGGCTTTGTGACGGGCCCGCCGGGCGGCTGGGGCCGCGATTTTGATTCCAGTTTGCTGGGCTATTCCCTTGCGAGCGAACTGATTCTTCCTGGTTTGGATATCCCTCGCGATCCTGAGTTGTTGGAGGACGGCTAGGCCTGGGTCCGTGCTTGCGATGTGTGGGCCTATTCGCCGCGGGCGTGTGAGTTTTGTTTTCGAAATAGCGGTTCGCGGGGCGGGGCCGCGCGTGGATTGGTGCTTTGACGCTTTCCTCGGCAAATTCCTGGCTGGGTACATAGGGGCTGCGCGGCTTTGGCTTTATTTTGAGCGCGCGGCGAAGATCGACGACTTCTTTTTCGATTAGCAAACGGTAGCGACCCTGCGGAATGCCTTCGAGAGTGAGCGGGCCGAGGCCAATGCGCTTGAGTTTTTCGACGGGATGCTGCGCGGCGGCGAGGACCCGGCGAAGAATGTCTTTCTTTGAATCCTGCAGGGTTACTTCGTACCAGAAATTTGTGGCGTGGCCGCGGGTGGCATCGGGCTGGCGTACGGTGCGGATGGTGGCGCTGGCGTCGCGGCCGAAGCGCTCCAACTCTCCCATCATCAGTTTGCCCTTAATTTTTACGTGGTAGGCCTGTTGGAGATTCGGCCAGTCTTTGAGCATTTCCGCGGCGAGGTCACCATCGTTGGTCAGAAATACCAAACCGCTCGCGTTGTAATCCAGACGGCCGACGGGATACACGCGCTCGGGCAGGCCGCGGAGGCAATTACGGAGGGTTTTGCGGCCCTCGGGATCGGCGAGCGTGGAGACGACCTCGGGCGGCTTGTTCATGACGATGTAGACGCGGCGCTCGTTGTTGGGTTCGACAAGTTTTCCGGCGGCCTCGATGCGATCGTGCTCGACGTCGGCTTTGCTGCCGAGCTCTGTGATGACCAAGCCGTTGACGCGGACCTGTCCGCTCAGGATGAGCTGTTCAGCGTGGCGGCGAGAGGCGATTCCTGCGCGGCCAATAATTTTTTGGAGGCGTTCGAGCATTTTGTTGTTTTGCTATGTCAGCTGTAACTTTGCGAAGCTCTCAGAAAGCGCTGTTGTGAAGTGAAAAAAAATCGGCGCTGAACGATTTAGTTTATTCGCCGGCAGCTGCTCCCTTGGATTCTCCGCTCTTCTCAGTGCTCTTTGCTGTTGGCGTTGCTGGATTTTTGCGCCGCTTGGCGGCGTCGAAAGCTTCGGGAGACTGGACGATGCGCGGATCTTCCGGAGCTTCGTCGGTTTCGCCCGCGGGCATGCCTTCGTTGGTGGCGTCGATTTCGGCGGCTATTTGGTTTTCGTTTTCCGGATGATTGCCACGAATCTTGTCGGTAGCCATGTGATCCCCCTGCAACTTAGATGCGAATGCATCGGCAAAAGGATCAGGCCGCGCTTGAGCTGAATCGGGGCTGGAATCGGTTTCCACGGAGGTAGCCGTGGTGTTTTCGGGAGAATCGAGGACCTCATCGTGGACGTCGGTCGGCAATTCATCCGGGACCGCGGTGCCCTCGTCGGTGCCGAGGGCTTCGCGAGCGAGTGCTTCAAATTCCTTGAGGCTGGGCAGCTCGTCGAGATCGCTGAGGCCGAAGCGCATCAGAAATTCCTTGGAGGTGCGATAGAGAATCGGGCGGCCGATGACTTCTTTACGTCCCGCAGTGGTGATGAGGCGCTTGTCGAGCAGAGTTTTCAGCACGCCGCTGGTGTTGACGCCGCGAATTTCGCCGATTTCCGGGCCGGTGACGGGCTGCTTGTACGAAATGACCGCCAGAGTTTCGAGCGCGGGTATAGTGAGGCGCAGCGGCGGGCGCAAACTCTTGATGAAGCGGCGCACCACGTCGTGCTGCTGCGGCTTGGTGTAGAGCTTGAAGCCTCCGGCGACTTCGCGGATTTCGATGCCGCGGCCGTCGTTGGCGTAGCTGTCGACCAGCTCGTCGAGCGAGGATTGGACCGCGAGCTTTTCGTCACCGAGAGCGGAGGCGAGCTGATCAATGGTGGCGGGCTCATCGGCTGCGTAAATGATGGCTTCCAGAGCGGCTTTTCTTTCTTCGTTGGTCATCTATTTGTGCAATCCATTATGAAAGTATGAAAAGTTGGCAATCTTTATTCGGCAGCCCGCGATTACTGATATTGCTCGTCGATTTCGCGGATGCCGCCCTGCTCGTCAAAAACCACATCAAACATCTTATGCTTGCGCAGCGAGATTTCTCCAAACTGTTTTTCCTGCACGAGGGCGACGGCCTGGAGCTTGACCATTTCGAGCACTGCGAGAAACGCGACGATCATCGCGTGGCGCGAGGGGCAGGCTTCAAAGAATTTGATTAGGCTCAACGTGTTGTCGTCGCTGGCGAGAATCTGCGCGCGTAACTGCACGATCATTTGCGCGACGGTGAATTCTTCGTGGCGCAGATCGATGCGGGAAACTTCCTTGCGTCGCTCCAGGACCTGCTGGAAGACGCGCACGAGGTCGACCAGCGAGACGACCAGGTCGCCTTCGGTTCCTTCGTCGTTGTACAGAGATTTATCGGGCTTGGACCAGACGTTTTCTTCGATTTGCTGCTTCTGGTACAGGAGCTGCGCGGCGTTTTTGAATTTTTCGTGCTCGACCAGGCGCTGAACCAGCTCGGCGCGGGGATCGACGGCTTCGGTTTCCAGGCCCGTGAGAGGATCGGGTGGGAGAAGCATTTTGGACTTGATGTAGATCAGCGTGGCGGCCATGTAGATGAATTCGGCGGAGACGTCGACGTCGAGTTCTTCGAGCTTGTGGAGATAATCGAGATATTGAGTGGTGATGGTGGAAATCTGAATATCGTGAATATTCATTTCCTGCTTCTTGATGAGATCGAGCAGCAGGTCGAGGGGACCTTCGTACATGGGGATATTTATTTTGTAGGGTGAAGCCATTTATTTTTGTTCCCCTTGTTCCCTTTGGTCACTGGACTCGAAGATTTCTTTTCGCTTGCTGTCCCAGCCGAAGACGGCCTCGCGCACGCGGGACATGGTTTTCTGGGCCACGTCACGGGCGCGATCGGAACCGGCGTTCAGAATCTGCAGCACTTTGGCGGGATCCTTTTCGAATTCGAGGCGGCGCGCGCGCACCGGCTCAATCCACTTGATTAAATTGTCGGCCATGGCGCTTTTGCATTCGATGCAACCGATTCCGGCGGTGCGGCAGCCGTTGGCCGCCCATTCCAGCGTGGGCGGTGGCGAGAACAGTTTATGCCAGTCGTAGACGGGACACACGTCGGGATTGCCGGGGTCGGTGCGGCGCTTGCGGGCTGGATCGGTGACCATGACTTTGGTTTTGGCGCGAATGTCGGCGTCGGATTCGCTGAGGGTGATGGCGTTGCCGTAGCTCTTGGACATCTTGCGGCCATCGAGCCCGGGGATGCGCGGCGTTTGGGTGAGCATGACGGCGGGCTCACAGAGTAATTCTTTCTGCGAATCTCGGAAGAGGCTGTGTGCGTCCGCGAAACTTTTGAATTGCAAATTCTGTATTCGATAGAAGTCTTGATCTTTTTCTAATTTTTTCAGAGCTTGTTCCAAATAGTTGTTTAAGCCTATTTCTGCAACCCGCGCTCTAATTGAACTTTGAAGCTTAAGCAACTCCTCATGAGAGACATGGGACGGGACCTGGCCGAATCCAGACTTTGTCGCAAAATTCGTCTCGTTGGCAAACGTCGACTCGAGGACTTTTACCGCCATACCGTCTGATTGAAGTTTGTCGAAATCGAGCGTGATGTTATGAAGGTTGAATTTTCTGACGATTTCGCGGCTGAGTTCGACGTGGGAGACTTGGTCTTCGCCTACTGGGACGAACAATTCCGTTGCACCGGCACTATAGATGACGATGTCGGCGGTCTGGAGGCAGGGGTAGCCGAGGAAGCCGTAGGTGTGGAGGTCTTTGTTTTTTACTTGCTCGAGGGCTTCTTTGTAGGTGGGGACGCGCTCGAGCCAGCCAAGTGGGGTGACCATCGACAATAAAAGGTGGAGCTCGGCATGTTCGCGCACTAGCGATTGCTGGAAGATTACGGATTTTTCGGGGTCGAGTCCTGCGGCGAGATAGTCGGTGGTGATTTCGATCGTGTTCTGGGCTATGGCGCTGGCGTCGGCGTAGTCGCTGGTGAGTGCGTGCCAGTCGGCGATGAAGTAGAAACAATCGTAGGCGGGATCGTTTTGGAGGCGGACCCAGTTTTGCAGGGCGCCGAAATAGTGGCCGATGTGCAGGCGTCCGGTGGGGCGCATGCCGCTGACGACGCGATTTTTTTTGGTTACCGTGCTTTGCACTCAGTGACCTTAGAAAGTTCGTGGTGTAACTTTATCAAACTTTTCGCAACGATTATGCGGCGTTGGAATGCTGCAACAGGGCGCGCGCGATGATGATGCGCTGGATTTCACTGGTGCCTTCGTAAATAGTCAAGACACGGGCGTCTCGGTACATGCGCTCGACGTCGGTTTCGCGCGAGTAGCCGACGCTGCCGTGAATCTGCACGGCTTTGGCGGCGACGCGATTGGCCATTTCGCTGGCATAAAGTTTTGCGCGGGACGCGGCGGTGCCGAGGCGGGTAGGATGCACGTCTTTTAGCCATGCCGCGTTGTAGAGCAGCGCGCGGGCGGCTTCGATTTCGGTCTGCATGTCGGCAATCATCCATTGAATGGCTTGGAAATCGGCGATGTTTTTCCCGAAGGCGCGGCGCTGCTTGGCGTATTTGACGGCTTCTTCGAGGGCGCCTTGCGCGAGGCCAACGCTGAGCGCTGCAATGCCGATGCGACCGCCGTCGAGCGCGCTGAGGGCGATTTTCAGGCCCTGCCCTTCGTCGCCGAGGCGATTGTCGAGCGGTACTTCGCAGTCATTCAAAATAATTTCTACCGAGGGTGAGCAGCGCTGGCCCATTTTTTCTTCGTGGCGGCCGGCTTTGAAACCGGGGAAAGACGACTCGACGAGAAAGGCGGTGATTCCCTTCCCTACCGCTGCCGGATCGGTTTTCGCGAACACGATGAAAACGCCGGCAACGCTGCCATTGGTAACCCATGTTTTGGTGCCTTGAAGTTTGTAGACGGCGCCATCGCGCACGGCGCGCGTTTGGATAGCGGCGGCGTCGGAACCGGCCTGCGCTTCGGTGAGGCAGAAGGCGCCGAGAATTTCTCCAGTGGCCAGGCGGTGAAGATATTTTTTCTTTTGTGCGTCGGTGCCGAAATTGAGAAGCGGAAGCTGTACGGCAGAATTTGTGACGCTGAGAGAAGTGGCCATGCCGGCGTCGACGCGGGCGACTTCTTCGAGCATCAGGACGTAGGAGATGGTGTCGAGGCCGGGACCGCCCCATTCTTCGGGCACCGTCATGCCGCAGCAGCCGAGACCCGCGATTTTTGTGATTTCGTCAGCCGGGAAGCGCTCTTCGCGGTCGCGTTGCTTCACGGAGAACCGCACTTCGGCCTCCATGAATTGGCGAACGGTGTCGCGGATCAGTTTTTGGTGGTCGTTGAGAGAAAAATCCATCGGTTCGGGTGTACACGGGATGCTAACACAGGGCGAGAAAGCTGCCCAAGGTAAGCGCGAGATTTGGTAAGTGGATCACAGCTTGAAAAGCTCGCGGAGGCGCTTGGTTTGGGCGCGGCTGACGGGGATTTCGGATTGTTTTTTGTCGTTCATTTTAAGCATGTAACTGGATTTGAACCACGGTACGACTTCCTTGATGTGGTGAATATTTACCAGGAAGGAGCGATGGGGGCGCCAGAAGGCGTCAGAATCGAGAGCGGCGTTCAGCTCTTCGAGAGTGCGGTAGTTGGAAGAGCCTTCGAGATCGCGGGCGGTGACGGAGATCAGACCATCCTGGATGGAAGCAAAAATGAAATCTTCGGCGTCGACGAGCAGCAAGCGCTGTTGGGACTTGACGAGCAGCTTGGCTGGAGGAGAGGAATTCTGGCGGCCGGCGCCGAGTTGATTGACGAGCTGTTCGAGACGGTCGGCGGTGGAAGTTTGGGTCTCGAGCATTTTGCGGGCGCGAGCGATGGCCTTGGCTAGGCGCGCTTTGTCGAAGGGCTTGAGGACGTAGTCGACGGCGCTGACTTCGAAGGCCTGCACGGCGTACTGATCGAAAGCGGTGGCGAAAACCACGTGTGGAATTTTCATTTTGCGCTCGACGAGTTTTTTAAGGACGCCGAATCCATCTAGGCCGGGCATTTTTACATCCAGGAAAACGAGGTCGGGGATATGTTCCTTGATCAGCGCGACGGCTTCGACACCGTTCTTGCCTTCGGCGATCAGCTTGATTTCGGGAAAGCTCTTGAGCAGAAAGGCCAGCTCTTCACGCGCGGGTTTCTCGTCATCAATGATGAGGGTATTGATGTTCATGACCAGTGGCCAAGTATAGGCATGCGGCGGAGTCCGGCGCAATTGTAAGCGTTTTGCTGCGATGATTTGCCATTGGTCTATCAGACAGGCGAAGAGGGTCGGTTATCATAGCGGCGAGGAGACGGAGAGGCCATGGCGCGAGGCAAATCTAGCAAGGCAAAAATAATCCGCATCAAGATCGTTTACCGCGGAAAGATATTTGGGATCCGGCAGGACGAAGTGATTGAACCTAGCGGGGTGCGCACCAGCAGAGAAATGATCACCCATCCAGGATCGGTCGTGGTGCTGCCGGTGCTGGCGGACGGGCGGGTGATTTTGATCCGGCAATACCGGCACGCGGCCCGGGAATTTTTGTGGGAGTTGGTGGCGGGGCGAATCGATAAGAACGAGAGTCCCCGGCAAGCGGCGGCGCGAGAGTTGATCGAGGAGACCGGTTACCGGGCGAAACGTTTTCGCGTGTTTCTGAATTTTTTTCCTTCGCCGGGTTTTCTGGAAGAGCGAATGTTTATCTTGTTGGCGAGCGGACTGAAGGAAGGCCAGGCCAGTCCCGAGGATGACGAGAAGATCGAAGCGCGCGCATATGGACGCAAACAACTGGAACAAATGATTCAGAAGAGAATCATACGCGACGGCAAGACTATCGCGGGGCTGCTGTACTATTTTCGGTTTGTCGCGTGAGAGCCGTTATCAAAGAGTGCCGTATTGATGTGATGGCTATTGGTGATTGAAGGAGGTACCTGTCGACGACAAATTACTGACCACTTGACGGAATGTTCCATTCTGATACACTCCGCGCAATTATTTGGCCACGCCAGCGGAGTTGATCGAGGCGGCGAGGCAAAGAGAAACAAATGAGTCTCGGCCAGGAGGGCTCCCCGGTGCAAGGAACAGTCAAGTGGTTTAATAATTCCAAGGGCTATGGATTTATCGGAAGGGACGATGGGCCGGATGTTTTCGTGCACTATTCGGCGATCACCGGGGATGGATACCGCACGCTGCAAGAGGGCGACGCGGTGGAGTTTGAGATTGTGCAGGGGCCGAAGGGTCCGCAAGCGGCTAACGTAGCAAAGCCCGGAGCATAGCCGCGCCACGCGGAGTCAAGGTTCGAGAATGCTACGTAGAACAGCCTGAATTTGCGCTGCGAGCCTGCCTGAACTCACTAATTTGCCGAGCTGCTTGTATACGTCCTGGACGTCGCCACTCTTGCGAGGACCGACTGCGCAGATCACTACGAACTGCTTCGGTGGGTAAATGCGGTAAATGATGCGATCGGCGGCAAATTCGTGTTTGTAAAAATTGACGAGTTCTGCCCGTAACGGTGTGCCGTAGCCCTCGGGATCGACAGCCAATTTTTTGACGAGGGTGTTCTTCAGTTTCTGCTTGATACTTCCGTCCAAACGTTTAACGTCTTTCGCTGCATCAAATGTAAATTTTATTTCGAAGCTCAAGGCGGGGTTGCTAACCGGCTACGCGAAAACTTCTTCCATGGTAAGCAGGCGATTGCACTGGACGTCCCGGTCGATAGTTTTGGCGAGAGACAGGAGCCGTTCGGTGAGTTCGCGATCGGCAAGGATTTCCAGGGTTGCCGCCACGGATTCGCGTTCGCGGATCAAAGTGTCTAGCCATTCTTTATCGACCACATATTTTTCTTTCTGGCGGCGATTCTGAACCAATAGAACTTTATTATCGGTGACTTCGCGGAGCCGCTCGCGCAGGCGGCCACGTAGCTGGCTGGCGGTGACCTTTTTAATCCGCATGGATGCGGGTCCTGTTAACCCTGATGTACGTTTCATAACTATTATTGTACACTCTCTGAACTTCGGGCGTCAAGGCGCTGACACTTCCCTTTCGTTCTCACAATGACCAGTCCGCAGCCAGCGTGTCAGGCGGGCACAATCGATTTACAATGTGGGGATGGACAACAAGACGGTAGCGCGGATTTTGCGAGAGACGGCGGAGCTGCTGCAGATTGACGGGGCGATCATCGGGCGGTACCGCAGTTACGAGAAGGCCGCGGAACTGATCGCTGGGCTGCACGAATCGATCGAGCAACTGGCGCAGGATCCGGCGAAGTTAATGGAGCTACCGGGCATCGGCGATCGGATGGCGGAACACATCCAAGAGATTTTGAAGACCGGCGATTATTCGCTGCGCACCAAACTGCTAAAGAAGTTCCCTTCCACACTGCTTGAGGTAATCCAACTGCAATCGCTGGGTCCGAAGAAGGTAGCGTTTCTGTGGTCTACGTTTCAGGCGGGAACCGTGGCGGACGTGGAGCGGCTGGCAAAGGAAGGCAAGCTGCGGGACCTGCCAGGATTCGGAGAGAAGACCGAGCAGAACATTTTGCGGGCGGTGGAGACGCACAAGCGCGCGAGCGGGAGATTCCGGACGGATACGGTCGAGCCGGTGGTGGCGGAAATTATCGCGCACATCAAGAAACTGAAATCGGGGATCGAGTCGATTACGCCGGCGGGCTCGCTGCGACGGTCCAAAGAAACCATCGGGGATCTGGATTTTCTGCTGATTCTGGCGGAGGGGCACACGGCGCAGGTAAAGATCGATGTGATTTCGGAACACATCCTGAAATATCCGCGGATCGATCAGGTGCTGGCCAAGGGCGGGAACAAGGTGAGCTTCACGCTGGATAGCGGGCTGCAAGTCGATGTACGGCTGATCGAAAAGGACAGCTATGGCGCGGCGCTGATTTATTTTACTGGCTCGAAAGAGCACAACGTGAAGCTGCGCGGACGCGCCATCGACATGGGCTACACGCTCAACGAATACGCGATGACGACTCTCAAATCTGGGCGACGAGTGGCGGGGAGCACCGAGGAAGAAATTTACGCCAAAGTGAAGCTTGATTTTATCCCTCCCGAGTTGCGGGAAAACTGCGGGGAGATCGAAGCGGCGGCGGAACACCGGCTGCCAAAACTGGTGGAGCTGCGCGACATCAAGGGCGATCTGCAGATGCACAGCACCGCGAGCGACGGGAAGCACACGGTGGAAGCGATGGCCGAGACGGCGCGCAAGTTGGGGCACGAGTACATCGCGATCACCGACCATTCGAAGTCGTTGACGATCACCAATGGACTGGATGAAAAGCGGCTGGTGGCGCATTTGAAGGCGCTGAGGGATGTGAATAAGAAAAATCTGGGGATTCGCGTGCTGGCCGGGTCGGAAGTAGATATTTTGAAGGACGGCAAGCTGGATTATGCGGATGAATTTCTGGCGCAGATCGAAGTGGTGGTGTGCTCGATCCATTCGTTTTTTAATCTCGATCGAGTGGCGATGACGGAGCGGATGCTGGCGGCCATTGAGAATCCCTACACGCAGATTATCGCGCATCCCACGGGGCGAATGATTTTGCGGCGCGACGAGCTGGACTACGACATGGAAAAGATTCTGGACGCCTGCGCGAAACATGGCGTGGCGATGGAGTGCAACTCGTATCCCGACCGGCTGGATTTGAAGGACGTGTATCTGCGGATGTGCAAGCAGCGCGGGGTGAAGGTGGTAATTTCGACGGACGCGCACAACACGCTGCACCTTCCGTTTATTCGTTATGGAGTTGCGACGGCGCGGCGCGGGTGGCTGGAGAAGAAAGATGTGATCAACACGCTGCCGGTGGAGCAGTTTTTGGCGGCGCTGCGGCCGAAGCCCGGGGCGGCGAAGCCAGCGGCGGCCAGTGTGGCGCCAGAAAAGCGATCAGCCGCAAAAACTTGACACAAAAAATTATCCGTTGAACGGACACGAGTTCCACCGAGCCGGGCTCCGGGGTTATTTTGGAGTGGTGAAGAGCACGACGTCGCTCTGCCGCGTGCCGCGCACTAATACAAGTGACTTACCATCGAAAGAGAAGCGGCTATCCCAGATAATTCCGGAAGTAAAGTGGGTGAGCTGTTTTTCGGGGCCTTCGCTCAGGACCGTGGCAGACCACAGGTTGGGAGTTCCAGTCCTGGTGTCCACGAAAGCTACGGAGCGGTTGTCTGAAAACCAGTCGATAGACCGAGCGTTAAGATCAAACGTGGCCGGAACATGTTTTTCAGATTCGATGGCGCCGGATTCTGTGGAAGCAACGGCGAGCACGACGGCGTCCTTGCGAGGCGTCGCGAAGCCCACATGATGTGCGTCGAGAGACAGAAAGGGAGGACTCAGGGCGATCCGATCTGAAACGCGAATCGCTGACCCGCCGGAACTAGAAATCTTAAAAATGTAAGAAGCCCCGCCGGCCACTTGTCCCCAGTAGAAAATCTGATCGCCGGTGGCGGAGCACTGGGGAATGGACTCGCCGGACCCATTGGTTAGATTGGTCGAGGTGCCGCTCTGCAAGTCGACTTTCCAAAGATGGTCGCCACGCGAGGAGTTGCTGCTGTAAACCACGCTGCGCCCAGCGTCGCAAATTGTCGGCGAGCCGTGGTAGCGATTGTCAAAAGTCAGCTGCCGGTTGTTCGCGCCGTCGGCGTCGACGATAAAGAGATCCCAATTTTCAGAATGGTTGGCGGCATAGACGATGCGTCCGTCTGGGGTGAAAGCCACACCGCCCACACCATCGAGCCGTCCGGAGGTGATCTGGCGAATATTGTCCGGAGTGTTAGAGGGCGCCACCCACAGTTCGGCAGACTGGTTGCGCTGCACAGCGGCAATGGTGTGGCCGTCCGCGGATGGCGATACGGATAAGTAGTCGCTCAAGTCATGGGAAATACGCCGCACCGCGCCGCTGGGATAACCGACAATCCATAGCTGAGTGGGAGCGCCCGTCTTCTCGAGTGCCGCGACTAGGAAGCCACTGCCGTCCGGCAACCAGGCGAAGTCCTGAATGTCGCGCCAGTGGCGTCCAGCGACCGGGCTTATTTTTCCAGTCGCCACATCAAGCTGTTCAAGGCTGCCAACTTGTCCGTCGGGATCATTTCCGTCGGTGACTTTTGCGACGATGCGTTTGCCGTCCGGAGACCAGTGCGCCATCTGAAAGACCGCATATTGCGTAGCCGATTTTTGGGTGGCCAATTTTCGAGGCGATGTGCCATCAGCGTTCGAAATCATGATGTCCACGTCGTTGTTCTCGCTGTTGTGAATCGAGTAGGCGATAAGACTTCCGTCAGGAGAGAAGGTGACTGAAGTCTGCACGGCATCCAGCAAACGGCGCGGTGTACCGCCGAGAACCGGAACCTGATATACCTTGGCGTTGATATCTTCAATGGCCGACATGGAGTAATCGAGAAAATTTCCGTCCGGACTAAAAACTGCGTCGATGATGACATTCGAGCTTGAGGGCACGATTTGAACGGCGCTTGCAGTGGCAATTTGCCGCACCCAGAGACTGAATTGGCCTCGTTGATTTGAAATATAGGCGAGGTAGCGGCCATCGGGTGAAATGCGCGCGAGGATGACGTCGCCGGAAGAAGTCAGGCTGGAAATGGAGGGATTTTGGAAAGCGGTGGCGGCCATTCCGGAACGGAAAAATCCGTTGCGATACAGGAGTCCGGCGGCGACCAGCAAGAGTAACAAGAGAATCGCGGCGGGAATCAGGAGTTTTCGCCCCCAGGAAGTTTTGACAAGTGGCGCAGGAATCGGCACAGAGTGAGACGAGCCAGAGCCGGTGGTAGCCGCGACGGTCGCGGCGCTTTCGGGATTGAAAGTGGCGATGCGGCCTGAACTGGAGTCGCGCTTGAGGCGTTCGAGATCCGCTCGCATCTCCGAAGCACTCTGGCAGCGGAGATTGGGCTCTTTTTCGAGAGATTTGTTGATCAGCTCTTCAAGCCTGGGGGGAAGATCGGGATTCAGGCGTACCGGCGGAGTGGGCGGGCGATTCAGGATGCTGTCGAAGATGACACCAGAAGTATCGCCGCGAAATGGCAATACTCCAGTAGACATTTCGTATAAGACGACGCCAAAGGAAAAGAGGTCGGTGCGCGCGTCGAGTTCCCTGCCGCGCACCTGCTCGGGAGACATGTATGCAACGGTGCCCAGCGCGGTGCCCGGACTTGTGAGGTGACCGCTGTCCATCGTGGCTGTTTGTTCGCTGGCGATGTGGCTACTGGACGAACCGGGAGCGACGGTCATTTTCGCGAGACCAAAATCTAAAATTTTGGCGTGGCCGCGTCCGGTTATAAAAATGTTGGCAGGCTTGATGTCGCGATGCACGATGCCTTGCTTGTGGGCGGCGTCGAGAGCGTCGGCGATTTCGATGGCCAGCGGAATGAGCCGCTCGATTTCGAGGGGGCGGCCGGAAATCTGGTGCTTGAGAGTGACGCCGTCGAGATACTCCATGGCGATAAAGCTTTGATCGCCAAATTTTCCGATTTCATAAATGGTGCAAATGTTGGGATGGTTCAGCGCGGAGGCGGCGCGAGCCTCGCGGCGAAAGCGTTCGAGCGATTGTGGGTCGCGAGAGACATCGTCGGGCAGGAATTTCAGGGCAACGAAACGACCGAGCTCGGTATCTTCGGCTTTGTAAACAACGCCCATGCCGCCGCCGCCAAGCTTTTCAACGATGCGGTAGTGCGAAATGGTCTGGCCAATCATGGGTGAGCGCGAGAAGTCATGTTACGGGCGCAACGGCGGTTCGTCAACGAGAGCTCGAAAAACGAAGCCCAGGTTTGAGCTTGACGGAATCGGGCCGCGATTTGACGATTAATTTCCGGGAACGATGTTGGCATGGCGAGCGACCTCTTGCCAACGGCCCTGCTGCTTCATCCAAACCGCGGTGAAACGGAGGTGTTCTGTTTTACCCGCGTTGGGCATTTTTCCGCCCCACACTACTGTCTCGCTTCCCGCTACGATCACGGTGTCCCCGTAGAAACGAACATACTCGATCTGCCGTTCATCGGAAGTAATCACCAGGAAGCCGGAGGTGACCATGCCAAGGACCTGCCGCTTGGTCACGAACTTGTTCAAGGGATTGGTCACCACGAAGTCGTCTGACCACAAACGCGCCATTTCTTTGGGGTCGTTGTGAAGAAAGGCCTGCACCTCCTCGCTGTTCAGCCGGCGGATCTCGTCCTCGCTCGAGTTCATGTCGTCAGTCACGGTGCTGGCGGTGTGGCCTGAGGGCAATGGCGGCACGCCACCAGCGAGCAACGAAAATAGCGCGAAGTATCCGAAGAAAATTTTCATTAAGGTAATCCCTCCCGAGTGAGTAGAGTGTACTCAACCGCCTTCCAATAAGCGACCTGCTACTGGTAACGAGTTACGGGGAGAAAATGATGAACCGAACGGAAGTTCACTATCGACGGGTACCGAGCGGTCTGGCTGTAGCGATCGCTGTGGCGCTGACTGTAGCCGGCCTCGCAAGGGCGCAGGAGAAAGCGCCCGCCGCGCAGCATACCAAAACTCAAGTAGTGCTTCTGGGAACAGGAAATCCATTTCCGGATCCAGACAGATCGGGGCCGGCCACTGCGATTGTTGTGAACGGCTCGGCTTACCTGGTGGACTTCGGAGCGGGAGTAGTCCGGCGGGCTGAAGCGGCTATGGTCGAAAAGGGAATACCGGCGCTGGAACCCACGAGCCTGAAGACGGTATTTGTCACGCATCTGCATTCCGATCACACCGTAGGGTATCCAGACCTAATTTTTACGCCCTGGGTGATCGGGCGGAAAAGTCCGCTGGAGGTTTACGGCCCTAAGGGAATCAAGGACATGACCGACCACGTGCTGGCGGCGTGGCAGGGCGACATTCAAGAGCGCATTGCAACTGAATTGTGGCACCCCGCTGACTATGGGGAAAATTACAAGGTTAACGTTCATGAAATTGGCCCGGGGGTGATCTACAAGGACGCGAATGTGACCGTGACAGCCTTCCCGACCAAGCATGTATTTCCTGAAAATTACGGCTATCGATTTGATACCGCCGATCGCAGCGTGGTCGTCTCCGGAGATACAAGTTTTTCGCAGGCAACCATCGACGCCTGTCACGGGTGCGACGTTTTGATCCACGAAGTACAAACCAAGGAGTGGCTGGCGAGGCGGCCGCCAGCGTTTCAGAGCTACAGCGCGAAATACCATATCAACACAACGCAACTGGCGGAGTTGGCCGCCAAGGCGAAGCCGCGGCTGCTGATTCTGTACCACGCGTCGATTGTCTTACGTCCGGGATTGAACCAGCAGGCGTCCTCGCCTGAGCAGCTTTTGAAAGAGATGAGCGCAGGATATAGCGGTGAAGTGGTGGTGGGCCGCGACCTGGGCGTTTACTAAAGCTGGGGCTATTTTGGGGGTGAACGACTCACCCAATTCTTGGGGAAGGCGTCGAAACACCAAAGCTCGTGAAAAACTTTTTGATAGGGTTTCTGACCGGACTCATGATTTTAATTCTGGGCGCTGCCGGATATCTCGGAAGCGGGCTTGCCGACGTTCGCGCAGACGCGCCAATTCCCGTCTGGGCCAGCCACCTGATGTATTCCTCGATTCATGCTGCGGTGCGACGCAGCGCTACTAAAGAAAATAATCCGCTTCCGGCGAGCGACGAAACGCTCATCACCGGAGGCAAACTGTACCTAAACGATTGTGTCGGCTGCCACGGCGAGCCGGGCAAGCCACCAAGCGACTTTGGCGCGAGCTTTTATCCGCCCGCTCCGCAATTCCCCTCCGTTGGAACGGCTTATGAAGAGGGGCAAGTTTTCTGGATTGCGAAACACGGAGTCAGGAGAACCGGGATGTCCGCGCAGGAATTCAGCTACGCGGATAAAGACCTGTGGGCGGTGACGGCATTTATCCGGCGACTTCCAAATTTGCCTCCTGAAGTCCTGAGCGGGATCCAGCAGCATTCCGGTGGCGCTGCGGCGGGGTCTCCCAAGTGAAATCCTATATAGCCGGAGTGCTTGCGGCATTGATACTTATTCCAGCCGTGCTAGCCGGATATTTTCTGGCGGGTTTGGCTCCCATTCACGGCGATGCCAAACCGTCAGCGCTGGAATCCGCGGTGATGCGTTTCGCCGTCCGGGCTTCCGTTCAACGGCGTGCGCCTGAGCTTCCAGCAATGCGAAGAGCAAATGAGCAGGCCGTAGTTGCAGGGGGCAGGCTTTATATGCAGGGTTGCGCCGGATGCCACGGCGAACTGGGCAAGCCTTTTCACGAGGACCGTGCGAATTTTCCGCCTGTCCCCCAATTGATCACGGTAGGAACGCGATATTCCCAGGCAGAGGCCGCCTGGGTCATCAAACACGGTATTCGCATGACTGCCATGTCAGCCTACGGCCGCTTCTACACCGAAGAACAATTGTCGCAACTTGCTGCATTTGTTAAAGAGGGTAACCATCTATCTCCAAGCGTGGTAGACCTGATCCTTGCGAAAGATCACTGAATACAGCCGGAGGCTAGCGCCCCACATTTTTGATGGCCGCCTGGCCGAAGGCGGAACATTCGGCCACGGGGCCTCGTATCATGCTTACGAGCACCAAACGGAGGCTTGAAATGATGCTAATTCCCTATCGCGCCGCGGCAGCCAAGTTGGTCGTAGCGGCTATCATCACGGTTGCCATGCTCGGCGTCGCGCCTCGCGCCAACGCTGAAGACGTCACCAAGGCATATACGGTGAGCGGGCGGCCGAATGTGCGCGTGGATACCAACGACGGCAGCGTCACGGTCACCAGCGGCGACACCAAGGAAGTGCGGTTTCGGGTGGAGTATCAGGGCTATGAGCTGAACAAGAACCTGCGCGTGGATAGCCGGCAGGACGGCGACCGCGTGGAGCTGATCGCGCGGGTGACCGGGAACTGGGGCTTCAACTGGGGCACGCACGGCAAACGATTGCACATCGAAGTGGTGATGCCCAAGACCGGCGATTTGCAGGTCTCGACCGGCGATGGAGCGGTGGAAGCGTCCTCGCTGGACGGAAATATTGTGATTAGCACCGGCGACGGGTCTCTGAAGGCACATGGGCTGAGCGGCACTGTGGATCTACATACGGGCGACGGGAGCATCACCGTGGAGGGTCTCAAGGGCGACATCAAATTGCGGACCGGGGACGGCAGCGTGGAAGCGCGCGGGCTGGACGGTAAGGTCAATGCGGACTCCGGCGATGGCCACATCAAGCTGGAAGGCCGCTTCGACAGCCTGAATATCCGAACCGGGGACGGCGGAGTAGAAGCGCACGCCAACAACGGGTCGCGCATGAACGCGGCGTGGAATATACGCACCGGCGACGGAAGCGTGGATATGACGCTGCCGGGCGACCTGCAGGCGAACATTGATGCCAGTACGGGCGACGGGCATATCAGTCTCGGGATGCCTGTGACCGTGGAAGGCAGCTTCAGCAATTCGCAGATTCACGGGAAGATGAACGGCGGCGGTCAGCCGCTGGTGATCCATACCTCAGATGGGTCGATCCGTTTGAATAAATCGTAGAGTCACAAGACTGATTCGAAGTTAGATTTCGCTTAGATTTCCGTGACCCTTCCGAGGCGTATTTCGTCCTGGATTTTCCACAGTAGTGCAATTCCGCTGTCATCTTCCATTGATATAGAAGGACTTAGAGTGGTGCTTGGCTTGCGGTTATTACCGGTGAGGTTTTCGAGCGCCATATGATTGTCATTGCAATCTTGTTTGCCATCGCGGCTCTGGTCGCTGTTACGTTCGTAGGCGGATTGCCGTTTAACGGCCGCAGACGTTAGAGCCCGGCCGATTCCCTTCTCCTGATTTTAACCACCGGATGTTGCCTTCTCTCTGTGTGTTGGGATACTACTAGCCTCATGAAAATTTCAAGGAAGCCCTTTGTATTTGCATCGGCGTTGGTCGCGTCGATTATTGCCACGGCGCCGGCGCGGACGGACGGGCAAGGTGTAGAGGCGGAGAAGAATCAATCCGCCGCTGTGGCAAAAACTTCGAGTGCCGATGCCGGTTGGCCAAACTATGGAAATGATGCTGGCGGAAACCGGTTTTCTACCTTGTCGCAATTGAACCGCGAAAATGTCGCGCAACTGAAAGTGGCCTGGACATACCAGACGGGCGTGCTGGAACAGCTGGGAGACCTGAAAGGGCGCGCCACTTTTGAGACGACGCCTATTCTGGTGGACGGCAGGTTGTACCTCAGCACGCCTCTGGATCAGGTGATTGCGCTGGAACCGGATACGGGGAAAAAGATCTGGCAGTTCGATCCGAAAATCGACAGGACCATGGATTTTTCGGAAGTGACGTCGCGGGGAGTTTCAGCCTGGAAAGACGCGTCAGCAAAACCCGGGCAAGCATGCAGTTTGCGAATTTTTATCGGCACGATTGACGCGCGGCTGATCGCGCTCGATGGTGCGACCGGGAAACCTTGCGCGAACTTTGGCGTGAATGGACAGGTGGACCTGAAAAAAGATGTAAGCATGCGCGACCTGGGGCAATACCAGGTGACTTCGGCTCCAGCGATTGCGGGCGACGTGGTGATCACCGGATCTTCGATCGGAGACAACCGCGCGGTGGAACTCGAGCGCGGGATCGTGCGCGGATTTGACGCCAGGAGCGGCAAGCAGAAGTGGTCGTGGGATCCGATTCCGTGGGCGTCGAAGACCACGCCGCGGACCGGTGCGGGAAATGCATGGTCGACGCTTTCAGTAGACGCGGAGCGTGGGCTGGTTTTTATTCCCACCGGCAGCGCGAGTCCCGATTATTTCGGTGGACTGCGCCCGGGCGACAACAAGTGGGCGAATTCGGTGGTGGCGCTGAAAGCTGCGACGGGAGAATTTGTTTGGGGCTTTCAGGTGGTGCACCACGATTTGTGGGATTACGACGTGGCCTCGCAGCCGGTGCTCTTCACCTGGCGCGATGACACGCCTGCGGTGGCCATTACCACCAAGATGGGGCGCGTGTTTGTGCTGAATCGCGTGACTGGCGCGCCGCTGCTCCCAGTCGAAGAGCGGCCGGTCCCGAAGAGCGATATTCCCGGCGAAGAGGCGTGGCCCACGCAGCCGGCTTCGATTTCGTTGATACCGGAAAAGTTGAGTGCCGAGGATGCCTGGGGAGCGAATCCGGAAGAGAAGCAGGCTTGCGCGGACAAAATAAAAGCGGCGCGCTCGGAGGGAATTTTTACTCCGCCGAGCTTGAAAGGCAGCATCCAGTTTCCCGGGAGTGTCGGGGGCGTGAACTGGGGAAGCGCGGCTTACGATCCGCAAAGACATTTGCTGGTGGTGGACACGAACAGGCTCGCATTTTTTGTGAGATTGATTCCGCGCGAGAAGATGCAGGCGGACATCAGCGGTGCTAGTCGCAGTGACCGCTTACACGGCGAATATGGCCGGCAGGCGGGAGCGCCGTATGGGATGTTCAGGACGCCGTTGCTAGCGCCGGTCGAGGGGATTCACCTCTGTAATGCTCCGCCGTGGGGAACCGTGGCTGCGGTGGATTTATTTACGGGGAAAAAAGCGTGGGACGTGCCATTGGGAACTTTTGTACCGGGAATGGCTACCGGGACGGTAACGCTTGGGGGACCGATAGCCACCGCGGGCGGACTGGTTTTTTCGGCCGCGACGATGGACAACTATATTCGCGCGTTTGACTCGGATTCGGGGCGCGAGTTATGGGCGTTTGAGTTGCCCGCCGGCGGGCAAGCGACGCCGATGGCCTACAGCGTGAATGGAAAGCAGTTTGTGGTGATTGCCGCGGGTGGGCATGGAAAATTGGGGACCAAGCAGGGGGATTCGGTGGTGGCGTTTAGTTTGCCGTAAACGCGCTATCGATTCACAAGGCGCGGCCAGCGGCGGCGCCGCTGGACCAGGCCCACTGAAAATTGAAACCGCCGAGATGAGCGGTCACGTCGACCACTTCGCCGATAAAGAATAAACCCGGCACGTTGCGAGACTCCATCGTCTTGCTGGACAGCGCGTCGGTGTCGACCCCCCCAAGCGTGACTTCCGCTTTGTCGAAGCCCTCAAGCGCGGCGGGCCTGATAATCCATTCGTGCAGATTACTTTCAAGTCGCGCTAAATCTTCGTTGGCCCAGCCCGGCGGGGCGTGGGCATCGAGCCAGCGCGCGGCAAGGCGATTCGGCAGCGCGAGTTGCAGTGCGGAGCGGGCGACGGCGAGATTTCGCGTTGAGGACTCGCGGAGCGGTGCGAAGACTTCGCGTTGTGGCGCCAGGTCGATATGCAACGCTTCCCCGCTACGCCAGTACGATGAAATCTGCAGGATGGCCGGGCCGCTGAGTCCTTGGTGAGTGATGAGCATGGCCTCGCGAAAGGCATGGCCATTCGCGGAGGAGATGATTTCGGTTGAAACACCCGCTAAATCGCAGTACGCGGCGCGACCCGCTTTATCGAGTAGCAAAGGCGTGAGTGCCGGGCGCGTTTCTCGAATCTTGATCCCGAACTGGCCCGCGAGCCGGTAGCCAAAATCAGTCGCGCCCATTTTGGGGATGGTCAGTCCCCCAGTTGCGACAACGAGAGCGGGCGCGGAGAATTCGACGTTGGCGGCGCGCACGACAAATTCAGTGGTTCGTGTGACTTCGTCGATAGCGGTGTTGAGAAATATTTCGACATGAGCGGCGCGGCATTCGGCTTCCAGCATGTCGGTAACGTCGCGCGCGGAGCGATCGCAGAAAAGCTGGCCGAGCGTTTTTTCGTGATACGGAATGGAATGGCTTTCGATGAGAGCGATGAAATCAGCCGGGGTATAACGCGCCAGTGCCGATTTAGCGAAGTGGGGATTGGCGGAGATGAAATTTTCTGGGCGCCAATAAAGATTGGTGAAATTGCAGCGGCCTCCGCCGGAGATGAGTATTTTCTTCCCCACCCGCGCGGCGCGCTCGAGAACCGCGACGCGGCGGCCCCGCTTGCCGGCTTCGATGGCGCACAAGAGGCCGGCGGCGCCGGCACCGAGAATCAGGGCATCGTAGTGGTGATCCATGTCGTGAAAGTTCGCGTGGCGCAAACGCTATCGTGCCGCGCGCGCACCGTAGCAGGGTAAACTAAATGCAGGAGAAGCGATAAATTTGCCGCCAATTATCAGCGCCCAGGGATTATCGAAGAAGTACGGCAGCGCGCCGCTGTTTCGGGATATTTCCTTTACCGTTTCCAGCGGCGAATGCATTGGAGTGATTGGACCGAACGGCTCGGGTAAGTCCACGCTGCTGGAAATTTTAGCGGGGCGCGTGAAACCCGGCACGGGAGACGTAGCGGTACGCAAGGGCACGCGGCTGGCCAACGTAACGCAGATTTCCGATTTTGCCGCGGGCGATACGGTGTTGTCGGTGGTGGAAAAGGCGCTTCAGAATGCCTCCGTGCCGCAATCGGAAAGAGCGGGACGTATCGCCGAAACTCTCGGGCGCGTGGGCTTCACGGATCGCGACGTGGAAGCGGTCACTCTTTCGGGCGGCTGGCGTAAGCGGCTGGCTATCGCCGAAGCGCTGGTGCAGCAGCCAGACGTGTTGCTGCTTGACGAGCCCACCAATCATCTGGACCTGGCGGGCATTGCATGGTTGGAAGGGCTCCTGCGGAACGCTCCCTTTGCGTGCGTGGTGGTGAGCCACGACCGTTATTTCCTGGAAAATGTGGCGACCGAAGTAGTGGAATTGAGCCGCCTGTACGCCGACGGACTGCTGCGCGTGACAGGAAACTACAGCACCTTCCTGGAAGCCAAAGAGTTGTACCTCCACGCCCAAAGAAAAGAGCAGGCGGCGCTGGCAAATCGCGTACACACGGAGATTGAGTGGCTGCGGCGCGGACCCAAAGCGCGAACGACCAAATCCAAATCGCGAATCGACAAAGCGCACGAAATGATCGGGGAGCTGGCGGATTTAAACGCCAGAACGCGGAGCACTTCCGCAAAAATCGATTTCTCCGCGACCAACCGGCAGACCAAGCAATTGATCGTGCTGGACGGAGTGACGGCGGAGCTGGGTGGGCGGACGCTATTCAAGAACCTGAATTTTGCGGTGACCGCGGGAATGCGGGTCGGACTCGTGGGACCGAACGGCAGCGGCAAGACTACTTTACTGCGGTTACTTCGCGGTGAGCTGGCGCCGACATCCGGAAAGATTCAACGAGCTGAACCGTTGCGGATGGTGTATTTCGACCAGAGCCGGCAACTGGATCCAGATTTGACGTTGCGTCGGGCGCTTGCCCCCGATAGTGACGCGGTGATTTATCAAGGAAGCGTGATTCATGTGGCCGCCTGGGCGGCGAGATTTCTGTTTGATCCGGAGGACCTGAACCAGCACGTGGGAAAATTGTCGGGCGGAGAGCGGGCCCGGGTGTTGATCGCACAGCTCATGCTGCAGGCGGCGGATGTGCTGCTGCTGGACGAGCCCACCAACGATCTGGACATTCCTACGCTGGAGATACTGGAAGAGAGCCTGCTGGAATTCAAAGGCGCGCTGGTGCTGGTGACCCACGATCGGTACATGCTGGACCGCGTGTCCACGGTGGTGCTGGGGCTGGACGGAGCGGAAGGCGCCGAGCGATTCGCGGATTATTCGCAATGGGACGCTTGGCAGAAGAAAGGCAAAACGTCGAGAAGCAAATTGCAGAATACGGGCCGCAATGGGCGGGCTAGCACAAGTGAGGGTTCGAACGGCCAGCCGATCCGCAGCGCGGATGCGAAATCGGAGCCTCCTACGGAAAGCGGAACGAAGCGAAAACTTTCTTACCAAGAAGCCCGGGAATTTGCCAACATTGAAGCAAGCATTGCGTCAGCGGAAGCGGAGCTTTCCGCGAAACGAGCCGCCCTAGCGGATCCCGAACTGGCAAGTGACGGGCAGCGACTGCTCGAAACTTGCGCCCAAATGGCAGAAGCGCAGCACGCAGTAGATCGCCTTTACGCACGCTGGACCGAACTGGCCGAGAAAAAGGAATAAGCCGCCACTGACGAGGATTCTCGAGCGGCATAAACAAAAATGCCCGAGCGTGCACACCGTTCCCGCGGCCTATGGATTATCGCCGCGTTCAAAATTTTAAAAGGGCTGGCCCTGCTGGCGGTGGGCATCGGCGCGCATAACTTGATCAACAAGGACCTCGACGAGGTCGTGGACCACTGGGTGGATTTTTTTCGCATCGACCCCAACAATCACTACATTCACGGGCTACTGGAACGCTTCACTAATCTCGATCCTCACAGACTGAAGGCCCTGAGTTTTGGCACGTTTTTCTACGCGGCGGTGCTGCTTACCGAAGGCGTGGGTCTGGCGTTGGGCAAACGCTGGGCCGAATATTTCACGATTATCGTGACGTCGTCGTTCATCCCGCTGGAGATTTACGAGATTGCCCGCCACATCACGGTGATGAAGGTGGTGCTGTTGCTGATTAATATTGCGGTAGTGGCTTATCTTGCGGTGGAAGTGCGGCGCTACCGGCGAAGTCGCGGCGAGTAGCCCGTCCGCCGAGCCTCCACTGAGCCCCCTTTCCAGCCCCCTTTGAGCCATCGATTCGTTTAGTACCTTCGGTAGTACTCCTTGGCCTACCTTAGAACCAAAATACATCGAACTCCCGATGTCTCATGTGTATGGGCCGCGCGATGATGTTGGTGTGGTAGCACACCGAGGCAGGCCAGCCCCCTGACGGAGAAAAGATGGCTCGCATACTTATCGCTGACGATCACGCCATGATGCGTAAAGGGTTGCGCGCAGTGATCGAGGCGCATCCGGGCTGGAGCGTCTGCGCGGAGAGCTGCACGGGGTTGGAAGCGCTGGAGCAAACCACTCAGGAAAAACCCGACATGGTGGTGCTCGACGTATCGATGCCCGGATTGAATGGGTTGGAAGCAGCGCACCGCATCTCGAAAAGCATGCCGAAGGTGCGCATTTTGTTGTTTACGATGCATCGCTCATCTCAATTCCTGAAAGACGTTGCCAAAGCGGGCGCGCATGGCTACGTGTGTAAGTCGAGCCAGGAAGAAGTTCTGACCGAGGCAATGGAAACGGTACTGCGGGGCGAAACCTTCTTTTCCAGTGACAAGGCGCGTGCCAACGCGCAGGGAAACGGCGCCCATTAGAACGGCAGTTTCCGTAACGCTTGCGCGAAAAGCTCGTTAAACACAGAGGCGCGCGCCGGGTTACGGGTAAAATGAAGATATGCAGCGCAAGGTCTTCTGGATAACCTTTTCGATTGTTGGGCTGATCGCCGATCTGGCATTACCCCTGTGGTGGGCTGTCGCGGCGACGGTTCCCATCGGATGGGGTTGTTGGTGGCTGGCTTACCGCAGCGACTGGTTCTAGCTCGGAAAATCCCCGCCACGGTCGAATTTCGCTCCTTTTAGTTTCCCTAAACTACTTTCGTTTTCCGCTCAGCAATTTGCAAATCTGCTGCGCATCGCTCATCATTACTCGTTTGTTTGGGATCGCCGGCAGCGTAGGTGACGTCTTCTTGAACCGCAGCCGCAGATTATCTGGCTCGCGCGGACGCTGGTCTCAAATTTCAAAAGGAGTTGCATGAAAAAACCTGGGAAGATTGCTCCCGCCAAAGGAAAACTCGGAGTTTTGTTGCCGGGACTCGGCGCGGTGAGCACGACGTTCATGGCGGGAGTGGAGCTGGTACGGACCGGCGAATCGCAGCCGGTGGGCTCCCTGACGCAATTGGGCACCATTCGCCTGGGCAAGCGCACCGAAGGGCGCACGCCATCAATCAAATCGTTTGTGCCGCTAAGCGGATTGAACGACCTGGTTTTTGCGGGCTGGGATATTTTTACGGATAACGCGTATCAATCCGCGGCCAATGCTGGCGTGCTGAACCTGCAGGACCTCGGGAAAGTGAAATCGTTCCTTTCCACCATCAAGCCGATGAAGGCGGCGTTCGATCACAATTTCGTGAAGCTGATCGACGGCCCCAATATCAAAAAAGGCAAGAACAAATACGAGCTGGCGCTGCAATTGAAAGAGGACATCGCCAAATTCCGCAAGAGTTCGGGCGCTTCGCGCCTGGTGACCTGCTGGTGCGGCTCGACGGAATCGTTTTTGAAGCCTGAGGAAGTGCACTCCACGCCGGAAAAATTCGAAGCGGGAATGAAAGCGAATCACCCTTCCATCGCGCCGTCGATGCTGTATGCCTGGGCGTCAGTGACCAGCGGAGTGCCGTACGCGAACGGTTCGCCAAACTTGAGCGTGGATATTCCAGCCATCCAGAAGTTGGCCATCGAAAACGACGTGGCCATTGCCGGAAAAGACTTCAAAACCGGACAAACGCTGATCAAAACCGTCCTGGCGCCGGCGTTCAAGGCACGCATGCTCGGGCTGGACGGGTGGTTCTCTACGAACATTCTCGGCAATCGCGACGGCGAAGTGCTCGAGGATCCGGGCTCGTTCAAAACCAAGGAAGAATCGAAGCTCGGCGCGCTTGAATATATTTTGCAGCCGGAACTCTATCCGGCGCTTTACCGCAAGATGTATCACAAGGTGCGCATCAACTATTACCCGCCGCGGGGAGACAACAAAGAGGGCTGGGACAACATCGACATTTTCGGATGGCTGGGTTACCCCATGCAGATCAAGGTGGATTTCTTGTGCCGCGATTCCATCCTGGCGGCGCCCATCGTTCTGGACCTGGTGTTGTTTCTGGATTTGGCGCAGCGCGCGGGAATGCGCGGGATTCAGGAGTGGCTGAGCTTCTATTTTAAGTCACCGATGACCGCGCCAGGTCTGTATCCGGAACATGATCTGTTCATCCAGTCGATGAAATTGAAGAACACGCTGCGGTGGATGGTAGGCGAAGAATTGATTACGCATCTGGGCCAGGAATATTACGACTGAAGCATTCATTTTTTCGATTTGATGGCGTGGATTTTCGATTTTGACGGTCGCGAGAACCGCAATATACCCTAACGGCGCAACAAGCGGGCGTCGTACATCGCCTGTTGCCCGTATCTAACTTTGAGGAGAACTATGCCGAACGAACTGCGCAATTTTCTGGCTCATTCTTACGAAGAACTGGAAGAGTTGAATCTGAAGGCCAAAGAGCAGCGCAAGAACCGGGTTGCTCCGCACAAGATACAGGAAGACCGCATCAAGTATCTGACCGACGAGAAGGGCATCAAGGCAGTGACGGTATTGTTCAGCGACCTGGAAGGCCGGCTGCACATGCTGGACTACGACAAGAAATTCCTGATCAAGAGCTGGGACAACCTGACCTTCGATGGATCTTCGATTCGCGGATTTACCGCGCAGCGCGAGAGCGATCTTCGGCTGGGCATGGACTGGGGCGCCTTTTACTGGGGGCCCGCGGATATTTTTGGCGCGGGGAAAGTGCTGGTGTTCGGCGAAGTAATCGATAAAGACGGCACGCCGTACAGCGCCGACATTCGCGGAGTGCTGAAGGGTTTTGCCAACGAGCTGCACAAGTCCGAGGGCTACACGCTGAACGCCGCGAACGAGATTGAGGGATTTTTGTTCCGCGGAGCAGACGCGGAAGCGCGCTACAACGAAACCGGAAAATTCGACTACGTGAATACCGGCGGTTATTACCATTCCCTGCCGGGCGACCCGCTGCGAACGTTCATCGACACGACGGCGGAAGTGCAGCGCGCCATGGGCTTTCAGAATGAGAAGGATCACCCGGAAGTCGCGCCGTCGCAGTTTGAAATCAATTACGGCTATGGCGAAGTGGTGGCCGCGGCGGACCAGATTCAACTGTACAAGCTGATTTGCCGCCAGGTGGCTACCGGCATGGACATGACCGCCAGCTTTTTGCCCAAGCCAGTGGTGGGTGTGAACGGAAACGGGATGCACACCAACGTTTCGGTGAGCAAAGGAAACAAAAACCTGTTCTGGGATCCCAAAGGCGAAGAGAAGTTGAGCAAGTTTGGATGGTCGTTCGTGGATCGCATCCTGACACATGGCAACGACATTTGCCTGCTGTTGAACGCCAGCGTGAACGCCTACCGGCGGCTCGATCCGCATTTCGAAGCGCCCAACCAGATCAAGGCTTCGCCAGTGGACCGCGGCTCGATGATCCGAATCCCCATCGGAAACGAAAAAAGCTCGCGCGTGGAAGTGCGCTCCGTTGCGCCGGATGCCAATCCTTACCTGGTGATGTATTCGATTTTCAAGGCCGGGCTGCAGGGCGACACCGCAAAAATCAAGAACCTGCGTCAGGCGGAGCGCTATTTGCCCGACAACATCTACACCGCCATGGATCATTTCAAAAAATCGGCGTGGATTACCGAACTGCTGGGAGCAGACGTGAAAGGCCGGTACCTGGACTTAAAACAAGCCGCCGCCGATCGCTGCTCACGGAGCCTGGGAACGTTCGTAAAGGTGCCGGAAGTGCAGTTCCACCACGAAGTGTATAACCAGTTCCTCTGGAATATGTTCTAGGGGCTGGTTTTTCGAAAACGTTATTCGGAAGTTCCAAAGGAGCAGCGTTTTTATCGACGCTGCTCCTTTAGTTTTTGTGCGGACGATTTCACCTGCGAAAC
>JBBRZT010000007.1:0-29832 GCA_038236395.1 Candidatus Acidiferrales bacterium
CCCACGGCGCCAGCTTTCCCGAAAAGATTCTGCGAGCCGCTGAAACTCGTCCGGAACTGTCGGTGGTATCCGACCAGATTGGTTCGCCCACTTACACCCGCGACCTGGCCGCGGCAATTTGCAGTCTGGTTCACGCCGACGCGCGCGGCATCGTGAGCGTCACGAATGAGGGCACCTGTTCCTGGTTCGAGTTCGCGTCGGAGATTTTGCGCCAGGCCGGAAAAAGCGCCATTCCGGTGAAGCCGATTGACACCGTCCAGGCCGCGCGTGCCGCAAAGAGGCCCGCGTACTCGGCGTTGTCGCCCGCCGCCCTGCACGCTCTGGGGATTCGCGTTCGCCACTGGCACGCAGCGCTTGCGGATTACCTCGAGGAGTTGCAGCAGATGGGCAAGCTCACCTGATCATAACTTTTCAATATCGCATTTGACGAATCATCGCCGATTCAGGGAATGTTCACCGATACTTCCGTCGAGAAGGCGCTCTCGTTCCCCGCGCCGTCAACGGCCGTGGTCACATAGAAGTAGGTCTGGCTGCTTTGAACTGTCGAGTCGCTGTAGCTCAGCCCGCTGTCCAGCGAAGAATTCAGTTTCGAATACCCCGCACCACTGGTCGCGCTGCGGTACACGTTGTATCCCGCCGCCGAACTGCTGGCATTCCAGGACAGCGCAACGGTGTGCTGCACCGGCGCGGATACACCGCTGCCGGATACCGCGATCGTAGCCGGCGAACCGGTGGCGTTGCTCACGATGGTGAGCGTGCCAGATGCCGATCCGGCGACCGTAGGACCGAATTGCACGGTCAGTGTAATGCTCTGGGACGGCGTTAGAGTTACCGCCGATCCGCCCGTCAACGCAAATTGCGCTCCGCTTAACGTAACGCTCGAAATCGCCACGCTGGAATTACCCGTATTGGTAACCGTAACGTTTTTCGACGCTGTGGCAGTTAGGTTTACGTTTCCAAAACTTAGGCTTGAAGGATTCACCGACAACGTCAATCCCGCCGCAATACCCGTACCCGACAGCGTGATGGGAGCCGGCGAGGTTGTAGCATCAGTTACCAAAGTCAGGCTTCCGCTCGATGCCGCGGCTGTCTTGGGATTGAACTGCACGTTAAACGTGCTGGACTGCCCGCCATTCAGCGTCAGAGGAAGATTTAATCCGCTGGTGCTGAAACCCGTTCCGGTGATGTTCGCGGCCGACACCTTGACGCTGATCGTGCTGGGATTGCTGATCTGCACGGTTTGGCTGTTCGTCAGGTTGGTAACCACATTTCCAAAGCTGATATTTCCGGGAGACACGGTCAGGCTGGACCCCACCGCTGTTCCAGACAGGCTGACGCTGGTAATGCCTCCTTGTGAGTTAACCAGTGAAACGCTGTCGCTTTTGGTCCCCGCCACCGTCGGCGCGAATTTCACTGTGAGCGTCAAGCTGCCACCTGGCGCAATCACCGCTGGGACGCTGATGCCGCTCGTCGAATACGCCGCCGTGCCCGTGCTGATCTGTGAAAGCGTCAGGTTCGCTGTGCCCGTGTTTTTCAGCGTGGTCACTGCGGTAGCCGTGCTTCCCGCCTTTACATTGCTGAAACTCAGGCTCGCTGGCGTGGCGGTCAATTTTCCGACATCCACCGAGGTACCCACTCCAGTTAGGCTGACTGTCGCATTCGGAGTAGTAGGATCATCGCTGGCGATAGCTACGGTCCCGGTAAAGTTTCCCGCTGCCTTCGGAGAAAAGCTCACATTCAAAGTCGCCGTGCCGCCCGCCGGCACAACCGCGGGAACGCTCACGCCCGTTACAGAGAATGTCGTTCCGGTCGCACTAATCTTAGAAATACTTAAATCGCCCGCTCCGGAGTTGGTAAGCGTCAATGTGGTGTTCGCCACGGTGTTCACTGTGACTTTGCCGAAGTCATGGCTGGCTGCCGAAATATCCAACTTTGGCGCCGAGCTTCCGGCTGATCCTGTCAGGTCCACGGGATCGGGAACCGTCGGGTCACCCGTAAATTGAAGCTTTCCCTTCACCTTGCCGGGCTTGTTCCCCGTGAACGAAACGGTAAATCTGACTTTTTGGCCGGCTTGAATGGAAATTGGAAATTGCAGTCCGGAAATCGAAAATTCTTTGGTGGAAACCGTGGCTTTGGTCAGGGTCACCGTTGTTGTACCTGTGTTTGCAACCGTTGCGATATGCGAAACCAGCTTGCCAACGCCGGCGCTTCCGAAGTCCACCGCCGCGGGTGTCACTTGTACAGTCGATTCGGCCGCCTTATTCTGGCCGCTTACCATCCCTGTACAGCCCCCCAGCGCCAACAACGGAGTCAGTGCTGCGAACCATGCAACAAGGGTCCTCACCTGGCTTGGCGTGCCTGCTACCCTCCACTTCCCTGGTTTAAAGCACCTCACGCCCATTTACTTTCTCCCCGGCTGCGTCATGGAAAGAGTAAGATTTCGTACCAATTACGTACTACTGGTGGGTCGTACAATTTAGGGGCAGGTGTTGCCTGTACCAAAGAACAAGTAACCTGCACCCCGTCTTTACTATATATTTATATTAATAATTGTTAACTATTAAAAAATAGAATTGACCGGCCGGTAAATTCGCTTGGGGTTTCTTGCGGCTTTACAGTGGATGAAATTACTGCCGAGGATTATTTAGTGCGGGTGTCGATGCGCGTTCTGGACGCCTGGAAGTAAGGCCGGCATCCCGAATTTTATAAATCAATGCGCGATAGCTGATTTGTAACGCCGCCGCGGTCTTGCGCCGGTTCCACTGGTGAACTCGCAACGATTCGAGAATTACGTTGCGCTCCAGTTCCTGTATCGCGGCTTTGGCGATGCGCTTCAAAGGCACTTCGCCGACGCTTGCCCGAATGGGGGCGCGACCGGTGGCGCGCTCCGGAACGGATGCCTGCTCGAGTGCGGCCTCTGGCCCGATCAATACATGCCGGGCCATGCCATTCGAAAGCTCGCGCACGTTGCCTGGCCAGTTCGAATTCTGTAAATATTCGATCATCTCCCCGCTCAGCGGCATCGATTCCATCGCGAAAATCTGTTCGTGCATGGTGCGAAAGTATTCCGCCAGGACCGGAATGTCTTCTTTACGCTCCCGCAGGCGCGGCAAGTGAAAACGGACCACATTAATTCGGTAAAACAGGTCTGCGCGAAATTTCCCGCCGGCGATTTCCTGTTCAAGATCCTTATTCGTTGCGCAAATCACGCGAACGTTAACTGCTCGTTCCGACTGATCCCCTATGCGCGAAAAGCATCCATCCTGAAGGAAGTGGAGAATCTTGCTTTGCAGACCCATTTCGAGGTCGGCAATTTCATCCAGAAACAAGGTGCCGTTGTGCGCCAATTCTACCCGCCCGGGTTTTGCGGTTTGCGCCCCTGTAAACGCGCCCTTTTCGTATCCGAATAATTCGCTCTCCAGCAGGTTGCTCGGTATCGCCGCGCAATTTACCTTGATGAACTGCCCTTGGCTATACTCCGATCGCGAATGGATCCACCTCGCCAGGGCTTCTTTTCCCGTTCCGCCCTCGCCGCACAGCAAGACAGGAATATTGGTGTTGCAGATCTTCTCCGCACGGCCGCGTACTTCACTCATCGCGCTGGATCGACCAAAAAGCACGTGGTCCGGCGGTATGGCGTTATTCAAGCTTACGGCGCGTGTGGCGGTTCGGGCTGTGGATCCAGTGGTCATCGGTCGTAACTACACCGCTGCACTCTGTTTACCAACGGCCTACGGAGCTGGAAGACTGCCCTGATGTAGATAACCAACTGATATGGAAGGGTATAGGCCACCAATCGCGAGCACGTCCTAGTACTTCATCGATGGAGTATCCTTCCCGAGCGCCATCTAAAAGGGAAAATCTTCGCTGCATTCAAAGAAGATACTTCCACCAAACTGGGGCCCGGTATCGTCTAAATGTCTGACTGAGGCGTAGTTCAACTTACCTTCCAAGAAGAGGTATGGCACACTATAAGCCCCGCCTGGGTCGCCATTACTTGGCGATAATTCACATTCTTACGAGTTTGCAGTTTTCAACAGGTCCGTGTTTAGCGGCGAAATTCTTTTTTGATTAATGATATTCTCCGAGGCTGATTTCTCGTGTGGCGGGCTTGGAAACGATGAATAATCCCGGGCGTTCGCAATTTCCCAGCATAAAGCTGGACCAACTGGTCTACGTCGAGCTCGAAGCGAGCAACGGGGGCATGATGTTGACGGTCTCCGAAGACGGATTCACTTTTCGGGCGGTTACCCCCGTCGGGCCCGGGCGCAAAATTGGCTTTTCGTTTGTGGTGAATGGCACGGAAAAACTTGGGGGCTATGGAAACATTGATTGGACCCAGGATGGCGGTAAGGTAGCCAGCTTGCAGTTTGACGATGTTACTCCGGAGTTTCGCTCTGCGCTCCGAAGATGGTTGACACAGCTGAGCGCCCCTGCGGTGCCCTCATTCTCAAACGATCATTTTATAGATCCCGGCTTTGGCGAGCAGCGCGCCGCAGCGCCCGCAAGGGCCTCAGTGGAACCAGTTGCAGATCCGTTCGTGGAGCCCGCAAAGGCCCCATCATTGAGTGAGTTCGTAAGCGCCGCGAGCCCGCTCTCCAGCATTGCCGGCTTGGCGGATCAATCTAACGCTGCTGTCGTTGCTCCTGAACCGCCGACACCCCGCGAAACATTTTTACTCAGTGATTGGGAGTATCCGCGACAGCCGCAGGCCGACTCGAGGCCCCGCATTCGCGGCGCGGCCATCGCGGCCATTATAATTGTTGTTGTCGCGCTCACCGTTATTCTCTACGGTTATCACGACTCCGTTGGCCAGTTGCTGATTTCCCTGGGACAAAAGATGTCCGCGCCCAAAGAAGTGTCCGCGGCGCCACCATCTTCTGCGCCGCAAACCACATCCGCATCACAAACCACAGCGGCCCCAACGCCGCTCAAGGTTCCCGACGTTCCGAAACGCTCCGTCGAAAGCCCGCAGCCTGCTTCCGCGGCTACCCGGGAGAACACCCCCGGTTCGCCCGAAAAGGGATTGAGCGATCAGCGCCGCTATCGCACTGAAAACACTTCCGAGTCGGTGAAGCCGCAAACCACAGCCGGTGCCGTCTCACCTGCGCCTGCAACGTCTACTTCGGCGGCGCAAATCGAGGATCCAGCCGAACGTGTTCATTCCCTGTGGGTTGCGGTGGCGCAGGGGAATACCTCGGCCGAGGTGGCCCTCGCGAAACTGTATCTGATAGGCGGAGGAGTAACGAAAAGCTGCGATCAGGCCCGGGTATTACTCCAGGCGGCGGCAAAAAAGGGAAACGGCGAAGCCCTCGATAAACTTTCCCAGATTAACCAGCAGGGTTGCCCGTAAGAATTGATTCGCAATCTGATTCTTGCGTAGTGTTTGTTGCCGGAAAATTTGTGTCGGCTATCGCCTTGGCCTAATTGGTGTGTTCGTTCTCGCCGCGAATGATGTCGTAGCGTTCAATCACCGCCGCAACTCCCAGCCGCATATTCGGATCTTCTGTCCTTGGCTCCACGCGGACAACTTTGCCCGCGGCGCGCACGAACACTTCGGATCCATGAGTAATCTCGGCAGGCAGCGTCAGGGTGATATCCAGATCGGAGCCCGCTTGCAAATCCTCCGCAACCACGAAATACAACCCCCGGGTGGAGATATCCCGCGTTTTGCCTTCCTGCGAATCGGCCAATGCAGTGGGAATTCGAACGATGATCGGCAAGGATAGGTCGTACCTGCGAGCATTGCGGCGTTCCGGCATTTCACCCATCCTCGATGCACGCGTCGGCCTGACTTGCCTCCGGTCGCGCCTCCTTACGTGAAACCTTACTGCAATTTGATCGAAGGCGCCCCAGAGCAGCCGCTGTGTTGTTCTAAAGATTAACGCCCGGCGATAGACGCGCCAATTATTCGTTTCGGCCGCCGATGGTCACCGGCGCCGGCTCTTCGACTGCTGGCGCCGCTGCGGGCACGCTGGCTCGCCTGGTGCGTGGCGTGTCCAGATTAAACTGCCGCATTTTATATAGCAGGGCTTTGTAGCTGATGCCCAGCATTTTCGCCGCGTCCTTGCGGCACCAGCGGGTCTTTTCCAGCGCGTCGGCGATGGCTTCCATCTCCGCTTCGTCCTTCAGTCCGCGCACCAGCGCCTTCAGTCCCTGCGGCTCGCGATGCACGACGGGCTCCGCGCGCGGAGAAGTGCGTTGCCGCGCAGAAGACATTTCCACCAGTTCCCGCAAGCTGCCTTCGTCATCCTCAAGAATTACGTAGCGCTTTACGAAATTCTCCAGTTCACGCAAATTGCCCGGCCACGGATAACTCACTGCTGCATCCAGCAGGTACTTCGACGGACCTTGCGGCGTCTTCCCGAACTTCTCGCTGTACTTCTGCAGAAAATGCCGGAACAGCAGCGGAATTTCCGAGGTCCTCTCCCGCAGCGGCGGCACATTGATCGAAAGCACGTTCAATCGGTAATACAGATCTTCACGGAATCGCCCGGTCCTCATCGCGTCCTGCACGTCCACGTTGGTCGCCGCCAGCACCCGCACGTCCGTGTCCACCAGATGCCGTCCGCCGAGGCGCGAGTACTGATGATCCTGCAGCACATGCAGCAGTTTGGCTTGTAGGTGCGTAGTCATTTCCGCGATTTCGTCCAGGAAGATCGTTCCCTTGTTGGCCATTTCAAACTTGCCGGGCTTGGCGCGCACCGCACCGGTAAACGCTCCTTGCTCGAAACCGAAGAGTTCCGATTCCAACAGCTCGCCAGGCAGCGCCGCGCAATTCACCTTGATAAATGGCTGGCTGCGTCTCTTTGATCTCAGATGAATCATGCGCGCCACCACTTCTTTGCCCACTCCGCTTTCTCCGCAAATAAAAACCGGCACGTCCACCGGCGCGATCTGCAAAATCTGCTGCCGGATGCGCACCATCTGCGGGCTGGCCGCCAGGAAACTGATGTCCTCGGTAATCTGTTCGCAATAATCGCGCAGCGCCAGATTTTCCGTGACCAGTTGTTTCTTCTGCCGCGACTTCAACATCGCCGCGTCCAGCTCGGTTTTCTCGAACGGCTTGGTCAGGTAGTCGTGCGCTCCGATGCGGATGGCCTCCACCACTGTGCCCACTTCGTTCGAACACGACAGCATGATGACGTTTAGGCTGCGGTCGATCTGCATCAGCTCTTTCAGCGTTTCGATGCCGTTCAGTTCCGGCATCAGCACATCCAGAATGATGAAGTCGGGCCGCTGCCCGGCGCTCACCTTCTCGATGGCTTCTTTTCCGGAGCTGACCGTTTCCACCTCAAAACCGTCGACCTCCAGCAGCGTCTGCAGATACTTGCGAATACTCGGTTCATCGTCGATGACCAGAATTTGTTCTTTCAGTTCTTTTGCGGACATTTAACTTTTCCTCTCTGATTCCAGAAATGTTTCGAATTTAGTTGGGATCCATAGGCAGCAGAAACGTAAACGTGCTGCCGCGTTGATGCTCGCTCTCCACCCAGATCTTGCCGCGATGCGCCTGGATAAGCCGCTTGGCAATCGCCAGCCCCAGCCCCATCCCGGAAGTGTTGCGATCTACCCTCACGAAGTCTTCAAAAATCTCCTGGTGATGTTCGGCCGCGATGCCCGGACCGGAATCCGTAACGCTCACTTCAACACTGTTCGGCCGCGGCAACCGGAATCTTCGGCGTTCCTGCACCGGGGTGGCTCCGGCGACGCGCCGTTCCCAGAAATGCGGTCCCGCTCGCAAGGTCACGCTGCCACCTGCCAGCGTGTGCTTCAGCGAATTATCCAGAAGATTTGCCGCCGCCTGCTGCACCTTTTGGTAGTCGAATCGGAACGTGGGAATCGACGGATCGAAACTCGTTTCCAGTTTCACGCCTTTTCGCTGAAACGCTTCCGACCAGCGCTTGGAAAGCTCGTCCAGGCAATCGCGCAAATCGTTTTCGCGAAGTTGCAATACCAGCTTTCCGCTTTCCAGCGCCGAATAATTAAGGAACATCGAGACCAGCCGCACCAGTCGCTCGCAGCTGTCTTTGGATTCTTCCAGAATATCCTGCTGTTTGTCCGACAACCGTCCCAGCGATCCGGTCAACAAAAGATCGTAGTAGCCTTTGATCACCGCCAGCGGCGTTTTTAATTCGTGCGCGGCGGACGCCAGGAAAACTGTCTTCTGCCGGTTTACTTCCTGCAACTTCAAATACGCGGCCAGCAAGTTCCGGTAAGTGATCTCACGTTCCTGTAGCAATTCCTGCACGGTGACCTGCGTTGCCGCTTCCGACGCCGCCTTGTTCTGCTCTTCCGTCGCCATCTCAAGCTGTACGACGATCCAATCCGGTTCCGGCATCCACTTCACCAGCGCGCGCGATTTCGTTTCGCTCAGGGACAGGTCCAGCTCTAAGCGATGTTCTCCACTCTCGGTCAACTTAAATATTTGCTTCGGAGAAACCTTTAAAATATTCTCAAAAAGATTCAGCGTGTCCTGTCCGTCCAGCCCTTCTGCTATCAGGAATTGCCGGGCTCGTGTGTTCATCAACAATATCCGGCCGGTTCGATCGGCCACCACCAGTGAGCAATTCACTGCGTCCATTAGCCCGTGCACTAGGCTGACGGGCAGCGCATCCGAAGTCCGGTCCGCCGGAGCCGCTCGTTCCACGGGCCTCGGTCGGTCGTCTGCTATAGAAGAGGTAGCTATGTCTCCAGGCATTCTCAATCCTGTCTACGGATTCCCCGACCGAGTGGCAAATCTTTTCCCATGCAGGTTGCTCATACTCGCAAAGGGGTTATAGACTGTCAATGGTAAAAGCGTTCCATTTGCACATTATCGGAAACCAACTGGACATGCCGAGAACGCTCCGTAAGGTGGCCGGACCTATCCTTGATCCAATGGTAATAACCCATTTATTATGAGCAATTTATAACAGCCGCGGAACCCCTTAACTGGCACTAAAGATGCTCGTATTCGTACTAGGTCCCTAGTACTAAGAGAGCGAGAAAGTGGAAATCGATCTAATCAAGGAAACCCAGAACTTGGAATCATCTTCGACTCGACGCTCGTCTCGTCTCCGGCTACAAGTGCCGGTGTTTCTGCGTGCTACCGATAGTTCCGGCGCGGAATTCATCGAATTGACTAAGACCCTTAATATCAGCGCGACTGGCGCCTGTATCACGTCTGCGCACCAGCTTCGCAAGGATCAGGTCGTTCACTTAACCATCCCGGCCCCCTCGCCCGCCTCCTCCAGCATCGTTCCCAGCGAAACAGCCCCTATCGTCGCCCGCGTCCTGCGCCAGGAAAGCGCCGGCGAAATGCGCCTCTTCGGACTGGAATTCCTCAGGGCTATTGAGTAAATCTGTGCCTTTTTACGCCTGAACCGGCGACCTAGGCCCGCCCTCACGCTTCGTCTCCCTCCATCCCATTTTATAGATTTCGATGAAGTTGCTGTATTCCAAGCTTTTGTAATAGGATACCGACGCTCATTCCTGATTCAATGTCCCGGGTGGCGCGGTCCGGTCCGCTTTTGATTGGACTTCGGCATGCTCCCACTGTAGGAGCAAGCCTCTCTTTTCACCCCACCCCCGCGGGGACAGGCAAAGGTTAGGTAAGACCCGTTATGCCCAGCCCCGGCGCCCCAGCGCCCCCCCGCACGTCGTTGGAAGATTCGTATCTCGAGCTACTCACTGACACGCTCGAATCTCTTGACGTCCCAGCTCGTGGACAATTTCTCCAGCGCTACCTCCGCGCCGTAACACATCTCGATTTGCGCGAAAACGTTTGTGTCCAGCTGTGGGACGAGATGCTCACTCGTCGCCGCCAATTAAGCGAATCGTTGAAACGCACCGTGTCGTTGAAAACCGCGCTGGTCGATGTGCTCTCCACTGCCGGGCTTCTTCGTGTGCCGGTCATCATCGAATACGACGACCTGAAAAAATTACAGTTGAACGCCATCACCGATCCGCTCACCGGCCTCTACAATCGCCGGCTCTTCACCGAAACGTTCGAACGCGAATTAAATCGCGCCAAACGCTATAGCCTTCCGCTCGGCTTGGTCATCATGGACATGCATCGCTTCAAGGAAGTAAACGACAAGCATGGACATCCGCGCGGCGATGAAGTGCTTCGAGTCGCGGCCTCCACCTTAAAAAAAGCTCTGCGTACTTCGGACTTCGCGTTTCGCATCGGCGGTGACGAATTTGCTCTCGTGCTACCGCAAACCGACGCACCTCAGGCGCTCGCGCTCAGCCGCCGCATTGAAACCGTTTTTGCTGACAACATGAAAGCTCTCCAGCTCAGTGTCACTGTCGGCATGGACCACGGCGTTGCCAACTATCCGCAGGATGCCGATAACTCCGAAGACCTGATTCGTATCGCCGATGAGCGCCTGTATCAGCGCAAACACGCTCATCACGGACGGTCCCCCGAAGGCGCTCCGCGCTCCACCGAGCCGGCTGCGACGCCGCAGCCAACTGTCACCCCGCAGCCTCCCGTCACGCCGCAGCCCGAACGTTCCGTACCCGCACCGACTCCCATTTCCATCGAGACGAAACGCGCTCCCGAGAAACCAGAAGAGCCGGCAGCTCCTCCCGCGGCGCCGGAAGCTTCCTCAAAGGCTTCGTCCATTGCTTCAACTCAACGTACCTTCACTGTCCCGCGCAAAGCGGAACGCGTATCCATGACCGGAACCAACGCTTATGCCGTTCTCGGTGACCAGGGCGCCCGGCGCGCTCGCGTCTTGGATCTCGGCTTCGGCGGCGTTGCCCTGGAGCTGGACTCAGCTGAAGGTCTGCCGGAAAATATTCTGGCCGTTTTACACGTGCCGATCCTTCCCCCCGTGCGCGTTAACCTCAAGCCCGTGTGGTCGCAACGCACCGATCTGGGCGGCTATCGTGTAGGTTGCACCTTCGTTTCTTAATCGTCTTTTCCCACGCCTCACCTGAACCTGTGACCTCACCGCCGCTGCCCGCCGTTCGCATTCATTTGACACCTCGCGTATAATGAAAAAAGACCTCGCGACCTAGCGACGCGGCCTGCTTCACGCCGTGCAGACCGGACGCGACGGATTGGAGCCTCATGAAACCCGGTATTCACCCCGACTATCATCCCGTCACCGTGCATTGCGCCTGCGGGCATAATTTCTCTACTCGTTCGACCATCAAGGGCGACATGCTCAAGGTCGAAATTTGCTCCAGCTGCCATCCCTTTTTCACCGGCAAGCAGAAACTGATCGACACCGCCGGCCGCGTCGAGCGCTTCACCAAGAAATACGCCGACGCCGCAGCCAAAGTGGAAGCCGCGAAAAAGTAATCGCCGCCCTGAAATTTTTCAGCTTGAGATTTCCTTTTCGCCACGCTCGATGCGATGGTGTGCCTGCTTCTCCGTCCGTGTAGAATAACGTTCCATCGTGCCGGACCAATCTCAAATGTTCGAAGGCGCGCGCTCCGGTGAACGGGTAGACACCGCTCCGCCGCGCGTCACCTTGCGCAACTCTTTCGCGCACCCGTTTGATTCCGCTATCGCTGCGGCGCGAACTTGTTACGCCTCAAAATTAGTCGGCCCCGAAGAAATCACCGACAAGCAGCGCCTCAACATCGGCGCAGGCACCTTTTACAGTGGCCACCACACCGTTTACCAGCACGCCCATTTCGAATTTGGACTCGAAAATGTCAGCCGCCAGTTTGTCTGGGCCTTTCTCCACGCCCATCCCTTCTATAATTCCGAGCAGCAGAGCCAGCGTTATGTACATCTGGACCGCGCCCACGCCTACGTCCCGGAACTTTCCCTGTTTTTTGATGAAGGCAGTAAAGAAATCTACGAGCGCGCCATCGCTCGCGCCTGGGATTACTATCGCGAATTGTCCGCGCTGCTGATTTCCGACGCCCGCTCCATCCTGAACGGCATCTGGCACATCGGCCCGATGTCCCATCCCAAACGCGCGCAGAAAATAGAACGCTCCGCGGAAAAGCACGCCATCGAAGTCGCTCGTTACGTTTTGCCCGTCGCCGCGTTCACTACCATGGTGCACACGATATCCGGCATCGTGCTCCATCGTCTCTGGCGCATGAGCACCGCCTGCGATACGCCCAACGAAGCCCGCGCCGTGATCGGCGCCATGGTCGCCCACGTCCGCGAAGTTGACGCTCAATTTTTCGATCGCTTCGGCACCGAGCCGATCGAAGAAGTTCCCGAATGGGGCAATCGCGAAAATGTCCTCGGCGCATCGGCCGCTCACGATCGGAACGGAACCGCGGGCGCGGCTTTCGCCAACGAGTTTGATTCCGCGCTAGCTGGGAAAACTTCGAAACTAATCGACTATTCCGCCCGCGCGCCGCAAGTGCTCGCCCAAGCCTACCGCGCGGTGATCGGCCTCACCGAATCACAATGTTCCAAACAGGAAGCCATCGACCGCCTGCTGAATCCCGCGCGCAATCTCTATCGCCTCGAAACGCTAAACGTCGGCGTCCATGCCCCCATCATGCGCGCCTTGCAGCATGTCAATTACACCTTCGCCAAGAAAATCAGCCACACCGCCGACAGCCAGGACCAGCGCCACAGAATGGTTCCCGGCTCCCGTCCGTTGCTTACTCTTACCGATACGCGCTCGCCCGATTTCATCACTCCGAAATTGCTCGAGCAGAATCCACGCGCCCTCGAGGTTTACCAGCGCGCCATGCACGATGCCTGGGACGCCAAAAACCAATTGCTCGAACGCGGCGTTCCGCTGGAGCTGGCGCTGTATCTTTTACCCAACGCCAAATCCATCCGCGTCGTCGAAACCGGCTCCCTCCTGCACCTGCTCCATAAATGGACCATGCGCACCTGTTTCAACGCCCAGGAAGAAATTTATCAGGCCTCCATGGACGAGCTGGAACAATTGCGGGAAGTGCATCCGGAGCTGGCGCGTTATGTGGGGCCGCCGTGTTACGTACGCGCCGGCGTCACCACTCCGATTTGCACCGAAGGCGCGCACTTCTGCGGCATAAAAGTCTGGCTGGATTTTCCCAACATCGCCCGCCCGATATGACCCGACCTGATTTGCAGTTAACTGCGCCAGTGAAGAGTCACCGGACCCGCCATTGGGTGCACCATCGACGCGCCGCTGTGCCGGGCCTCCAACAGATTCGCCTTCAACGCAAAATACCATTTCGCCGGTCTGTCCGCATCGTCGATCAGCATCAAGCGCGGATCGTACTTCAAACCGTCCGCTTGCTGGATCATGGTCAGTTGATCCTGGCGCAAAAATTTTCTCGCAAAAGAACGAAAAACCGGCACGACCAGCGGCATCCAGCGAACCAGGTTCCACGCCGCCACAAAGTCGATGCGCGACAGATCGCGCCGCACCGGGGTCACCGTTGCGCGACTCGAAAACCATAAATGCCCGCTGCGTATTTCCTCCAGCCGCATGTTGGGCAAAACAAAATCAATCATCGTGGTAGTCGATTCACCCGAAAAATAGCGCAGCAATTTATAGGGAGCGCTGTTCGACGACGGCTCGTGTTTGCTCATCCGGAAACCCAGCGGAATCGGCTCGAAGTGTTTTTCTTTCTCGTGAATGCTGTGCCGGCTCCGCCAGTACCACGATTGGTGCACGAAAGGCCCATGCGCGGGATCCATCAGTCCGATAATTCCCTGGTCGACATGCGAAGGTATGTCGCAAGCCAGCCGCGTGATTTTGTATTTGTCGCTGAACACTGGCAATTCCGGCGCCGCCGGAACATTCGCAACCGTCCGCGAACCCGGCGCCGTCATGTAGACCCACACATATCCGTCTCGCTCCTCGCACGGATAGTGCCCCGCAAAGATTCGCTCCACACGCAGTTTGTCCGCTGTCGAAAGCGAAGGTATTTCCAGACACTGCCCGCTGCACGCGTCAAACTTCCAGCCATGATAGCTGCATTCCACGGCCTTCCCGTCGAATCGCCCATAAGACAAGGGAATTCCTCGATGCGGACAGGAATCTCGCATCGCAAACGCCTTTCCCTCCGATGTCCGCCCCAACACCAGCGGCACTTCCAGCAACATCGCTGTCGCCAGTTTGCGGCCCGTTATTTCTTCGCTGCGTAGTGCCGGATACCAAAAATCCCACAAAAAACCCGCGCCATCGTCGCGAACAGCCCCACGTTCGCCGGAAGCCGCTATTTGTAAAACCGTTCGCGTTACCTCACTCATATTCGGACCAAATCGTAGTACACATCTCGTTGCGCATCAAACGACGCCTCGCGGTCTTTGCGCTCCCGATCCAACCGAGCCTCCTAAGCGTTCTCTAATGTTAACCTATTGATAACTACTAGTTGTGGTAGAATCGCTCACGTTTTGATGCTAAACTCCCATCCAGTTACAGGGTTTTGGGGCGTAATCGCTCCTTTAAGGGTTGAGGTATCGGGTGTTCTACTCGTCCGAGTTCGTCTGCTACCTCCTTCACGACTCACACCATGGCCAAAACCATTCACACGCCTGATTTCCTTCCCGGCCGAGTACGCGCCCTGTTCGTGTTGGCCCTCGCCTCGGTCGCTATGCTTTGGATCGCGCTACCCACACTTCACGCCCCTCAAGAAAGTTCGCTGTCTTCCATCCAAGCTTCTTTAGCTCCGATCTGGCCACTCGCTTCCGCGTCAATAGTGGACAACTCGCTGGGTCAGCAGAAAGTTTTCCCCTATTCCGTAATTCCTGGTGGAGCGCAATCCGCCCAGGAACTCACCAAAGCAGTCCAGGCTGATCCCGTCATCGCTCGGCATTATTCCGATTTTGATCTTTCCAAAGTGCACCGCGTAACCCTCACCAGCCCGCAACTGATGTACGTTTCCTACCGCATCGGAAATGACGTCTACTGGACCAAGCGCAAATTGGCACTACGAAAAGGCGAAACGCTGCTGACCGACGGCCGCTCCATGGCCAGAACTCGCTGCGGAAATCGCATCGCTGTTTCACCGGTCAGGCCGGTTTCGCCTCACGAACCGACCGCCGAGGAATTCGAAGCGCCAGAATTTCCGCCGTCGTTGTCGACTCCCTATCTGGCGGCATTTTCGGCGCCCGCGCCCCCGCTTTCTGCACAAGCCCAGCCCTCAGTTTCACCGTCTGGGCCCTTCATTCCGTTCTTTCCCATTCCCGGTGGAGGTGGCGGTGTGCCATCCGTTCCCCCAACCGGTGGTGGCGGAGGAGGCGGGGGTGGAGGGGGTGGTGGCGGAGGAGGCGGTGGCGGCACGCCCCCACCCGTAGGCGTTCCCGAGCCCGGGACCGCTGGCTTGCTGCTCTTCGGCTTCGTAGCCGTGGTTTGGCTGACCCGCCGCAGCAGAAAAGCGTGTTAAACTTTATTCAGTGAACGCAACGTTCTATTAGCGATCCTCTCCTGGGCCGGTTCCTTCCGGTCAGTCATGTCGTCGTTTCCCAAAATTCAGCATCCAATTTGTTTTTTGTGAGGATTTCTCATGGCTGTATTGACGCTATCCGAAAAACTAGATCAGCTTGGCGCTCGCTACGATGAGCTGACCAGGCAGCTCTCCACCTCCGAAATCGTCTCCGACACTTCTCATTTCCAGAAAGTTGCCAAGCAGCACGCCGAGCTTGAACAGATCGTCGAAAAACATCGTCAGTTCAAGCAAATCGAAAAAGATTTGGCCGGCGCTCACCAGATGATCAGTGAAGCGGAAGATTCGGAAATGAAGCAGATGGCCTACGATGAAGAAAAGCTGCTGGTCGCCCGCAAGGAAAACGTCGAGCGCGAGCTGAAGCTCCTGCTCCTTCCCAAAGATCCCAACGACGAAAAGAGCGTCATCGTGGAAATCCGCGCCGGCACCGGCGGCGACGAAGCTGCTCTGTTCGCCGGCGAGCTTTTTCGCATGTACTCCCGCTATGCGGAAACTCTGGGCTGGAAAGTGGAAGTGCTCGAAAGTTCCCCGTCGTCGCTGGGCGGCGTGAAAGAAATAGTCGCCGCCATTCAGGGCTACAAAGTTTATTCCAAGCTGAAGTATGAAAGCGGCGTCCATCGCGTGCAGCGCGTACCCGCCACCGAGCAGCAGGGCCGCATCCATACTTCCGCCGCCACCGTCGCGGTCCTACCCGAAGCCGACGAAATCGACATCAAGATCGAAGCCAAGGATTTGCGCATCGATACTTTCTGCTCCTCCGGGCCCGGCGGCCAATCGGTGAACACCACCTATTCCGCCGTGCGCATCACCCATCTTCCCAGCGGCCTAGTCGTTTCGCAGCAGGACGAAAAATCACAAATCAAAAATCGCGCTAAGGCCATGCGCGTTCTGCGTTCCCGCCTCTACGAAATGGAAATGGAAAAACAACAAGCCGCAATCGGTGCGGAACGCCGCGGCCAGATCAAGACCGGTGATCGCTCTGAAAAAATCCGCACTTACAATTTCCCGCAAAACCGCGTGACCGATCACCGTATCGGCATGACGCTCCACCAGCTTACCGAGGTAATGGAAGGCAAACTCGCGCCGCTGGTCGATGGACTGGTCTCGCACTATGAAGCCGAACGGCTCGACCAGGAGTTGAGCGCGGCGTAACTACTGCGACTCGCCGCATAGACGGCGCCGATCGCGTACTCCAGGTTCAAAACGCTTCCATGGATATCCGCACCGCATTGCGAAACGGCATCGCGCGTCTCCGCGACGCGCACGTTGCCTCCTACACTCTCGCAGCTGAATTGCTGCTGCTCCACGTTCTTCACCGCGATCGCGCCTGGCTCTACGCTCATCCCGAAGAATCCATGAACCCCGCAGACGTCGACGCATTCCAAACTTTGCTCGCTCGCCGCGCCAAAGGTGAACCTACCCAACACCTCACCGGCAAGCAGGAATTCTGGAGCCTCGAATTTGAAGTTACTCCGGATGTCCTGATTCCGCGTCCTGAAACCGAGCACCTCATCGAAGTCGCGCTCGATCGCCTCGCACTCCGCGAACTCCGCGCCGGACGCCCGCAAAAAACCGATGGTGAGGGTTTTCTGATCGCCGACATCGGCACAGGCTCGGGATGTATCGCCATCGCGCTCGCCAAGGAATTCCCGCGAGCAACGATCTACGCCACCGATATTTCCGCTGCCGCTCTCGCCGTCGCGCGCAGAAACGCCGCCCGCCATTCCATAGCCGACCGCATCCACTTTATCGAATCCGACTTATCGCTGCCGTTGCCCCACTCTGCTTTGCCGCATGACAATTCTGGTGTGTCGAGCTTTGATCTGCTCGTCAGCAACCCGCCCTACATTCCGCGACGCGACGCCAAAACACTCGCGCCCGAAGTTCGCGACCACGAACCAGCCATCGCCCTATATGGCGGAGAAGAAGGCTACGAGCTATACGCCAGCCTGGTCGCTCTCGCCGCTCTTAGTCTAAAGCCCGGGGGTATTTTTGTTGTCGAACTTGGCCACGACAGCCTCCCCGCAGTGCAGCCGCTCCTCGATGCAAATCACTGGACCTCCGTCGGCGTCACCAACGACCTCGCCGGAATCCCTCGCGTCATTGCTGCGGAACGCCTTCCTCATTCCTAATTGGAATTAGCCACTCGTTCTAACCGTTCGCGAAATTTATTCCGCAGCCCACCTCGGTTGTCGTGCACTCCCAACCGGCGTACCCTGTCGCTATGCCGGACCTCGCACGTTTCCGCGCAAGACACGACGCGATCGTCGAGCTGACCTCCGACGCCACAGCATCCATTCTCCACGTCGACATGGACGCCTTCTTCGTCTCCGTCGAGCTTCTCGAGCGCCCCGAGCTTCGCGGCAAGCCGGTAGTCGTCGGTGGCCGCCCCGATCAGCGCGGAGTCGTCACCGCGGCCAGCTATGAAGCGCGCAAGTACGGCATCCAATCCGCCATGCCGTTGCGCACTGCGGGACGTCTTTGTCCCCACGCAATTTTTCTCGACGGCCACCACGCCAAGTACACGCTCTGGAGCGATCGCGTCGCTTCCATCCTCGCCAAATTTTCTCCCATCGTCGAAATGGTCTCCATCGACGAAGCCTATCTAGACCTCGCCGGAACCGAACGCCTTCACGGACCTCCTCTCGCCGCGGCCGACAAGCTTCTTCGCACCATCACCCGTGAAACCGGACTCCCGTGCTCCGGCGGCCTGGCCTCCACTCGCCTCGTCGCCAAGGTCGCGTCCGACCAGGGCAAACCGCGCGGACTCGTGTGGGTCCCTCCCGGCCGTGAAGCGCAATTTCTCGCGCCGCTGCCAGTCCGAAAAATTCCCGGCATCGGCAAAGTAACCGAAAAAGCTTTACGCGCGCTCGGAATCGAAACCGTCGAGCAGATCGCCGCGCTCCCCCAGGAAAAGCTCGAGAAAATTTTCGGCCAGTGGGGTACGGCCCTCTATCGCAAAGCCCGCGGCGGCGATTCCTATGAATTCGTCCTCGACGCCGAACCCAAATCCATTTCGCAGAATCACACCTTCAGCGAAGACACCGCCGATTTGGCGGCGCTCACCGCCGTCCTCAGTCATCTGTCCCAGAAAGCCTGCAAACGTCTTCGCGAAGCCGGCCTCGCCGCCCGCACCCTCACCCTGACGATTCGCTATCAAGGATTCGACACTCACACGCGTTCGAAAACTCTCGCCGAATCCGCCTCCCTCGACTCCGGCATCAACGCCGTCTTTCAGGAACTTTTTCGCCAGCACCTCGATCGCAAGCGCAAAGTCCGCCTTCTGGGAGTAAGCCTCAGCACTTTCACCCACGGCGAACAGCAACTCGATCTGCTGCAATCCGGCGAGCGCGAAAAACTCGAGAAGCTCACGCAAGTTGCTGATCGCCTGCGCGATCGATTCGGATTCAGGAAAGTGCAATTTGGCGGCTCCCTGCGCCGCGATCGTTCCACTCCCGAAGACCGCTGAATTCGTCGCCCGCCATCTCACCGCAGAGCGCCCGCCCACGATTAGGGACAAGTTAACACCCCATCCGACACAAATCTTCGCGCCCCCTCGCGTCTGTCGCATAATCACAAGGTGACGCCCCGCGAACTCGCCAATTCGATTTGCGATACTTTGATTCGCAACGGCTATCAAGCCTTCCTGGTCGGCGGCTCTGTTCGCGATTTCCTGCTTGGCCGTCCTTCCGCAGACTTCGACGTCAGCACCGACGCCACCCCGGACCGCGTCATTTCCCTGTTTCCCGAGTCAGTCGCCGTTGGAGCACAGTTCGGCGTCATCTTCATCCCCCTCAGTAATCACAAAGTCGAAGTCGCAACATTCCGCTCCGACATCGGCTCCGCCGATGGCCGCCACCCCGAGCGCGTGGTTTTCTCCTCCAGCCCCGAAGAGGATGTGCAGCGCCGCGATTTCACCATCAACGGCCTCTTGATGCGCCACGACTCCGGCGAAATTCTCGACTTCGTCGCCGGCCAGGTCGATCTCCGCGCCAAAATCATCCGCGCCATCGGCGACCCCGAACGCCGCTTCGCCGAAGACAAGCTGCGCATGCTGCGCGCTGTGCGCTTCGCCGCGCGCTTCGCTTTCACCATCGAGCCGGCCACGCTCGCCGCCATCCAACAGCACGCCCACGAGATTGACCAAGTCTCGGCCGAACGCATTCGCTACGAGCTCACCAAAATGCTCACCGAAGGCGCCGCCCGCCGCGCTTTCGAATTGCTCGACGAAACCGCGCTTCTCCAACACGTCCTGCCCGAAGTCGCCGCCATGCAGGGCGTCGAGCAGCCGCCTCAATATCATCCCGAGGGCGATGTCTGGACACACACGCTGCTCATGCTGGAAGGCCTGCCCGCCGGCAGCTCCGCGACGCTGGCCTGGGGAATTCTTCTCCACGACGTCGGCAAGCCCCCGACATTTCGCTCTCTCGCCGAAACCGGCGATCGCATTCGCTTCAATGGCCACGTCGACGCGGGAGTCCGCATGGCTGAAGTCATCTGCCACCGCCTCCGCTTTCCCAACGAAGACACCGAGCAGATCCTCGCGCTCATCGCCAATCACATGCGTTTCATCGACGTCCAGCACATGCGCGCCTCAACATTGAAGCGCTTTATCCGCCTGCCTCGCTTCGACGAACACCTGGCGCTGCACCGCCTGGACTGCCTCTCCAGCCACCGCCGCCTCGATGCCTACGACTTCGTGCGCCGTACTCTTGAAGAAACCCCCGCCGCAGAAATCCGGCCTGAGCGATACCTCACGGGCAACGATCTTCAAGCTTTGGGCTTTCAACCCGGCCCCCGGTTCAGCCAGATCCTGCACGCTCTGGAAGATGCCCAACTCGAAGGACTTATCAAATCAAAGGATGAAGCAATCGCCTACGTCGACCAGTATTTTGGCGCGAAAACCGACAAAATCGAGAGGAGTTCATCCACCTCCAGCTAAAATAGCGCTGTTATCTTATTGAACATTAAAGATTTATACCGTCTATCCTGAATCCTGCATCTGATAGTAAGATTTGAGCTTTACTGACTAAGATTTTCTGCTTCTTGGAAAGCTATAATTTGGCACCTTTTTCTTTTTATTCGCATCTAACGCTTCATAAGCTCGGACCCTTCTCCTCCGCGCTTTAGATTAGGGGATACCTAAATGGCTGAGAAAAAGTTCGTGGTTCCAGAAGTTCTGCCCATCCTGCCCGTCCGCGACACCGTCCTGTTTCCAGGCGCTGTCCTGCCGCTCACGGTGGGCCGCGAAAGCTCGCTGGCACTCGTCAATGCCCTCATGGGAGATGAAAAACTCCTCGGCGTTGTAGCTCAGCTTGATCCGCGCATAGAAGATCCGGCCGCTGCCGACCTGCACAAAATCGGCACGCTCGCCAAAGTTCATAAAACCGTCAAGATGCCCAACGGAAACGTGGTCATCTTCCTGGAAGGTTTGCAGCGCATTCAGGTCGTGGACCTCATCAGTCTTCGTCCCTACCTGCGCGCGCGCATCGAAGCCCAGCCCGACTTGAACGCCGAGCCGGACTCCGAGCTGGAAGCCTTGCAGCGCAACGCCCAGGAACTTTTCCGCGACGTGGTGAGCCACTCTCCGCAGCTCTCCGATGACCTGCACTCCGTGGCCACCAATATCGACGACCCCGGCCGTTTGACCGACTTCATCGCCGGCACGTTGCCTTCACTTTCCACCATGCTCCGTCAGGAGCTGATTGAAACGCCCAGCGTACGCAAGCGCCTGGAAACGTTAATCCGCGAACTCTCCAAAGAACTGGAAGTTCTCGAGCTGCGTTCCAAGATTCACGAACAGGTCCAGGAACAGGTAGGCCAGAACCAGCGCGAATACCTTTTGCGCGAGCAGATGAAGGCCATTCAAAAAGAACTCGGCGAATCCGATGATTCCATGCAGGAAATCGACGAGCTCCGCAAGAAAGTCGAAGAAGCAGGCATGACCGCGGAAGCCAAAAAGGAATGCGACCGCGAAATCAAGCGCTTGTCCAAGATGACTCCCGCGTCCGCCGAATACATGGTGTCGCGAACATATCTCGAGTGGATGACCTCTTTACCGTGGTCGAAATCCTCCGGGAATCAGGAAATCGATATCGCCAAGGGCCGCGAGATTCTTGACGAAGACCATTACGACCTGGAAAAAGTCAAAGAGCGCATCCTCGATTACCTGGCGGTCAAAAAACTTCAGCCGGGCATGAAAGGGCCGATTCTTTGCTTCGTCGGACCTCCTGGCGTGGGTAAAACCTCGCTCGGAAAATCCATCGCCCGTGCCTTGGGCCGCAAATTTGTGCGGCTGGCTTTGGGCGGCATGCACGATGAAGCCGAAATTCGCGGCCATCGCCGCACTTACATTGGAGCTCTGCCCGGACAGATCATCCAGGGCCTGAAGCGCGCCGAATCCAACGACCCCGTTTGCATGCTCGATGAAGTCGACAAACTGGGCCGTGATTTCCGCGGCGATCCGTCCTCTGCCTTGATGGAAGTTCTCGACCCCGAGCAGAACTACGCTTTCCGTGATCACTATCTCGATGTGCCCTTCGACTTGTCCAAGGTGCTCTTCATCGCCACCGCGAACTGGATGGATCCAATTCCCGAGCCGCTTCGCGATCGCATGGAGATCATAGAGTTGCCCGGATACACCGGCGAAGAAAAGCTGCATATCGCGCACAAATACCTGATCCCCAAGCAGGCCGCCGAACACGGCTTGAAAGTCGGGGAGCAGCTGGAGTTCAGCGACGACGCCATTCGCGAAATCATTCACAGCTTCACTCGCGAAGCCGGTGTCCGCAACCTCGAGCGCGAGATTGCTACCGTCACGCGGAAACAGGCGCGGCGCATCGCCGAAGGCAAGCTCGACAAAATGACCGTCACTCCCGAGATCGTCCGTGAATATCTCGGCGTGCCGAAATTCCGCACGGAGAAAGAAGTCGAGGAGCGCGTCAAGAAGCCCGGCGTCGCTGTCGGCCTGGTCTGGACGCCCGTAGGCGGTGACATCATTTTCATCGAAGCCACACGCATGCGCGGCGGCAAGCAGTTCACCATGACCGGCCACCTCGGCGAAGTCATGCAGGAGTCCATGACCGCGGCCCTCACCTGGGTTCGCGCCAATGCTGATCGCTACGGCATCGATCCGGACTTCTTCCGCAAGCACGACATTCACATCCACGTGCCTTCGGGAGCGGTTCCGAAAGATGGTCCATCCGCGGGCGCGGCTATGGTCACCGCATTGGTCAGCTTGCTTACCGGCAGGCCGGTGCGTGATCGCCTGGCGATGACGGGTGAGATGACTCTCTCCGGCATCGTTCTTCCGATCGGTGGCGTCAAAGAAAAAGTCCTGGGCGCCAAGCGTGCAGGCATCAAGGAAGTTTTGTTGCCGGCCGATAACGAGCCCAACGCCGTCGCGGATCTTACGCCGGAAATTCTCGGCGACATCAAGATCAGCTACGTTCGCAATCTGGACGAGGTCCTGGAGCACGCGCTGTCCAAGGAAGTGGTCGCGCCTCCACCCGTCGTTCCGGAGCCGCAACCGAAGCGCGTAGGTCCCGACGCTCCACGCGCCATCCACTAAGCCGGACATCCATCAAAAACAATTAACCAGACGGGCGCGCACTTTGCGCCCGTCTTTGTTTTTCGCCTCGAAATATCGGCCTAAAACAATCCCTGTTAACATGGTCGCCACTCATGCGTGGCGAACCGCAAAATATCGCTGACTTGGCTGGTGAACTCGCCCGCCGTCTGCCCGAAGCCTTGATCGGCGAGCGCGTCATTCCACGTTTCGTGGATTCGTACGTCGTAGAGCACGGCCGCCACGCCCTGCAGGTTCACGCCTCTCTATATCGCGATCGCCTCGCTCTTCTTCAACGTGAAGCGCTGCTCGCGCTAACCGTTCAGGCCCTCTCCGAAGCCTGCTGCGAACTCGCCTCCCCCGCAAAAAAATCCAAGCCCCGCCCCATGTCGCAAAAAGATGCAGGCATATTCCGCCGCAAATTTCTCGCCGCCCTCGCCCGCCAGCAAAAATGGACCGCCGGCGACGCGCTCGATTTTCAAACCGACCTTCAAATTTACGAGCAGTTGATCAGGCGCAACTCCTCGTCTCGGCGTACTCGCAAATCCTTTGAAGTCGCCAACCATCCATTCGTGGACCGCTGCGCCTTTCTGCTGGACTCCTCATTTATGGAAAAGGCCCGCTTCGCCGCCAGCCGGGCCCTGGGCGACCTCGAAGATCTAGCCACCCACGTCGTCGCTTCCGCGCAGACTGCGCGTCCTGTCATCAAATCGCGCTAAGCCTCGTACTCTAATCCGGTCGCCTACGCGATGCGCTCCACTTGCACTGCTGTGCCGTACGCCAGCACTTCCGTCACGCCCTGCATCACCTCAGTCGTGTCATACCGCATGCTCACCACCGCATTGGCTCCCCGCTCCGCGGCGTGCTGCAACATCAATTCGAAAGCGTCTTCCCGCGTCCTCTCGCAAAGATCGGTCAGTATGGTGATGTTGCCTCCGATGATGGTCTGTAACGCCGCTCCCAGATTTCCGATTATGCTCCGCGAGCGCACAATGATTCCTCGCACAATTCCGTAGTTCCTCACCACTCGATAGCCCGGCAACTCCAGCGCCGAGGTCACCATTCCTCCATCCACTCCGGGCATCTTCCGTCTCCTTTGTCGCGACCATTTACCGGTGCGATTCTATCTCCACACAACCTCAACCGCGAGCAATCTTCCTTTGTTACCCTGATAGCGCATGGAAACCCTCTTCTATTTTCTCGCCGTCGTGCAGATCGCCGTCGCCGCCTACCTGATCTGGCAAGGCATGCAGTGGCTGGGCTACGCGCGCCGCCGCTTGTTCATCGACCCGGGCTTCAACGCGCCGCGCGTGGCCGTGCTCTGTCCCTGCAAGGGTGTCGAGCCGGGGCTGGAGCGCAATCTTGTCGCGCTCACTGAGTTCAGCCACCAGAATTATGAAATCTTCTTCATTCTCGCGTTGGGCTCCGACCCGGCCCACGGCATCGTCAAGCGCGTCGCCTCCGCTTCGCGGCCCAAAGCTCACGTGATCATCGCGGATGCCCCGGAAGAATGCGGCGAAAAAGTGAATAATCTCCGCGTGGCCATCGAGCAGCTCCCGCCCGATTTCGAAATTTTGGTTTTTGCGGATTCCGACGGCCGCCCCGGCAAAAATTGGTTGCAGCGTTTGACTGCTCCACTCGCCGACGACCGCGTAGGCGCCACCACCACCATGCGCTGGCTCATTCCCAACCGGGGAAATCTTGCTTCCGCTCTTCTGGCGGCCTGGAACGCCCCCATCGTCACCATGCTGACCGAGAAAGGCAAAAATTTCTGCTGGGGCGGCGGCACCGCGATTCGCCGCTCGGTCTTCGAACAAATCGGCGTGCTCGATGACTGGCGCACTTCCGTCAGCGACGATTACTCCCTTTCCAGCGCCCTCGAACGCACCCGCCGCTCCATCCTTTTCGTTCCAGAATGTCTCACCGTTTCTTTCGTCGAAACCGATTTTGCCGGACTTCTGGAATTCACCAATCGCCAGATCCTCATCACCCGGGTCTACGCCGAAAAAATGTGGGCCATCGCCGGCGTCACTCATCTGCTCTATTGCGTCACGGTAGTCTTGGGCCTGGCCCTCGCGCTCGGCGACTTCCTGGCTCAGCGCCCTGCTCTGCACATCGCGGCCCTCACTTTCTTCATCCTTCTGCTGTCGGCCATCCGCGCTGGTCTGCGCGTCGCCGCGGTAACCGAAATTCTGTCCGCCTACCGGGCACAAATCATGAGCGCCTCATGGATATATATTCTGCTCACCGCTGTCGTCCCGTTCCTCTACCTCATCAATTTCATCAACTCGCTCATCACCAGAAAGATTCGCTGGCGCAATATTCAATACGAACTCATTTCCGCCAGCCAAACGCACATCATCACGCCGTGAGCGCCACGCATTGAGCGCCATCGGCTTCCCGATTTCCACAGATTTCAGCCCCTTCTTCTCTCGGAGCCAATTCCACAAAAGTCGCGGCACGAAATTTCATCGTGGACCGCTGCATACCCCTTCTTAGCTCGTCTTCACGTCCGATCTTGCCGATCTTCGCAAAAAGACGAGGAAAAACTGCGTGACCCGTGCAATTCCTACCACCGCGCATCTCCCTACAGGATTCTCACCCCCTCTAAGTACTGTGTTTTCTGTACTTGTATAATAAATTGTAGTTTGGATGAAAATTTGCACTGCAGGAGCAGTTCGGTGCATCACTCGCAGGCGGAACGTCGGGTGCCCTTTTTCAAGGGCGACGGGATAACAACTGTCAACCTTGGCTTCTGTTTGCTGCTGTTCCTAGTTGTTGTCTGTAAAGCTGGCCCCGCTCAGGGGCAAATCGCAAAAAAACTCAGGGGTCTCGACGGTTCTCGAGGCTGTATTTGGAGGGGTATAAGTGAAGCTAATCCGCAGAAACGATCAGACACGTCTATCTACGCAGGCAGTCCCGCCTCGCGAGATGTATTTCTTCTATGAAAAAAACACCGGCGCGGCTCATTTCCACGTGGAAGCCGGGCCCGATGGCCAGTTTCCACTCGAGCAAGCTGCCGGTCTCCTTGCCATGCACTGCATGGTCCGCGGCCAGTCGCCCAACGACTACATCGTTATGGTCCAGGCCGAAAGCGACTTCCTCGATGGACTAAAGGAAAAAGCCGACAAGCTGCTCCAGGCCGGCCGCTCAGCCGGTTCCTCCGTCAAATTAACTCGCCGTGAAGACGAGGTGCTTGGCGGAATCATGCGTAGCCTGGCCAACAAAGAGATTGCCGCGGACCTCAATCTTTCCGAGCGCACCGTGAAATTCCATGTTTCTTCTCTGCTTGCCAAATTCCGTGTGCGTGGCCGCCTTGAGTTGGTCCGTGAAGCTTCGCGCCACTCCAGTCCGGCGGTGCCCGCAACTCGCGAGGCTCACGGGGACTATGGCGCGCTGCCCACTAATTTTTCTCCCGGTGCAAATGTCGTTCCCCTGGTTAAGCGCTGCATGGCTTGATTCCGCTTTCTTACATGTTTTCTTAAAAAAGAAAAGGCCTGCTCCACACCGAGCAGGCCTTTTCTTTATATCTCTATGCGAACTGCTTACTTCTTGACTCCGCTATAAAGCTCCGCGGCTTTTTCCCAGTTCACGGTATTCCACCACTCCTTGATGTAGTCCGGCCGGCGATTTTGATATTTCAGGTAGTACGCATGCTCCCACACGTCCAATCCCAGCACCGCTTTCCCGCCACCAGATAGCGAATACGGCGTGTCCTGATTGGGTGTCGAATCGATCGCCAGTTTTCCGTCCCTGACCAGCAGCCATACCCAGCCTGATCCAAAACGTCCCGTGCCTCCCGCGGCAAACTTTTCCTGAAAGCCGGCAAACGAGCCAAAAGACGAGCTGATCGCCGAGCCGAGGTCTCCCTTGGGTTCGCCGCCGCCGCCTTTTTTCATCAGCGGCCAAAATAGGCTGTGATTCCAGTGCCCGCCCCCATTATTTCGCACCGCGGGGCGAATGTTTTCGGGAACAGCCTCCAGATTCTTCAGCAGATCGTCGATCGATTTCGACTGCAACTCGGCGTGCCCTTCCAGCGCCTTGTTCAAGTTGGTGACATACGCTGCATGATGTTTGTCGTGATGGATCTCCATCGTCTTGGCGTCAATGTGCGGTTCCAGTGCGTCAAATGCATAAGGCAACGGCGGTAAAGTAAAGGCCACGAATTTTCCTCCTTAGATTTTCCAATTGAATTAATGTGAATCTAGTCCGGGCTTGAAATCGAAACTCATTTCCTTTGTTGGCGGAAACATGCTGGCTACTCTTGCCGATTACGATGTCGGCCTTCAGCAGTGATCCATTGAATTATACCGCCATACTCCTACAAGTGTTCGGACCCTGAATCATTTCCCCCTGCCTCATTTCCTTGGATGCGCGAAATCGCCCATTGGGCAGATTCCGCCACCGTCGCCTCACCACAACCACCTAACCTCGCCAGCACTTCTAAGACGTGCTCGCCAGCTGCCGAATCCCTCACCACCTGTGAATTTCCTAATGCGATGCACGCGTTCCGCATCAACCCTTTCCATTTCGTTCTCGTGATCGGGCTCGCGGCAAACATCTCTCGAAACTCTTGTTCGCTGATAGACGCCAGCCATACCAGTCGAGGCAGGAATAATGATTCGGGCGCTACATCGGTCTCGCTCGATTCGCTGAACTCTGCTGCCGTCGTTCCTGAATTTTGCCCATACCTTCGCGGCTGAAACTCCATCGCCTGCGTCGCGGGCGCATGACGGTTCCACGGACAAACATCCTGGCAAATGTCGCAACCAAATACATGTTGCCCCATCGGCTCGCGCAGCTCTTCCGGAATCGCCCCGCGCAGCTCAATGGTCAGATACGAAATGCACTTCCGCGCATCCATCACATAACCATCCACCAGCGCGCCCGTCGGACACGCCTCAATGCACTTCCGGCAACTCCCGCAGCGGTCCGGCGGCGGAAAATCCACCTGCCCCAGCGTCGGTTGCAAATCCAGCGTCGTTAAAATCACCCCGAGGAAAAAGAACGAACCGATCCGCTCATTCAGCAGCAGCGTATTTTTTCCCAGCCACCCCAGCCCCGCATGTTTCGCCAGCACTCGCTCGTTCAGCGGACCTGTATCGGTATAAACGCGCGCCTCAAATGGTTCCCCGTGCTGCTCGCGCAAACCCGCCAGCAGGTCCTCCAGCTTAGCCCGCAACACTTCATGGTAATCGTCGCCCCACGCATAGCGCGATATCCATCCGCGGGGATCGTCCTTCTTTGACTCGCCGTTTATTCCCGATTGCGCCAGTTGCGCCTGTGCAGTACGCAAACATTTCGTGTTGTAGTTCAACGCGCAGACGATCACGCTCCGCGCCCCCTGCATGGCCTTCTGCGGATCGCCGCGCCGCTCATCCTCCAGGTATTTCATCTCGCCCGCATAGCCGCGCGCCAACCACTCTTCATTTCGCTCCAGCTCCGGAAATCTTTCGGCGCGTACAATTCCGCTCATCGCAAAGCCCAACTCGCTGGCTCGCTCGGCAATCCAGTTTGTAGTGGAAGCATTCACCATGGAGGGAGTTCCGGCGCCGCTCTCACGCGCGCTCTTCTCCGCGAATAATCCAGTCCAAAAAAGGGGTTGGTATGCGGCTCGTCAGGCTTTCGCGATGTCAAAACTGTTGAGCGCCGCTACTTCATCGGAGTGCACTTCAAAAACGGTGTACAGCTTCGTGATCTGCAGCAGGTCGTGCACTTTCTTCGTCAGGTGCAGCAATTTCAATTCGCCGCCCCGGTTCTTCACCGTGGTAAACGCGCTCACTAGTTCGCCGATTCCCGAGCTGTCGATGTAATTAATGTCCCCAAGATTCACCAGAATCTTGAACCGCTTTTCTTCTAGCAGTTCCCGAATGGTCGACCGCAACAGCGCGCTGCCTTCACCCAGCGTGATCCGTCCGCTCAAGTCCAGCACCGTAATCTCTCCGGCATCTCGATACGTGGCTTGTAATAGAGCCATGGTCCCTTTCTATGCTTGGTGTGGTGCTGCGCTCTGCCCACCGTCACCATTTGGCGAGTGACTACCTGGCCCCGGCAGTTTTTTCGACATGATAATTTCCGCCCCGCCGGTCCGCCCGGACACCACATCAAACTCATCCATGAACGAGCGCATCAGGAAAATCCCGCGCCCCGACGTGCTCAGCAAATTCTCTTCCGCCAGCGGATTCGGCACATCTTCGAGTTTGAATCCCTTGCCCTCATCCAATACGTGAATCACCATCTTGTCCGGCGTCAGCTCCACAGCCAGATAAATCTTCTTATCCGGCCGTTCCTGATTGCCATAGTGAAACGCGTTGATCACGCCCTCGCGCACTGACATCCCAATGCGATAGCAATCGTCTTCGTCGAATCCCGCCGCTTCCGCCACGCGCAAGCACATCTCTTCCGCGAGATTGACGCTCTCAACCTGGGTTTCCAGCGTGACATCCAGCTGTTTCGGGTCAGCCATTTATCCGCGTCGCCTCACCGTGACCATTCGAACCTGCATTCGAGCGTCTAATGCGTAACACAGCGTCGGAAATAGAGTCAATGGAGCAGTCTCGCTATACCGCGATATTCCCGATATTCTCAGGAGGCACCGGTATCAATTCATCAAGAGGGCCACTACGGGCAGGGTGGCTGGCGCGATTATACCTTGTAATCCTTTACCATCCACAAGCGCAATCGTACTGGGCGGTCTGGATCAAACTGGGCCAACCGGGGCCCAGCCGCGCGCTCTAGGCCCAATAGGAGCGGTCCAATGTCCGGTACTGAATGGCCTCGCTCAAGTGTTTTGGCGCGATTTTTTCCGCCGCTTCCAGATCCGCTATCGTCCGCGCCACCTTTAAAATCCGGTCATGCGCGCGCGCCGATAGTCCCAGCCGCGTGATCGCGTTCTCCAATAATTTTTCGCC
>JBBRZT010000008.1:0-29116 GCA_038236395.1 Candidatus Acidiferrales bacterium
AGGCTAGTGGAGTGGTCTTCCCATTCGCGATTTCCACTTCCACCTGCCGCAGCAGCGCCACGATTTGCTCCGGCTTGTGTTTCTTCATCGGCATGTCCAGCTCTCCTTTAGAGTGATTTTCTCTCACTCCCGCTGGACTAAATCAACCCGGTCACGTCAAAAGCACTCGTCCTGACCGGGGGCCAGAAATACATTATAGATATGGCGGCGGCCAGTTTCGCCGGTGAATCCATCGGGCAGACCGAAACGACTGCCGATTTCAGACACCTATGCGCTTTTTGCACCGGAGCCAGTTCCAGAATCCATCCCCAAAGCGATGAAGCGCAGAGGCATTCCCATAGAACCTGGAGCGACATTCGCTTGACGCACTTGTCCTGCAGATGTGGGTGAAAGCGATGGCTGGCGACCCGAAGGCTGCAAAAGAAATTCGCGAGTCAATTGAGGGGAAGGCCGCACAAAGACCGGCGGATCCCGGAAGCAACAAGCCGGTTACTATTCACGTTGTATATGATACCCGACTAATCAGGCATGTCCGAGGTGTTATCGACGAAGTCTCGCCGAGAGCGGCGGGTGTCGCGAACGTAATCATAACGTTCGCAGAAGAAAAAAGCAGGGCACGGCATTGTGCCCCTGCTCGTGGTAGATCTAAATTCGCCCCGTAAATCAGCGAGGATGAGACGGGAGATGATCCTTGGTTTGCGGCCCACTTTGACGTTGGGGCGGCGAACTTTGGCGCTGAGGCGGCGCACTTTGGCGCTGGGGCGGCGAACTTTGGCGCTGAGGCGGCGCACTTTGGCGCTGAGGCGGCGCACTTTGGCGCTGGGGCGGCGCACTTTGGCGCTGGGGCGGCGAACTTTGGCGCTGAGGCGGCGCACTTTGGCGCTGAGGCGGCGCACTTTGGCGCTGAGGCGGCGCACTTTGGCGCTGAGGCGGCGCACTTTGGCGCTGGGGCGGTGCATGCTGATATTGGTTCGGACTTTGGCGTTGCGGCAAGGGCTGATAATTCCTGCTCCGTACATCCGGATTCGACGGCCTGGAGGACGGGGCCCGATAAAAATTCTCCGCTTTAGCCGAGTGGTTATATTGCGGCGAAGCGAGCCGGTCGTTGCGTTGAATTGAAGTCGGACGATCATTTCGTTGCGGCGAAGCGAACCGGTCGTTGCGTTGTATTGAAGTCGAACGATCATTTCGTTGCGGCGAAGCGAACCGGTCGTTGCGTTGCGGTGAATACGGACGATTCGCAGTGTCATTGAACCTTAGACCATTCGCCTTGGTAGTGCCCTCGGATGGCGTGGTAGTGCTAGAAGTATTGTGCTGAGCGAATGGAGGACGGTCTGCGCGAGCAGTAGTGGAGCTGCTCTGTCGTCGATTATCAACGGCTACCGGCCTGTTATTGTATGCCCCAGACATAACCCTATTGGGCATGTTGGGATTGGTGGCAAGGGAGCGTTGGACGGAAGGCGGGCGATCGGAACGATTGGTGGTCGTGGCCATCGTTGATTTTTGATTGGGGAGAGATGCCCGGTGGGAGCCCGCGATATCTAAACCTCGTCTATTGCTATTGTTCTCGACAGGAAGCTGGGCCGAAAAGGGACGGTCCGGTCGTGTGGCGGACTTGGTTCGCCTATCAGCGCTATTGCCGCTTGCTGCCTTGCCGATGCCCCTAGCGTTTGGCGTGTTATTGAACGTGTTGGCGGTCGCTGGCCCGGATCGTTGCGGTATGTGGTCGACTTTCGCGGCAGCTATGATCCCGCGCCCCTGAAAAACACCGGGTTTGGGTGTGGCGGCGACTGCAGGCTTGCCCGCGTTCACTTTCACATATTGGGATGGATTGTTCTTCGCCATACCCTCGTGCTTCACCTGGAAGGTGGTCGGTTGAACGTGCCGCTCCCGAGCGGCCGCTAGCTGGGTTGCGGTAGGTTGCGCTGTGATCCCGCCATTGCCCCCATTGTAGCTAATGTTGTTCACCGTAACATTATTGTTGATCACCGTCTGGTTATAGACATTCGTGATCACGGTGGTGTTTACGTTGTTGACTGCAGTGTTGTAGTTGAAAACTCCGCCATTCCAATAGCCACCCTCGTAGCCATAGCCGCCGTAGCCGTAACCATAGTTAATGCCGCCGTAGAAGCCGACGTGCTCACCCCAATAACCCGTGTGGAAGACATAGAGATCGCGGTCCCAGCCCCAATACGCGGGAGTCCAAAGATAACCAGGGCGTGGGGCTAGAACCCAAGTGCCGGGAACCCAATAGTAGTCGTCCTCGTCGCCGCCGTACGCCCAATAACCCGGCGTCCAAATATAGCCCTCTCCCGGACAAGAGGGTTGCTCGTAGTAGGGCAATTCCGGCGGAGCGACGGTTACAGAAATGCCGAAAGCGACCTGCGAATAAGAGACTGTAGGAATAGCCATCAATACGATGGCCACCAGCATTGAATAAAGAAAACGAGCAGTTGTGCTGAGCATGATTTTCCTCGCAACGTTCAAAGTCGGGCCGGGGCGGTGGGCTATTCACTAAACCCGGAAGCGTTGGGAAAGTCGCGTTTAGAATGAACAAGTGAGCGGCGGGTAGGTTTACTTGATTGCGCGGAACCACGTCTCAGAATGTGAATGGGTAACGTTACGCCATTGCCGACGCTTCCAGTAATGGTTAAAGAGTTGAGTACCTGCGTCGCGAGGCCCGCCTAGATGCCAACACCGTTGTTGAGAAAACTGGAATTGGAAGCTTGGAAGTACGTCCCGGGACGTACCACTACTTCTTGCTCTCCATTGCTTTGGAAGAAGTCATTACCGCTCCGTCGTCATTCACGCCGATCGCTACCAGTAGCGACACGTTCCGCACTTCGCCACCCCAGCTGCACTTCAACCATAACCCGCCTAGAAACACGTACGAGTTTGTAGTGCTCCCCTCGCTATACTGGTTCACTCTCGTTAAGATGATTTGCGACAGTTGAAGAACCTAAATTCTGTTGCATCAGTTTCTATCCACCCGTGATTCGAGTTACTACGGCCTTTTTATTTGGTCTCTAGCTCCCACTTCCCGATCGACGCGCGGGGCCGTCAGAACCATCAAGGTCAAACCCGCCAAAAACGGCACGAAGGCAAACAAACCAACAAGGAAGATTAGGATGTCAGGCATCTCGCTTCTCCCCTGCCGCCTGCCGGAAGTAGATTCCAGCCGAAATAATGGAGGGCACCCATATGCCCACGAAAATGCCAGCGTCCTTTCTAGCGACCATGCCAATGCCAAACCAAAGCGATACTGAAAAAACAAATGATAAGAAAGCTGCCGAAAGGATCAGCCAATCAGCTTTAGTAAACATGTTATTTTCCTCCGTCACTCTCGCCATCTTTTGCTGAATACATGTTTAACTATAGAGAAAAATAATTTGACAGCAAGGACAATAGGCGAGAAAATAGAAGTGGAGTGATTTGCAGTTAAATCTTTGACGCTTTTTTGCTTCCTGATTAAATATGGAGGAAATTCGTGCTGTCGGATACATTAACTAAGGGGTTGAACGACTACGGCATCGGAGAAAAGCTGCGCGGGCTGCGGTTGAGAAAGAAGATGGGACTCGTCGAATTGGGTAGGCACACTAGCCTATCCGCGGCGATGCTTTCAAAGGTCGAACGCGGGAAGCTTTTTCCGACGCTACCGACGCTCCTCCGGATCGCGATGGTGTTCAGCGTTGGTCTCGAGTACTTCTTCTCTGACGATCAGAAGCGGCACGTCGTCGCCATCGTGCGACGCTCCGAGCGCAAGCGTTTTCCCGAGAGACCAGATGGGCGGGATATTTCTTTTTATTTTGAATCGCTGGACTTCGCCGCAGTGGAGCGCAAGCTGAATGCCTATCACGCCGAGTTTCAGTCTCTTCCACCCGGGAGGGCTCGGCTGCACCATCACCCCGGAGTCGAGTTTTTGTCGGTGCTGCGCGGAAGGCTCGAACTACATATCGGAACGGAAGACCACACTCTCGGAACAGGAGACTCGATCTATTTCGATTCCTCACTGCCACACTCCTACCGGAGAGTCAGTCCTAAACCTTGTAGTGGAATCATCGTAACCGTGCCATGAGTTAATTTTCTGCGGGGTTCCGCTGATCGATGACGTGGACGCGAATCAGACGTCGTGAATGAACATTCGTACTTGGTAGAATCCTTGAATTGCATGAAGTAAACAGAAAGGAACAACTCAGTGAGTAAGGAATCTGTGTGGGATTACCCGCGCCCACCGAAGGTTGAGCCAACGACCAAACGACTTCGTATAGAGTTTGCTGGCGAATTGGTTACGGACACTAAACGTGGAATGCGGGTACTCGAAACCAGCCATCCTCCCGTGTATTACATACCTCCAGCTGACATCCGTGCAGATCTGCTTTCACTCGGCTCACGAACGTGTGCAGGGTCAGCCGAGTATGTTCTACGGTGGCTGGGTGACCTCTGAAATAATAGGTCCGTTCAAGGGTAGGCCGGGATCGCAGACATGGTGACGATCCAGCCATCGAATCAGTGCTAATAAAGGAGTATTGTTCCGGCATCCATTTCACCACGTCACGTTCAATAGTCGATAGTTGATAAACGCAATGACCAGCGAGACGACTAGCAGCGTCAGGCTGGGAAGCATTTTGAAAAACGGATTCTTCACCCGCAGGTGAGTCAAGAAAGCGCATATCATCAAGAAAGCGATGCCCAGGCTACCTGCTATAGCAAGTGGCGCGCGTTCAATCCCGAGGAGCAGCAGCAACGCAAAAGTCAGCTTTAGAACACCCACGAGGTCTCGCAACCAGTCCGGTAAACGATAATGCCTGAACTCCTCTACGACATTGTGGTAGCGCACCACCCACACAAAGAAGATCGATACGGCCACAAGCGCCTGCAAGGAAATCGTCAGGTCACGCATGGCGGAATCGTATGCCCGTTCGTGCTGAATTGCTATTGAAAACTCCGAGATTACGCTGCAACGCCATTGAATCTGAATCGCGCAATTCACCGCTTTGCCGCGCGAAATGTTCAGCGGCTAACACCGCGCGCCAAATGAAGATCCATTCGCGGTGTTCACCCGCCAACGTCGCTGCGTTTCATGAACTCCTGCACACTTGATTCTCAGTCGTTTCCTCACAGACCAAAGGCTCCACGGCCGGAAATGCTTTCTTGAAACCATTGAGTAGTCTTACGAATGCTGTGCCTTTCCCAAATCATTCAAAAAACTAAAGTTGGCTTTTCGTCGGTTTTCGCCTGTAATCCGTAATTGACCCGTCGAATGTGCCGAATTCTAAGCACAGTGTTGCGCGCCTGTTAAGAGAACAACGAATCGGGAATCCTGGTGCAAAGAATCGGAGTTGCACCCGATTGCACCCAAAGTGGGATGTCAGTTGAATATTCCGATCACTGTCGAAACTGTCCAGAGTGACGGTGCACGGTCAACGTTGGAGAAGGCAACAATGCGGCGAACGCCGCGATCGTTTTTGGCCTGCGTGAAGATTACGGTTCACAAAATGGAGGGTCTGCGAGTGGACGGCAATCCGCCAGCAATATTGGTCATGGGATTGCCGTTGAGGTCGTACGTAATTGCGTCCTTCACGTATAGATTTGGCGATAGACAGTAAACTAGTTGTCTATGACAACCTTGGCGGGATGGGCTTCTCGGTATTCAAGGTCTTCGTATAGAACTGGATTAAGAGATAGGTCCAGCAGAGCTTTTTGTTTTTTCAACAACAACTGCGCCTCGCCCACGTAGGCTTCTCGAAAGGCCCCTTCACAATACGCGAGGTAGTATTCCCACAGCCTGACGAAAGTCTCATCGAAACCGAGCGCTTTGACCTCCGCGATACGGGCAAGAAATCTTTCGCGCCAGGTTTTCAGGGTAAGCGCGTAGTGCAAACCGATATCTTCGCCGTGATGCAGAGACAGTGTCGTGCAGCGGCCCAGGCTTTTCAGGATTTCAGCGACTGATGCCAGCTGGGCACCCGGGAAAATATATTTCTGAATCCAGTCGCAGCGCCTACGATAGTCGGGAAACTTCTGCTCATTCATGGTAATGGCCTGGAGAAACATAACTCCGTCTGGCTTGAGCAAGCGATCACAGGCACTAAAGTAGGCGTCGTAATATTTCAATCCCACGGCCTCAAACATCTCAATACTTACCAGTTTGTCGAACTGCCCTCGCAGCTTGCGGTAGTCCTCCAGCAATAGCGTGATGCGCTTACCCGCTTCGCCCGCATTCTGGAATAATTCTCGCGCATAGTCGTACTGTTGGCTGCTAATGGTCGTTGTGGTGACGCGGCATCCATAGTTTTGCGCCGCATACAGGGCAAAACCGCCCCAGCCTGTGCCAATTTCCAGCAAATGGTCAGAGGGCTGCAACCGCAATTTTTTGCAGATGCGCTCGAACTTTTGCTGCTGCGCCTGCTCCAGCGAATCTTCCGGCGTTTGGTAATACGCGCAGGAATAAGCCATGCTTCGATCAAGAAAGAGGCGGTAAAAATTATTCCCGAGGTCATAGTGCTTGCTGATGTTACGGCGGCTTCCGGGCAAACTGTTTTCGCGAAAATAGTGGCCGATGGTGTCGATCTTTGAACGCAACATTGAAAATACGCGGTTGCCGTTTCCAATGCGGTCTAGATTGCGCACCGCCATGCGCACAACGGAAACCAGGTCAGGCGAGGACCAGTCTCCCTGCATGTAGGACTCGCCCACGCCTGTGTCGCCACCGAACAGCGCCCGCTTGAAGAAACGCTCATCGTGAATGGCGACGACGGCCTTGAGATCGGCGTTCGGCAAACCAAAGGTGTACGTATCTTCGGGGCAGACGATCTCGAGGTGACTCTCCGAGAGCCCCGCCAGTAATTTGAAAAATACTTTTCTGCTAAGACTGCCAGTCATCTGATACTCCAGGAAGCGCCAAAATGGCGCGTATTCGCGGCCGTAAAAAGCTCCGGACCGGGATGATGCGCCACGGGTACTTTCTTCAGGTATAAGCGCGCGGCTTCCCAGTGGATGGCGGCCACAGTCTTCACCGTTACCCAGGGGAAATGCAGGAGCGCATGGCGGAGCCATTTGGCCGACCAGGGACGGCGCTCAAGGCGCAAAGTGCCGTCAAATAAATCTTGATCGTCCTCGGCAAGATTGGTCTGCACGGTTAATGTTTCCGCCGGCCGCGTGAAGGTCCAGTAATACTGGGCCTTCATGCCGATGAACGGGGAGACATGGAAGCTTTTGGGGAATTGGTAGCTCAGGAAGCGCGCGGAGCTGGCTATTTGATTTGCTGGGGATAGCCAGTAGTTTTGCGTCTCGCCAAAGGTGTTGCTCACTTCGGAGAGGATCAACTGCAGAGTGTCTTCGCGGTCAAAGCAGTAATAAAAGGAAACCGGATTGAAGTTGTAACCGAGATAGCGCAAGTGCGTGAGCAGAAAAATCTGTCCGTCTGGAAGTCTTACTCCGTGACGCGCGGCATCTTCCTCCATGCGCTGCCGCAAGGGATTGTGCACAGCGCCGAAGTGATCGCTTTCGTGAAAACTGGCCCAGTTCCATCGGTTGTAACTGGTTAAGCGCGACATCCGCATCAACGACGGAATTTTGTCCACGTCCAGGAAGGCCATGAACAGCGGGTATTCAAACTGATGTTTGACGGGACGAAATCGCCTATGCCGTACGGAACCGAAATAGAGCGCGCTTTCCCTCATGCGGCGGAATTCCACGAAACATTGAGGCTTCGCGCTACCCGGATGGCTGAGTTCAAGCCATCTTCGTGAAAACCATAGAACCAATACGCCCCACAAAAGTGGGTGTGGCTGCGCCCACTGATCTGATGCCAGCGGGCCTGCGCGCGGATGGCCGGCAAGGTCATCAAGGGATGCGCGTAGGTCACCTCCCGGAGAATGCTCTTCTCTTCAACCTGCCCGTCGGAGTTGAGGGTTACGCAATAGCGTTCGGGCACCCGCAGATTTTGCAACCGGTTCATGTCGTATGTGAGCGTTGCGGCGCGCCGGCCGGTTCCCAGGTGGTAGTTCCACGCCGCGCGTGCCGCGGGACGTCCAGGCAGCAATCGTGAATCGGTATGCAGCAAGGTGTGATTTCGGGTGGTGGTCAGCTGGGCTAGCACACTTTGTTCCTCAGCAGTAGGGTCGCGCAAAAGTTTCAGGGCCTGGGGCGCGTGACAGGCGAAAACAACTTCATCAAACTGCTCCTCTGGGCCGTCTTCGAAATGGATTTGCGCCCGGCCGTGCGAACGTGTCACCGAGGATATTCGTGCACCGGTGCGAATGCGTTGCTTGTAAGGCCGGGTGAGCGGAGAAATGTATTGGCTGCTTCCCCCTTTTACGACATACCAGACGGCCTGGGTGTTCACTCCCAGGAAGCCGTGATTATTAAAAAAACGAATGAGCGTCAGCGCGGGGAAGTCTTCGATTTCTTCGAGCGAAGTGGACCATACCGACGAAGCCATGGGGTACAGATAAAAGCGGGCAAACTCAACGCTGAACTTATTGTCTCTGACGTATTCGTCCAACGTCATGGACGCGCCGGCAGGATCATCCAGGAGTAACCGCGACACGCGGTTGAAGCGCAGGATCTCGGTAAGGAATTTATAATGCCTGGGCCTGAAATAATTTGCCTTTTGCGCGAAGAGCCCGGCCATGCCGCGGGTGCTGTATTCCAGGCCGGTCTCGCGGCACGAAACTCCGAAAGACATGTCACTCTTTTGCCGTTCGACTCCCAGCAATTGGAACAGTTTAACGAGATTCGGATAAGTGCGGTCGTTGTGGACAATGAAACCGGTATCGATGGGCAGCGCGCCAGCGCTGGTTTCGATTTGGTGAGTGTGGGTGTGGCCGCCGAGGCGGTTTTCGCTTTCGAGCAAGTGAACTTCGTGCTTGCGGCTTAGAAGGTAGGCCGCGGACATTCCCGCTATTCCGGCCCCGATTACCGCGACGCGAGTCACGCTACTTCCTGACAAGTAAGAGTGCAAACAAAAGCCCGGAGGGCCGTGGCGGGCAACCCCGTCGTGAGGCACATGAAGCAGGCGTGAAATGGATCGGAGAACATAATTTCTTTGCCGGCGCTGCCACCCGGGCTTTTTGCCTATGTGAAGTAAGTCAGCAGGGCGGGCTCGGATGGCTGATGGCTTAATGTTATCCGCAAACCCTGGGTTTTGTCAATTGTTTGTCCTGGACAAATCATTGACAGCATCTCTGTGTACGACTACTATTACTGTGGCGTACCGATGTCTTCCACGTATCCAATTCGCGCGGTTTCCCGGCTCACCGGAATATCAGAGGACACCCTTCGAGCTTGGGAACGTAGATATAAAGCTGTTAGTCCAAGGCGCGCCGGTAGCGCCCGCGTTTACACAGACAAGGAAATAGAACGCCTGGTTCTGTTGCAGCAGGCTGTCGCCAAGGGCCATTCCATCGGGCGAATCGCGACTGCTTCGGAAGCGCAACTGCGTACCCTGATTGAAAAATCCACAAAATTATCGACGGGAAAAGGCGTCACAAAAACAGCGGCGGCCAAAGCGAACGGAGCGGCTGCCGAGGAAGCTGCGATATTCGGTCCGCTGCTCGCGGCGGTCGATTCCTACGACTACGTGAGCGCGGAGCGGGAACTCGCCGCACTCACCGCCGTCATTCCCAACCCTCGCGCACTAGTCCACCGCTTGGGAATTCCGCTCATGCACATCGCCGGACAACGTTGGCATGAAGGAACCTTCGCTATTGCGCAAGAGCACATGATCACCTCTCTCTTGAGCGGACTGTTTGCCTCGATGCTTAGGCTCTACGCACAGACAAATCCGCGGGCTAAAATATTGCTGGCCACGCCTGAGAATGAACATCACGGATTCGGCATCCTGGCGGCCGCCATGCTTGCGGCTGCGGGCGGACTTGGAGCGATACATCTTGGTACCAATTTGCCGGCTCGCGAAATCGCGCAAGCTTCCAGGAAGACGCAAGCGCACGCCATCCTGATCGGACTGTCCGCTATCAAGACCGCCGCGGCGATTTCTGCATTAGAAGAAATCCAGAAAAAGGCTTTTCCACGTACTAAGTTATGGGTGGGCGGCGCGAGCCCGTCTATCACTGCCGCCGCGAACGGGTTGGGCTGGACGGTTCTAGATGATTTTCAAACCCTGGAGCGCCACCTGGGCTTGTTGGGGGCAAGGTTTTGACGAAGTGCAAGGTTTTATCGAAGTGCGAGGTTTTGTCTAATGAAGCTTTTCTTAAAAATACTCTTTTCAGTGATTCTGATCTACATGCTTACGATGACGGCGTGGGTATCCATGCACAAGTCCATTTTCGCCGCCGCCGAAGATTTTAGTTGGACAACGAGTCCGTGGGCGGTGGCTACTTTATTCGACGCCTATTTCGGATTCATCACGTTTTACGTGTGGGTCGCGTACAAAGAGCGCACCTGGGTGGGCAGAGCACTCTGGTTCGTTTTGGTCATGGCTTTGGGGAATATAGCTATGTCCTCCTATGTACTGGTCCAGCTTTTCAAATTGCGCCCTGAGCAGCCGGCATCCACCGCGCTTCTGCGGAGCAGTTCGTGAACAACGGATTTTTCCACCGCAAGATTGTTCGTCCGGTGGTGGATCTGCTGCGCCAGGGCATCACACCGGAAAAAATTGCCCTGAGCATCGCGTGCGGGTTGATACTGGGCATCTTTCCCGCACTAGGATGGACCACGCTGCTGTGTTTTCTGGCAGCGGTTATTTTTCGGCTGAACTTACCCGCGGTGCAGCTGGTGAATTATTTTTTTTATCCGCTTCAACTGCTGTTATTAATTCCTTTTATCCGCGCTGGAGAACTTTTTTTTCATAGCGCGCGCATGCCGCTCTCCTTAACTCAGATCCTGGCACTGATAAAAACCGACGCCGGCCATGCAATCAGAACTCTGTGGATGGCCACGGTTCATGCCGTAGCGGTTTGGGCCCTGATAGCCCCACTGTTAGTTTACTTGATCTACAAAATCCTGACACCGACTCTCCGGCGCGTCGCGGCAGTTAGCGGGATGCTGCGTTCCAAGCTTCCGGTTGCGGCTAACCGGAAAGCGGATGCTGTGAATCCATGACGAGCGTTGCCATAGCTACGCTTGGAATCGGAACAGCAGGTCTTGTGCTGTTGATGTTTTTGATCTGGCTGATTAGCGTGCGCAGATCCAACGCCGGTTTCGTGGATGTTGGCTGGGCCCTCGGCTTGGCGATGCTGGGCGGTTGGTATGCGTGGCGGGGGCCGGGTTTTTATCCTCGAAAGTGGATGATGGCGGGCATGGTCGGTTTCTGGGGACTACGTTTGGCCCTGCATCTGGTTCGGCGAATTACCCTCGAACCCGAAGACGGGCGTTACCAGAAACTGCGGCGTGACTGGCAAGGAAAGAATGTCAATATCCGCTTCCTGCTTTTCTTCGAATTTCAGGCACTGGTGGACGTTCTTCTCTCGATTCCTTTTTTTGTTACCGCGCTGAACCCTGCTCCACAAACGCACGCGCTGGAATACATGGGTGTCGCCTTATGGCTGGCTGCGGTGATTGGCGAAAGTGTAGCCGACTCGCAACTGGCCGCATTCAGGCGCGATCCACAAAATCGCGGCCACGTTTGCCAGGCAGGGTTATGGAACTACTCGCGTCACCCGAATTATTTCTTTGAATGGTTTGCGTGGCTGGCGTGGACAGTTTACGCGTGGAGTTCTCCGTGGGGCTGGTTGAGCTTGATCTGCCCGGCGCTGATGTTGTTTTTGTTGCTGCGGGTGACCGGCATACCGGCGACCGAGGAGCAAGCGTTGCGTTCGCGGGGCGAGGAATATGCGCGCTATCAGAAAACCACCAGTGCCTTGATTCCATGGTTCAAGAAAAGTTCCGTCACTTAGAAACGAGAGCATATGAACGTAACCACAACGATGCATGGAGACCTGCCTGCGCGGCGAGTCGCAACCGGCGCACGGCTGCAGGAATTTTTGCTGGAGCGCGATCTTTTACCGGATTGGCTGATCCGGGTGGGCATCCGCCGGATGTTGATACAGAGACTCCAGGACGAAGGAGCGGGCGACGCCGAGCAGCGACAAGCGAAGTTACAATCTTTTATCGAACAATTGAAAGCCAGCCCGCTGGCCCTGGAGACGCAGGCTGCCAACGAACAGCATTACGAAGTTCCCGCCAGCTTTTTTGAATTGGTGCTAGGCAAACGGATGAAATACAGCTGCGGTCTGTGGGATCGGGGATTAACTGACCTGCATGCAGCAGAAGCAGACATGCTGGCTCTAACCTGCGAACGAGCACAAGTCATCGATGGACAAACTGTCCTGGAGCTAGGATGTGGGTGGGGTTCCCTTTCGCTCTTTATGGCTGAGAAATTCCCGAATTGCCAGATCACCGGGGTTTCGAACTCCCCTAGCCAGAAGCGCTATATCGATGCACAGATTGCGGCGCGCAATATCCGCAACCTGAAAATCATTACCGTAGACATGAATGAATTCGAAGCGACAGAGCTTTACGACCGCGTAGTCTCCGTCGAGATGTTCGAACACATGCGGAACTATGAGCTCTTGCTGTCACGAATCGCCTCCTGGATGAAGCCCAGCGCGCTACTCTTCGTTCACATTTTCAGCCATAAACAGTTCGCGTACCCCTACGAGGTCCGCGACTCCAGTGATTGGATGGCCAAATACTTTTTCACTGGGGGCGTCATGCCCAGCGATGACCTGCTGCTGTATTTCCAGGGCGATTTGAAGATGGAAAGCCACTGGCAGGTAGATGGCGGCCATTATCAGACAACCGCGGAAGCGTGGCTGAGAAACATGGATCGCCATCGCAGAAAGATTCTGGAGATTTTTGCAGATACTTACGGCCGCAAGGTCGATGTCGCGGACCGCGAACACGAGGCACTGCGCTGGTTGGTGCGCTGGCGGGTATTTTTTATGGCGTGTGCGGAGCTATGGGGCTATCGCAAAGGCTCGGAATGGATTGTTTCGCATTACTTGTTTGCGAAGTCATAGGCGCATCGCTGGTTCCCTAGATTGAATCGACGGCTCAGAAATGGCTTGCCGACCACTTCTAGATTGGGGCTTCAGCGTCCTTAGCGTAACCGGTCATCTCCAGATAGCCTGAGCCAGCGATGGCGGCCCCATAGCGGTTTCCGGTTAGGACGATCGCGCCTTCCCAATAGGTCGGAGCGATGCGAGAATCGCCGGCCAGTTCCTGCGAAGGCAGCGGCGTCCTGGCTTCCAGTTCGATCCCGAGCTTTGGCACGGAGATTTTCCAGTGCAGTGGATAGCTCGCTCCAGAAGTTGGACTCTTCCAAGCGTCGCCCAACGGCTGCAAAACGAAATCGGACTCGCGCAGATGTAGGGTGTGCCCTTGCGTGTCGACATAGGTGCCAGCGGAAAACCTATCAATCGAGCCATCCTTACGGCGAATGCGGAACAGCATCAGCTCCGAGTGGTCGTCGAGCTGCAGGCTCATCCAGTCCCAGCCCGCTTGTTCCGGAGTGAGCTGGTGTGTGAAGAATTCGTGATCCATCCAGGCTAGTCCGGAAACCGAAAATGATTTGGCATTCACCGTTATGGTGCCGGTCGTGACCAGACGCGTCAGAGAAATGTAGTGCGAGGCGCGTCCCGGGCCCTCGGCTTTTTGGCTAACGCCATTTTCGCCATTGATCACCGGCGGCTTTTCCGGGTGCAGCGTGAACTGCAGATCAAATTTTTGGCTAACTGCTCGAAGCACCTGATCGGAACCCTTCCAGTGGATTTGCCAGTTGCCGTTCCAGATGCGTTGAGCCGCCTGGTCCACTCCGGCGATGCCCGGTCCGGAACGGTTGGTTCGCTCGACATGATAAAAATTGCCGGCGGTTAAGTCGCTGAGCGCGAGGTGCGCGAGATAAAGATCCTCAACGTCCCACGCCGTGCGATGTGAAGAGTCGCGCGTTATCGCTTGGCGAAAGAAGGTGAGTTCGAAACCGAAGCGATGTCCGTCCGGGCTCTGCAGGTTGCCAGTGTAATACCACCATTCCGTTTGGAAATCGGGGTGGTTGAAATAGTCGCGGGGAAAAGAATAGTGATAGCCCGGAAAGGCGAGGCGATAATGTTGCGTCGCAGGCGCCGAACAGTAAAGCACCAGAAGCAAAGAACACAAGAAACGCGAGGGGTGCATGAACAAGCGACGGCTAATCTTCATGCACAACCTCGATCGGATTTAACCTTGCGGCCATCCTGGCGGGATACAAGCCGGATAACACCGTCGCAGCATAAACGAACGTTAGCCCTGCCAATAAAATCTCCACCGGCCAGTGGAAGCGGATCGTCCAGCCAAACGATTGCTTGTTGATGACAAAGATGAGCACCAGCGACAGAAAATAACCCAGCAGCGCTCCGACAAAATTCGCGAACAGGCCGAGCAGGCCGGCCTCAAAGAGAATGACCTTCCTCACCTGCTGTGTGGTGGCACCCAGAAATCTCATCAGCCCGAGTTCGCGCCGACGATCGATCACCAGCGCGAGCAGCGCGCCGGCAATGCCCATAACCGCCACCAGCACGGCGACAGCTTCCAGCGCGTAGGTAATGGCAAAGGTGCGGTCGAAAATGTGAATGGCCTGCGCGCGAATTTCGCCGTCGGAAAAAAGCAAAAGCCGGTGACCTGTTACAGCCTGCACGATCTCAGAGCGCACGGTCTCAACATTCGCGCCCGGCGCGACGTATACCGCGAGATTGGATGGTGCCGGATCGGGCAGATACCGCAGCAGCGTTTCGCGGTCCATCAAGATTTCCCCGCGCTCGCTCGAATAATCGTAATAAACATCGACGATGTGAAACTGCGGCCGCGCTTCTCCAAGAGACAGCGTGATGATGTCGCCCATCTTGACCCCATGCTTGGAAGTGAACGGCTCGCTTACGACCACATTGTTGGAGCCGCGCAGTTCGCGAAAAACATCGGAAGACGCCCGACCGGAGAAAAAATCAGAGCGGCTGCCGGTCCGGTAGCCGGAAACGTCGGCGCCGCCGAGCATTGCCGGGCGCCCGTTGTAGGTAATTTCGTAGGCTCGCAAACGATCAATGGCCGCTACGCCAGGGAGCTTGACAATCGCGTCAACAATTTCGGGCGAAATTGTGGGATGACGGTCCGTGGCGGGCTCGCCTCCCGGGCGCAGATATAAATCGGCAGGAAGTTCCTCAGCCATCCAGGAAACGACCGTCTCACGAAAACTTCCCACCATTATGCCAATCGACACCATCATGGCGATGGCTGTGGCCAGCGCGGCGATGAGCACCGAACTCCGCCTCAGTGACGCTCCAAGGCTGCGCGAAGCGAGCAGCGCCTCCGCGCCGAAACTGCGGCCCAACCATGCGCTGGAGAGTCTCGTGGCCGCGGCTACGAGCGCGGGAATGCATAAAGCGCAGGCAGCAATTAAAAACAGCGCCGCAAGATAACCGAACACTGGCTTACCGCCGATGGCGGGCGCGTGCGAAACTGCTGCCGCCGCAAGCGCAAAGATAATTCCTGCAAGCAGCTCGCGAGAGCTGTGTACTCGCACCTCATATTCGCGGCTCGCTCGCGCCATGGCACGCGCGGGAGGAACCAGCGATGCTTCGCGCGCCGGTGCGTACGCAGAAATAAGTACCACGCCCAGGCCTACGATAAATGCCAGCGCAATGGATGTTGGGGAAAGTTCGATCGAGCCGGGCCGGCTGCTGACGTACAAAGCTTGCACCGTCAAGCCCATGAGCTTCACTGTACCCGCCGCCATAAAACGTCCCAGCGGGAGGGCCGCAAGCGTTCCAATCAAACCGAGCGTGACGCTTTCCAAAAGAAAAGCACAAAGCACAAGTCGGCGACTGCCGCCCAGTGCGCGAACAATGCCAATTTCCGCGCGCCTTCGCACTACCGAAACCGAAATCGTGTTGTAAATCAAGAAGCCACCCACAATCAACGAAATGTAGCTGAGCAGGCGGAGGTTCCAACGAAACGCCGCGAGCATCTGGCGATTCTCATTCGTACCGGAGCCTTGAGCCCGAACCTGGACACCCGCGGGCAAAGCGCCGCGCAAACGCTGCTCCCATTCGTCGATACCTGGAGTCGGCGGAGATTTCAGCAGTATGCGATCGATTCTTCCAGAGCGCCCGACCGCGCATTGCGCAGAAGCAATGTCCATGACGATGGCGGATTCCGCGCCGTTCAAATCGGGATATATGCCTCTAACAATGTAATCCTTCTCCCGATCATTGATCAGCAGCGTAAGGTGCTCGCCCGGTTGGCGACCCAGGCTCAATCCCACCCAGACGCTCGCCGGATCAGCGAGACAATCAAACGGCGACTCGGACGACCGGTCTTGGCCCTTCGCTGGATTCGAATCGTGCTGGGCGCATCCTTCCATGAAGTTCACAGGCTGGGCGCCGTCTTCGGACATGCGGTCTGCGTAGCCTGCGGTTTCCCCAACCAGATCAAGCCCTATGAGTGGAAGAGTTCGTTTTGTGTCCTGCACCACGGCGTAGTCTTCGACACGCGGTGAAATGCGCAGCGCGTAGGGCAACTGCGAGACTGTTCCTACCAACGCTTCGGGAAGGCCTCCAGAAGCCCTGATCTCGAGATTGGTGTCGCCGGAAAGCGCTTCCACCGAAGAACGAAACGATCCGGTCGCAGCGTCGCCGGCCAAATCGATCGCGAGGACCACGGCGACACCCAAAGCAATCCCCAGAATGATCACGACAGTCCGCACCGGTTCGCGAAAAAGTGGCCGTACCACGAAGAGATAAAAAAGCCGCAGCGCAGGCACCTAGTTATGCTCGATTGTCTGGATTTTGCCGTCACGCATGCGCACCACCAGGTCCGCTAAGTCCGACGCCTCCGCGCTGTGAGTGGCCATCAGTAGCGCGACGCCGCGCTCGCGTGTGAGCCGCTTCAATAACGCAAGAATTGCGGTTCCCGTGACGCTGTCCAGATTACCGGTGGGTTCGTCGGCAAGAATTATCTTTGGCGAGTGCACCAGCGCCCGTGCAACGGCCACCCGTTGCATCTGGCCGCCGGAAAGTTGGTGAGGCAGCCGGTCGCCAAGGCCCTCGAGTTCCACCCACGCCAGCCGCTCGCGAGCAGTATTGCGTGCATCGGCCTTGCCTGCCAGCAGTAACGGCAACTCGACGTTCTCATACACCGAAAGGGTGTGCAGCAATTGAAAGGATTGGAAGATGAACCCTACTTTTTCACGGCGAATGCGCGTCAGGACGGCGTCCTGCAAAGCTGAAGTCGAGATCTCATCGATCTTCACTTCACCCGTCAACGGAAAATCCATACCACCAGCGAGGTTGAGAAGCGTCGACTTTCCACACCCGCTTCGCCCGACCAGAGTCACAAATTGACCCGCCTCCACCGCTAGCGAGACGCCATCCAATGCGCGCACCCGCTGGCCATCGCTGTCGTAGTCCTTGGTCACATTTTCCACTGAAAGAATGAGCATGGGATCAATTTACGAGGATGCACCGAAGCGTGACCGGGCACACCGTATGGCAGAACTGAAAGCCCCCACCAGGATCATACCTTACACAAAACGCAAGCGAAAAAAGAGGCAATCAAATGAATAGTGAGCAAGTGTACGTAATCGCAACCGGCGTTTACGATTATCGGACGAAATGATTAAATCCCGCCCTGCTGACTCGCGCCAGTTCACATATATACGAGCCGGCGCCCACGGACTTCGCCCGGGTGTGTTCGTTACTTAAGGCCGTACTGGAAATAAATGGATGACCCGTCGTTCAGGTTGATCGTAAAGAAGTAGGTCACCCCGGTCTTCAGTGACGGATTGTTCTTCGTGCTTTGGTTAAAGATCCACTGCTGACCGCTTGAATCCCAACGGAAGGCCGTGTCCGGCGTGGTCGAATAGATGTCCTCGTCAACGGTAATAGCAGGTGAGTTGGCTGCCGCTACGAGACCATACCCGATGACTATTCCCGGTGTCCCAATGGAAGCGCCACTGGCATTGCAGACCCGGAACTTGGTCGGCACGGTGCTGCCCATCTTGAAGACGCTAGTACCGTCGGCGTTGATCGGTTGCAGGACCTGGTGTCCAGCTTCACCCAGGCAGAGCCCCGTGCTATACAGAACGTTGATGTATACCGTCGCGTTTGCCACGTTGTAATTATTGGTCGCAGCGGCTGTGACGTTGAGCGCCTGATGAGCGCCAACGCCAAGCACCGTGGACGCCGCCGGATTGTAGGTGAGCGTGCCAGCCGGGGCCGGACCGACCACGGTGACCGTGGCATTAAGCTGCGTTGACCCTAAGGGTGTTCCCAGGACGATGTTGGCCGGAGTACTCCATGTAATCGTCTGGGCCGCCTTGTTCAGCGTCACCGTCAGCGGCACACTGACAGCCGAGGCGTTGTAGTTATTGTCCCCCGCTTTGACCGCTGTCAGCGCGCAGGTGCCGCTGGCGTTGTTCACCGATACCGTCAGCCCCGAAAGCAAACACCCTGTCGATGCACCGGCGTTGAACGTGTAAGCGCCAGTACCGCTGCCACCGCTGGCCGCCGCCGTGCCCGTGTTCCCGTACGTCACGTTCGTCGGAGCTGTCACCGTCACCGTCGCTTGGTTGGCCTTATGCAACATCACCGTGAACGGTGCGCTGGATGCCGAGTCATTGTAATTGCCGTCACCAGAGCGTGTCGCTGTCAGTGCGCAGGTGCCGCTGGCGTTGATCACCGATACAATGACTCCCGCCACCGAACAACCCGTCGAGCTACCGGTGCTGAAGTTATAGCCACCAGTTCCGCTGCCACCGCTGGCTGTCGCTGTACCTGTGTTCCCGTACGTCACGTCAGAGGGACCGGTCACCGTCACCGCAGCCTGGTCGGCCTTGGCAATGGCATCGTGTACCGTGCCGTTGGCGTTGTTGTAGTTTCCAGTAACGTCCGTGAAGGTCCACGCATCCGCGGCATAGTCCCGGGCATTGGTATGCGCAGTGGCGCTCAAGTCCAGACCGCTCAGGCTTTCGTTCATTGCGCCCTTGGCTGTTCCCGTAGCTGTATGTGCCAGTCCGTTGTAAATAACGTTGTAAGGCGTGACCGCGATCGTGGCGTTGGCCTTGGCGACAGTAAAATTCTTCGTGTCGTCACTTCCATTGTGGTTCGCGTCGCCAGGATAGGTGGCGCTGGCAGTGGCAGTGCCAGCATTGGTGTTGTTGGCGTAGCTCACGGTTAGGGGCTGGTTCAACCCTCCAGCTCCCGTTACTGACGCGGTGCAAGGAGTTTGCGCCGCGCCGGTGTAGGTAACGCTGGCCGGGCAGACTACAGCAGTGACCGAACTGGCTTTCGTTATGCTGTCAATCACCGTCCCGCTGGCTGCGCTGTAGTTGTTGTTTCCGTCGAAGGTCCAGGCGTCTGTGTTGTAGTCCCCCGCGTCGGTATGGGTCGTTCCGGCCAAATGCAGCAAGGCGGTCAGGTCGACGGGAGTCGGGCTCTCGACTCCATGAGCGGAGCCAACCGCAGTATGAGCCGCGCCGTCGTAGATCACGCCGTATGGTGTAACCGAGATGACCGCATTCGCCTGGTTAATAACGAGCGACACGGACGCGCTCTGCTTCTGGTTATAGTTACCGTCGCCCGCGAACCTTGCGGCGACCGAGTACGATCCGGCATTTACAGGGGCCGTGGTGAGTAGAGTGGATAGCGCGTCTTTGTAGGCCACATTGACGGGCGTTAGGGACTCTCCCTTAACTCCTGTTGCCGTGCCCGAGCCCGGATGCGAATTGCCATCATAAGTAAATGTTCCACCGGTCGCGGCCACGATCGGGTCAGCTTTGGCTATGGCATCATGCGTAGTGCCGTTCGCGTAGTTGTAGTTCCCAGTTACATCGGTGAATGTCCACGGATCGCTCGGATAATCCCCGGCGCTGGTGTGCGTGGTGCCAGACAGATTCAGCCCTGCCAGGGTCTCGGTCTTTACGCCCTTCGCCGTTCCCGTGGCTGTGTGCGGATCGCCGTCATAGGTCACGTCGTAGGGCGTAACCACGATCATCGCGTCAGCTTTGGCAATGGCATCGTGCACCGTGCTGTTGGCGTTGTTGTAATTTCCGGTCACGTCGGTGAACGCCCACGGATCGCTCGGATAATCCCCGGCGCTGGTGTGCGTGGTGCCAGACAGATTCAGTCCTGCCAGGGTCTCGGTCTTTACGCCCTTCGCTGTTCCCGTGGCTGTGTGCGGTTCGCCGTCATAGGTCACGATGTAGGGTGTAACTACAACGACCGCGTCAGCTTTGGCAATGGCATCGTGCTCCGTGCCGTTGGCGTTGTTGTAATTTCCGGTCACATCGGTGAACGTCCATGCATCGCTCGGATAATCTCCTGCGCTGGTGTGCGTGGTGCCAGTCAGATTCAGACCAGCCAGGCTTTCGCTGTTCACGCCCGTGGCAGTCCCCGTCGCGGTGTGCGCATCGCCGTTATACGTCACGCTGTAGGGTGTGACCACAATGACCGCATTCGCCTTCGCGATGGCAAATGTCTGCGGAACGGACGTTGCAGGCAGCCAAGTGGTTGCGTCGCCGGGCTGTGCAGCGGTAATTGTGCAGTTGCCTGCTCCGGTGATGTGCACGGTGGCGCTGGACACTCCTGCAGCGAGTGTCGAAGTTCCCACGGTGCAGGCATCGGTCGATCCGGCCGTAAAGCCGACCAGGAGGCCCGTCGCCGTGGCGGCCGAATCCACAGAAGTCGCCGAGACGCTGAAGTCCGCGTCGCCATAGGTTTTGGGGCTGAGCGCGTCGAACTGAATTGTCTGGGTCTTACGAATGACGGTCAGTAAAAAGTCCGCGGAAATATTGGGATCAGTCAATGATGCCGCTGTGATGGTGACGGTCGGAGAGGTAATCGCGATCGCAGCGATGTTGCCGGACTGGTCCACCGTAGCTTTGGTGTCGTCCGCGCTGGTCCACTTGACTTCATCGGGAGCGAAGGCGTCGAGGTAGGAATTGGTGGAGCCAGATCCAGCCGATGCCACGTAGATGAGCGAGCCAATTGTCACTGGGTGCGCGGCGCTATGCGCGTTCGGTAGGCTGTTCTTCTTGGTAAATGAAGTGCCGTCGTACGACCACACGTCCGCGCCGTTCACGAGATACAGTAATTCGCCAAAGGACGTGGCGCCCACGCCCTGAGCGGCGTTCAGCGAGGTGCTGACCGGGCTGCTCCAGTCCGCGCCGTCAAAATTCACCAGCACCACCGAAGCACCGGAAACGCCGGCGACGTACAGTTTTGAAGTGTTGTTCTTTTTGACGACTGCGCCAGAAGCTTGCGCCAACGCCGTACCTGCATCGGCTGTGCTCACAGCTCCAGTAATGAGATCGAATATTTCCACCGACGAAAGCGCGCTATTCGAATTATCGCTTCCACCGATCACGTAAAGTTTGTTGTTGAACGCAGCCGCGCCAGAAGCGTTGCGCGCGGTGGAGAGCGAAGCGGAAAATGCCGTCACTACGGGATTTGTCCCGGTGGTATCGAGAACTTCAACACTGGCGAGAGCGTGATGGGCGGCATCAGTGCCCCCGATCAAATAAATCTTGCCGGCTACGCTGGCGACCGCAGCATTGGTGCGTGCAGTCCCGAGAGCAACGCTGTTTGGCAGCACCGTCCAGTTATCGTTCTTTGGATCGTAAGCCTGAATCGTTCCCAGCGTGTTCGTGCCATCAAACCCGCCAATGGCGTACAGCACGCCTCCAGCTTCCGCAATCGCCGCGCCTGATACGGGCGTGGACAATGGCATCCTGGCGTAGCTCGAGCCACCCGCAACGGAAAGAGCACGCGTGCTGGCGTCGGCGAACTTACCAGTGGCGGTCAGCAAATCACTTTGGCCGAGGGTGAGAGTTTCGCTGTTGGAACTTGCGCCTTTGATTTCCGTAATGGCGTTGAGCGGATTGGTGACCGACAACGTCCCCGCGATGTAGTGAGCGCTATAGTTGGTGGAGCTGACGCCCGAACAAAGCGCGGCGTACGTGCCCGGCGCGCTTGTGGTCCCCGCGGCCGACTGGCAAGTTACCGTGCCGACCGAGCTCGGGGTATCGCCATCGGTCAAACCAATGAACGTCGGAGTAAACATTGGATTGGACTGGCCGAAGGCTCGCGAGCCATCGCTGGAGATTACGTAGAGTGCTTTAGCCTTAACATTAATCGTCGCATGCGTGCCGGGAACGGCGGCGTAATCTATCACATCTGTCGGTGTGAAATCCGCAGTCAATGTCTGTCCATCGCCTGCATCCAGAACCGTGCCGGCGGGTGGGGTGTAGAGGAACGTGCCAGGAACGGAGGAGGCGCCAATGTTAGCCATCGCATTGAGTTGCACACCGGACAGCGCCGTACCAAAAGTGATGTCAGCTGGATTGCTCCAGGTAACCACGGGTTGAGCTTGCTTAATCGTTAAGGTGCCGGTCGCCATTCCCGCATAGTTCGGGTCCGTCGTGGTGACGGATACCGCATAGGTGCCTGCATTGATTGGCAGCGTCGCAGAGCCGTTGTAAGTAATCGCCACGCTAACCAAGGGAACCACACTGACGGAGGCTTGATGAGTGTTGCCGTCATACGTCGGCATTGAATCGCTGACCGTGATCACCACCGGCGCGGCTTGAATCGTTTCTGTGCCGTTGATTGGGGTGGCTGCGTAATTCTGATTCGTAAGTATTGCGGAGACAGGTGTAGTCCCCGCGTTGGTCGGCGCAGTGGCTCCGCCATTATAAAGGACGGTGACACCCGTCAAACCGGCGGGGCTGGTCGTGACGGTGACAGGCTTTGGCGAGCCGTCGTAGGTAAACGTGAGATTGTCAAACGCAAGACTTGCCTGGGCCTGGTTGATAATCTCGGTGCCGTTGATTGCCGCGGCGGTATAGTTCGAATTCGTCAGTGTGGCTGAAACGGCGGTGCTTCCCGCGCTGGATGGCGGCGTGGCCGAACCGTTGTAAGTAACAGTCACGACGCCGAGATTCGCGGGCGTCGTTGTCACGCTAACCGGTTTTGGCGAGCCGTCGTAGGTAAACGTCAGCGTACCGAAGGCAAGAGTGGCCACCGCCTGGTTAACATGCAAATTCCCGGTTGCCGAACTGGCGTTGAAGTTATTTTGCGCGGCGTAGCTGGCGGACAGAGGATGATCGCCAGCGTTGGGATTGGGAATCGTAAAAGCAGCAGATCCATTCACGAGACTCTGACTCAAGGCGGCGCCGCCATCCACTGATAGCGTTACGCTTCCCGTTGGCGTGCCTGCCGAAGAATCCTGCGCGGCCACCGTGACCGTAACCACCCCGTCTACGCCGTAGGTGATGGTCGGCGCGGAAATCGAAGTGATGGTCACCGCGGACTTCACGGTCTGGGTTAGAGCTGAGGAGGTGCTCCCGCTGAAGTTGGTATCGCCGCCATAAATTGCGGTGATGGAATGAGCGCCAACCGCGAGGCCCGAGGTCTGCAGTTGCGCGCTGAAGACGCCGCCAACATTCGTCAGCGTAACTGCGCTGCCGAGATTTACGCCGCCATCTTGGAACTGCACGGTGCCGGTGGGCACACCGGCGGAAACTGTAACCGTAGCGGTGAAAGTCACCTGCTGACCTGCGAAGGAAGGATTCAAGGACGAGACCACACCCGTGGCCGTCGTAGCCTTATTCACTGTTAGCGTAGTGGCGTTGTTGGTGGCGCCGTTGAAATTCGAGTCTCCCGGATAACTGTAAGCGATCACGTAGGCAGTAACCGACGCCGGGATCGCGGAAGTATTTACTGTCGCGGAAAAAGCTCCGTTCGCTCCAATGGTGGCGCTTGTAGCCACGCTGTTGATCGTTATGGAGACAGTTTCACCGCTCGGCGGGAATAACGTGCCCGCTGCAAGTGTTCCGGAAAGCGTGATGGAAGCAGTTCCAAATGTGATGGTCTGTGAGGCGGGCACCGTGAACACCTGCGTGATCTTGGTTATCGTTTCCGTCTGCGTTGCTGAGGCCGTGCCCGCCGAGGCTGTTACCAGCGGCGATCCCGCCAGCGTATCTTTATAAAAGAAGTTGGGCGAATCGTGGCCGGCATCAAAGGCTGGTCCGATGACTACGCTGGTAATCTGTGTCGTGCACGTCGCATCGCTGTAGAACTTTCCGCCGGCCGAGGAACTGCCCAGGCTGATGGTCGCGGCTGATGTGAGACTTGTAGGCGACCCGGCTTGGGCGTTCGCGGATTGCAGCGTCATCGCAGTGCTGCACTGACCGAGAGGGCTTGTAAATGCGCCGGTCGAGAACCGCAAACCGGTTTCGGCCTCTGTCTGTGTCGCTGAAGTCAGACCCGTCGACGTCACCGTCACCACCGGCGTGCCAATCGACGTATCGTCGTAAAAGAAATTCACCGTGCTCGAACCCACACCGATAGCCGCGCTGCTAATTTGTGAAGTACAGCCCGAGTCGCTGAAGAACTTTCCATTGGCGGAACTGCTGGATAGGTTGAGTGTTCTCACAGCTCCTTGATTGGCCGCCGATCCGTCTCCGTTTTGCGTCTGCGCCGTGATTTGCGATGAGCAAATTCCTGTCGGCGTCGCGAACGCATTGCTGGTAATGGCCAGCTTTGGATTCACGGTTTGAGTGGTTCCCGCCGAGGCGCTGCCAAGGAAGTTCGCATCGCCCGCGTAAGTTGCCGTCAACGTTTTAGCGCCCGCCGTGCCGATGGTGATCTGGCAGTTTCCCGCCGCTACCGTCGCGCTGCAGGTATCTCCCGCGCCATCGCTCACCGTCACGTTGCCCGTCAGCGTGCCTGCGCCAGGGGAATTTACGGTTGCGGTGAAGTCCACGATAATGGCCTGGCCTACCGTCGAAGGATTCGGAGTATTCGAAGTGATGGCCGTGGTGGTGCTCGCCTTCGTTACGGTCAAGTTTGCCGTTCCGATACTCGTGGCGTGCGTCGTATCTGCAGGGAACGTGGCGGTGATGGTGTGCGGGCTAGTGCCTACCTTCGAGGGCGTAACTGAAGCCGTACACGTGGCCGCGTTCGCTCCGCTAGGTGCCAGGGTGCACGTGCCGAAAGTATCGCCGGTATCCGAAGAACTGAGCGTCACAACACCAGACGGATTGGTTTGCGTTCCGGAATCGGTGTCCGTTATCGTTACCGTCGCGTTGCTGGCTTGGCCCACGACTACGCTCGTAAGCGATAAACTCACGCCGGTCGTAGTAACGCGTTTGTTGACCGTGTGCGACACACCCGCCGACGTGCTCGTCGCGAAGTTAGCGTCGCCCACAGCGAAAGTAGCGGTCAGCGTTTTGGCGCCGGATGTCGTCGGTGTCAGCTGACAGGTGCCTGCGGCAACTGTGCCGGTGCAGGTATCGCCCGTGCCGTCACTCACCGCTACGTTGTCCGTTCCTGGAATGGTTCCGCTGCCCGGTGAATTTACTGTCACCGAATAGTTCACGGTGATCGCCTGACCAATCACGGAAGGATTCGGTGTATGAGCTGTTATCGTCGTGGTCGTCGCTGCGGCGTTCACCGTGTGCGACACGTTGGCCGACGTACTGCCCGTAAAATTCGTGTCGCCCGCATAAACAGCGGAAAGCGTTTTGGCGCCGCTCGCAGGAAAGATGATCGAGCAGTTGCCGGTCGCCACCGTCGCCGTGCAAGAGTCTCCCGCAGCTCCGTCGCTGACCGTAACGTTTCCGGCGGGCGTTCCGCTGCCGCCCGTCACCGTAAACGTAATATTGACCGCCTGGCCCACCACTGACGGGCTGGGGGTATGCGCGCTAATCGTCGTCGTCGTGCTCGCCTGATTTACGGTCTGCGCGAGCGCCGAAGAAGTGCTGCCTGTGAAATTTGAATCTCCGTCGTATGTCGCGGTAATCGAATGCGAGCCGACGGTAAGTGTAGAGATCGCAAGTGTGGCCGTGTTTGCTGCCAGTGTTCCTGTCCCGATGGTGGTAGCGCCATCTTTGAACGTGACGGTGCCTGTTGCTGTTCCGCTTCCCGGAGCGACCGCCGCCACCGTTGCCGTAAATGTCACCGATTGGCCGGAACTCAAAGGGTTGGTCCCGCTAATCAGTGTGGTCGTCGTGCTGGCTTGGTTCACCGTTTGTGAAACGGTGTTCGAATTGCTCGCGCCGAAGATTGCTGTTCCAGCATATGACGCCGTTAGACTGTGCGAGCCTGCAGTCAGGCTTGCCACTCCCAGCGTAGCCACCCCAGAAGCATTTACATTCACCGTTCCCAGCGTGGTGGCGCCGTCTTTAAACGTGACGCTTGCCGCATTCACGCTGGCCGGTCCGCTGGTCTTTGCCACCGTTGCTGTCAACGTGGTGCTCTGCCCAAATACCGATGGGTTTACCGAACTCGTAAGCGTAGTTGTAGTGCTCTCAACAACCGTTAATGTCCCGGTACCCGTTGCGGTACCTGCTTGACATGTACCGCCGCCATTGGCAGCGAGTACCGTAAATGAAATTGAGGTTGCCGTTGGCGGCGTCGAATTAGTAGTAGTGATCGTAAGAGTCGAGGCGGCGTTGCCCCCGGTGCTGGTCACGGATGTTGGACTGAATGTGGCTGTCGAGCCCGCAGGCAAAACTGCAGGATTTTGAATGCTTAATGGCGAGGTGCATGAGCTTCCGTTGCCATTAAAATTGACAGTGACTGTGTACTGAGCCGATCCCCCTGGCGCGACTGGGTCGGGTGTTTGGGCCCCAACTGTTACCGTGTTGGGTTTGGAATCCTTGAAGATCGTCTGTGCTTCGGAAACGGATCCAGTCGCGGTCAAAACAAAACCGATATTAAGATCATGTTCGTCGGTTGCAAATGAGCTGTCAGAAAAGCTCCCGTTCGAATCCGCCAACACGGTGAACGGCCCATGAGTATCGAATAGTGGTTCTTCTACCAGCGTCAGGGTTACCGTTTCGCCGGGCTGCCAACCGGAGCCCGTAATGGTGACGGTACTGCCCGGCGGATAATCCGCTGCATCCGTTTTCACCGTCGCGAATCCGTACAAATCCTTGTTTGCCACAGCCACAGCCGACGCATCTTGTCCACTCGCGACCACCAGCAAGCCATCCTGTTTCATGGGGCTGCCCGCCGAGAGGTTGTGCGCCGTTGACAAAGATCCAGTAGGCCCAAATGTCCCCAGCCACGGCGTGAACACTTCCGCGGAAGCCAGCGGCGCGCCCGCGGATGTTCCGCCGACGATCAGCACGGTATTATTATTCGGCAAAAGAAAAGCCAGGTGCCCCTGTCGCGCTGTGGTCAGCGAGCTGGCAACAGCAGCTATGGTGCCCGTTACAGGATCAAAAATTTCCACGCTCGCCAAATCTGCGGAGCCGTTATTTCCTCCCACGATCAAAACGCGCCCATCCAGCATGACAGTCGCGGAGTGCCCACTTCGCGGCGTGGACATCACCGGTCCCGCGGTGACGCTGCCCGCAACGGGGTCATAAATATCCGTCGAGTTCAGCGCTACGGCACTATTCGAACCGCCGGCAATGAATACCCGGCCATCGGCCAAAAGCGCCATGCCATGTTCCGTGCGCGGCGAGGAGAGAGCGCCGCCAAAAGAAAACGACTGCGTGATGGGATCGAAAATTTCTAGCGTGGAACTGGCTCCGCCGGATTTTTCTCCACCGGCGATCAGCGCGCGGCCATCCTGCAAAACAGTCGCAGTCGCGTTGGAGCGCGCCTCGATCATGCCGCCGGCGAGAGTGGTCCACGAGTCAGAAACAGGATTGTAAATTTCGGCGGCGTTGGTAGCGCCACCGCCAGAGGTCGTTCCACCGGCCACTAGGACGCTGCCATCGGTCAATAGTACGGAAATATGCTTGCTACGCGAGATACTCATCGGCGCGGCAGCCGCAGAGGCGCCGTCTGTTCGGATGATTTCCGCGCTAGCCAGCGTTCCAGCGGTTCCGTCGCCGCCGGTCACCAAAAGCCGGCCATCCTTCAGCAGCGCCACCGACGCGCCCGACCGTGCTTGAGTAAGGTCCGCCTGCGGAGCCCATGTGCCGCTAGCCACCTGCAAAATGTAACCTCTGACACCCAATGCCAACCACAGAATCAGGCCGGCAGTCAGCAAGCTGAATTTGAGAGCTTTGCGCATCGTTATCTCCGTGTCGACACCTGGCGCTAGACACACAACTCCACGGACCGTTTTCAGACGAAATTCTGAAACCGCGAGCAGACCTACAATTGGGGACTAGTGATGACGACTAGAGACCATTCGGGGACGGACTATGGTACGTACAGAGGTATACAGCAATCTCCTCGCCACTCCCTCCGCGCTTACCGTGGCAGAGATCTGGCGACCTCCTGAGTCTCGCAACAGGGATTTTATGATTTGATCTAGTTGAAAAACAGAGGAATAGCGAGCGGGCACTTCGTAACTGGACAGAGAGTTCGTAAAACCCATATTCGCTAAAAAGGGCATAAACGACAGCCATCGCAGAAAAACAGTATCCTAAATGTTACGGGGACATGACTTCCTAAGGGTTCAACTCCGGCGCTGACTGGTCCCGCTGGGTCCCTTCGCGCTCCCCTATCGCCTGACCGGAAGAGCCCGTGAGAAGCGCCATGCCGAACATTCTGTCCGTCCGCCAGATAACTGGAATCGTCGGCAGGTGGACGTTGCGAGCTTGGCATGGCTATAGGGGACAGAGCCCTGGGGGCAAATTAGGTCTTAGGAAAGCCTCTGAAGATTCCGTCCTCGTCGACAGACTCCGCGAATTCTCCGAAGTCCATATTCGCGATGGACAGATTGTTCTCGATGCTCTGAATCCTAGACGGAATCGCCCGGAAACTACGCCCACGTGCCTCAACCAAATCGACAGCAAGGATCGCGAAATCCGGACTGATGACCGCAGCCTTGTCAACAACAAAGAGGAATGAGTGACGGTAGTTGTAGGGTACGATGGCCAACAATTCTTCCTTGGTAAGATTCCGATAGTCGCTATCGTCAAGAAATTCGACGTAGGCGTAGAACATTTCGCTGCCGGGGGCGCGAATCAGTTCGCAAATCGCTTCCCACACTGGCTGATTCTCAAAGTCAGTGCGGATCACCACGGGATTGGTAATTTTTGGAAGCTCTTTCATTTTCGGGTTTGCGGTTCGGCAAATGTCAAGACTAAGCGTCTGTTCAGGTGGCGGCAATAGTCGTCCCTGAAAGCGAAAATATCACGACGCCCTGCCAGGAAAATCCG